>NZ_JBJGZJ010000019.1:0-90367 GCF_054050435.1 Geodermatophilus sp. SYSU D01036 | reverse complement strand
CCTGGCCCGAAAAAAAAAAAAAAAAGAACCCCCCCGCGGGGGGGCCCCCCCCCCCCCCCCCCCCCCCCGTCCCCGGGTGAGCGAGCTGCGTGTGTGCACCGCCACCCTCCCCGCTGGGGCCAGACCGGATGACGTCCGGACGCACCCGGCGTTCCCCAGCAAGCAGAACAGCGATCGGCAGGAGCGAGAGACAGCGATGGCGGGACAGAAGATCCGCATCAGGCTGAAGGCCTACGACCACGAGGCGATCGACGCCTCGGCGCGGCGCATCGTCGACACGGTGACCAAGACCGGTGCGCGCGTCGTCGGCCCGGTGCCGCTGCCGACGGAGAAGAACGTGTACTGCGTCATCCGCTCGCCGCACAAGTACAAGGACTCGCGCGAGCACTTCGAGATGCGCACGCACAAGCGGCTCATCGACATCCTCGACCCGACGCCGAAGACGGTCGACGCGCTCATGCGCATCGACCTGCCGGCCTCGGTCGACGTGAACATCCAGTAAGGGACCGAGTCCAGTCATGGCGAGTACGTTCCGCGGGCTCCTCGGCGAGAAGCTGGGGATGACCCAGGTCTTCGACGAGAACAACCGCATCGTGCCGGTGACCGTCGTCAAGGCGGGCCCGAACGTGGTGACGCAGGTGCGCACCCCCGAGGTCGACGGCTACTCGGCCGTCCAGCTCGGCTTCGGCGAGATCGACCCCCGCAAGGTGAACAAGCCCGAGGGTGGCCACTTCGCCAAGGCCGGCGTGACGCCGCGCCGCCACGTGGTCGAGCTCCGCACCGAGGACGCCGGCCAGTACACGGTCGGCCAGGAGCTGACCGCCGAGGTCTTCGACGGCGTGGCCAAGGTCGACGTCATCGGCACCAGCAAGGGCAAGGGCACCGCCGGTGTCATGAAGCGCCACGGCTTCAAGGGCCTCGGCGCCGCGCACGGCACCCAGCGCAAGCACCGGTCGCCCGGCTCCATCGGCGGCGCCTCCACCCCCGGCCGCGTGTTCAAGGGCCTGAAGATGGCCGGGCGCATGGGTGCGGTGAAGACCACGACCCTCTCGCTCGTCGTCCACAAGGTCGACACCGAGCGCGGCCTCATCCTGATCAAGGGCGCCGTCCCCGGCCCGAAGGGCGGGCTCCTGCTCGTCCGCTCGGCCGTCAAGGGCGGTCCCGTGGGGAGTGACAACCAGTGACCCAGTCGACCGCGACCGAGGCCGCGCGCGCCGACCGCCAGGTCGACGTCCGCACGCCGGCGGGGGAGACCTCGGGCAGCGTCACGCTGCCCGGTGACCTGTTCGACGCGAACGCGAACGTCGCGCTCATGCACCAGGTCGTCGTCGCCCAGCTGGCCGCGGCCCGCCAGGGCACGCACGCGACGAAGACGCGCGGCGCCGTCAGCGGCGGTGGCGTCAAGCCCTACCGCCAGAAGGGCACCGGCCGCGCCCGCCAGGGCTCGATCCGCGCGCCGCAGTTCACCGGCGGTGGCACGGTCCACGGCCCCCAGCCGCGCGACTACTCGCAGCGCACGCCCAAGAAGATGAAGGCCGCCGCGCTGCGCGGTGCCCTCTCCGACCGGGCGCGCGACGGCCGCGTGCACGTCGTCACCACCTTCGTCGACGGGGACGCCCCGAAGACCAAGGCGGCCATCGCCACCCTCGACGCCGTCACCTCGGCCAAGCGGGTGCTCGTGGTCCTCGACCGCGACGACGTCCTCAACTGGGTGAGCCTGCGCAACGAGCCGCGCGTGCACCTGATCGAGGCCGGCCAGCTCAACACCTACGACGTCCTGGTCAGCGACGAGGTGGTCTTCACCGAGACCGCGCTCGCCGAGTTCGTCGCCGGCCCGCACGGCGGCAACGGCGGCACCTCGCTGACCAAGCCGGACCTGACGACGCCGGACATCCCCGGCGCCATCCCGTCCATCCAGCCGGCTGAGGGCACGACCGACCTGGACCTCGAGCAGAACGAGGCCACCGACACCACCGAGGAGAAGGCGTGAGCGTCCGCGACCCCCGGGACGTCCTGCTGTCGCCGGTCATCTCGGAGAAGAGCTACGGGCTGCTGGACGACAACCAGTACACGTTCGTGGTGCTGCCCGAGGCCAACAAGACGCAGATCAAGATCGCGGTCGAGCAGGTCTTCAACGTGAAGGTCCTCGGCGTGAACACCATCAACCGCCAGGGCAAGCGCAAGCGCAGCCGGGGCAACAAGCTCGGCAAGCGCAAGGACACCAAGCGGGCCATCGTCTCGCTGGCGCCCGGCGACCGGATCGAGATCTTCGGGGGCCCGGGCGCCTGAGCCCGGGACTGCCGGACCAGAGATAGAGGACTGAGTCAGCAATGGCTATCCGCAAGTACAAGCCGACGACGCCGGGCCGCCGCGGCTCCAGCGTCGCCGACTTCGCCGAGGTCACCCGCGACCACCCCGAGAAGTCGCTGGTCCGGCCGCTGCACGGTCGCGGCGGGCGCAACGTCCACGGGAAGGTCACCGCCCGCCACCAGGGCGGCGGCCACAAGCGCGCCTACCGCGTCATCGACTTCCGTCGGGCGGACAAGGACGGCGTGCCGGCGAAGGTCGCGCACATCGAGTACGACCCGAACCGCACCTCGCGCATCGCGCTGCTGCACTTCGCCGACGGCGAGAAGCGCTACATCATCGCGCCGGCCCGCCTGAAGCAGGGCGACACGGTGGAGTGCGGCCCCGCGGCCGACATCAAGCCGGGCAACAACCTGCCGCTGCGCAACATCCCCGTCGGCACGGTGGTCCACGCGATCGAGCTGCGGCCGGGCGGCGGCGCGAAGATCGCCCGCTCCGCCGGCACCAGCGTCCAGCTGGTCGCCCGCGAGGGCCGCTTCGCCCAGCTGCGCATGCCGTCGGGCGAGATCCGCAACGTCGACGTGCGCTGCCGCGCCACCGTCGGCGAGGTGGGCAACGCCGAGCAGTCGAACATCAACTGGGGCAAGGCCGGCCGCATGCGGTGGAAGGGCAAGCGCCCGACCGTCCGCGGTGTCGCCATGAACCCGGTGGACCACCCGCACGGTGGTGGTGAGGGCAAGACCTCCGGTGGTCGCCACCCGGTGAACCCGAAGGGCAAGCCGGAGGGCCGCACGCGCAAGCGCAAGGCCAGTGACGCCCTGATCGTGCGCCGCCGGCGCACCAACAAGAAGCGCTGAGCGGGTAGAGGAGTCCGACAGACATGCCACGCAGCCTGAAGAAGGGCCCGTTCGTCGACGACCACCTGCTCAAGAAGGTGGACGTCCAGAACGAGAAGGGCACCAAGACGGTCATCCGGACCTGGTCCCGCCGCTCGACGATCATCCCGGACATGCTCGGCCACACCATCGCCGTGCACGACGGTCGCAAGCACGTCCCGGTCTTCGTGACCGAGGCGATGGTCGGGCACAAGCTCGGCGAGTTCGCTCCGACCCGGACCTTCCGCGGTCACGTCAAGGACGACCGCCGGTCGCGGCGCGGCTGAGCCCGGTCCCGAGAGAGAGACTTGAGATGACTTCCCAGCTGGGAGAGGAGACGCAGGTCGCCCGGGCCGTCGCCCGCGGCGTCCGCGTCACCCCCATGAAGGCACGCCGGGTGGTGGACCTCATCCGCTACCTGCCCACCGACGAGGCCCTGGCCCTCCTGCGGTTCGCCCCGCAGTCGGCCAGCGAGCCGGTGGCCAAGGTCGTCGCCAGCGCCGTCGCCAACGCCGAGCACAACCTGCGGCTGGACCCGGCCGCGCTCGTCGTCAGCGCCGCCTACGTCGACGAGGGCCCCACCATGAAGCGGATCCGGCCGCGCGCCCAGGGCCGCGCCTACCGCATCAACAAGCGGACCAGCCACATCACCGTCGAGGTGAGCGAGGTCGGCTCCAGCGCCGAGCTCGCCGGCAAGTCCCGCACCGCCCGTCGCCGCACCGGCCAGTCCGGCCCGGCGACGCAGCAGCAGGGCACGCAGCAGCGCTCCAACACGAGGGGAGGGACCCGCTAGTGGGTCAGAAGGTCAACCCGCACGGGTTCCGCCTCGGCATCACCACCGACTACAAGTCCCGGTGGTACGCCGACAAGCTGTACAAGGACTACGTCAAGGAAGACGTGGCCATCCGCAAGCTCATGACCAAGGGCATGGAGCGCGCCGGCATCTCGAAGGTGGAGATCGAGCGCACCCGTGACCGGGTCCGGGTCGACATCCACACCGCCCGGCCGGGCATCGTCATCGGCCGCCGCGGCGCCGAGGCCGACCGCATCCGCGGCGAGCTGGAGAAGCTCACCGGCAAGCAGGTGCAGCTGAACATCCTCGAGGTCAAGAACCCCGAGGCCGACGCGCAGCTCGTCGCCCAGGCCGTGGCCGAGCAGCTGTCCAGCCGCGTCAGCTTCCGCCGCGCCATGCGCAAGGCCATGCAGTCGGCCCAGCGCAGCCCGCAGGTCAAGGGCATCCGGGTGCAGTGCTCCGGTCGCCTGGGCGGCACCGAGATGAGCCGGTCGGAGTTCTACCGCGAGGGTCGCGTGCCGCTGCACACCCTCCGGGCGAACATCGACTACGGCCTGTACGAGGCCCGCACCACCTTCGGCCGCATCGGCGTGAAGGTGTGGATCTACAAGGGCGACGTCAGCGGCTCGCGTGCCGAGCGCGAGGCCCTCGAGGCCCTCGCCGCCCGGCAGCAGCGCCGGGAGCGCCCGCAGCGCCCCCGCCGGTCGGGCTCCAGCGGCACCACCGCCGGTGGCACCGAGGCCGGCCGCGCCGCCGCCGAGACGTCGACCGGTCCGGAGACCGCCGATGACAGCACCGTGGCCGTGACCTCGGGTGAGGTCGCGCCCGAGCAGACCGTCGCCGAGGCCGCCGGCCCCGAGGCGACCGCTGCGGCCGAGACGACCGCGACCGAGAACACGGAGGGCTGACACGTGCTGATCCCCCGGCGCGTCAAGCACCGCAAGCAGCACCACCCGGACCGCTCCGGCCGGGCCAAGGGCGGCACGGCGATCAACTTCGGTGAGTACGCCATCCAGGCCCTCGAGCCGGCGTACGTGACCAACCGGCAGATCGAGTCCGCCCGTATCGCCATGACCCGGCACATCCGCCGTGGCGGCAAGGTCTGGATCACGATCTACCCGGACCGCCCGCTCACCAAGAAGCCGGCCGAGACCCGCATGGGTTCCGGCAAGGGCTCCCCGGAGTGGTGGGTCGCCAACGTCAAGCCGGGCCGCGTCATGTTCGAGCTGTCGGGTGTCCCGGAGTCGGTGGCCCGCGAGGCCATGCGCCGCGCCATCCACAAGCTGCCCATGAAGGCTCGCTTCATCACGCGTGAAGGAGAGGTGTGATGGCCGCCGGTCTGACCGCCCCGGAGCTGCGCGAGCTCTCGGCCGAGGAGCTCGCCACGCGGCTGCGTGAGCACAAGGAAGAGCTGTTCAACCTGCGCTTCCAGGTGGCCACCGGCCAGCTGGACAACAACCGGCGACTGCAGACCGTCCGCCGCGACATCGCCCGGATCTACACGATCATGCGCGAGCGCGAGCTGGGTCTCTCGGTCGCCCCGAACGAGGGTGTGGCATGAGCGAGCCCGAGAACACCGCTGTCGCCAGCGGCCCCGGCCTGGCCGGCCGCGGCTACCGCAAGGTCCGCGAGGGCCTCGTGGTCAGCGACAAGATGGACAAGACCATCGTCGTCGAGGTCGAGGACCGTGTGAAGCACGGCCTCTACGGCAAGGTCCTCCGTCGCACCAGCAAGCTGAAGGCCCACGACGAGCAGGGGGTCGCCGGCATCGGTGACCGCGTGCAGATCATGGAGACCCGGCCGCTGTCGGCCACCAAGCGGTGGCGGCTGGTCGAGGTCCTCGAGAAGGCCAAGTAACACCCGTCGGGGGTCCGCGGGCCCTGTGACCCACGCCCTGCGGGGCGGGTCGCGGGACCGGGTACCCTGGACGACTGGCGCCCCTCCGGGTGAGCGCCACATCCCGGTACCCGTGTCGGACGCACCGGCGGCATCAGTCGCCGGTGCGTCCGCGCGTGGGTACCGGACAGCCGGTTCACCGTTCCGGCCCGGCTGTCACCACTGAGATTGGGAGTAGGACGTGATCCAGCAGGAGTCGCGGCTCCGGGTCGCCGACAACACCGGTGCGAAGGAGATCCTCTGCATCCGGGTGCTCGGCGGTTCCGGGCGGCGCTACGCCGGCATCGGCGACGTCATCGTGGCGACCGTCAAGGACGCGCTGCCCGGTGCCGGCGTCAAGCGCGGCGACGTCGTCAAGGCCGTCGTCGTCCGCACGCGCAAGGAGCGTCGTCGTCCCGACGGCTCCTACATCCGCTTCGACGAGAACGCCGCGGTCATCATCCGCGACAGCGGCGACCCGCGCGGCACGCGCATCTTCGGTCCCGTCGGCCGCGAGCTGCGCGACAAGCGCTTCATGCGGATCATCTCGCTCGCCCCGGAGGTGCTCTGACCATGGCTGCCAAGAAGACCACGCCGGCCAAGACGCCGAGCATGAAGGTGAAGAAGGGCGACACCGTGGTGGTCCTGTCCGGCAAGGACAAGGGCGCCCGGGGTCGCGTGATCGCCGCCTACCCCAAGCTGCAGAAGGTCCTCGTCGAGGGCGTCGGCCGCGTCAAGAAGCACACCCGCATCAGCTCGAACCAGCGGGGCGCGCAGCAGGGCGGCATCGTCACCCAGGAGGCTCCCATCCACGTCAGCAACGTGATGGTGATCGGCTCCGAGGGGACGCCGACCCGGGTCGGTTACCGCCAGGACGAGGAAGGCCGCAACATCCGGGTGTCGCGGCGGACCGGTAAGGACCTCTGACGATGACTGCACCCACCCGTGAGCTCCCGCGCCTGCTGGCGCACTACCGCGAGTCGATCGCGCCGGCCCTCCAGGAGGAGTTCGGCTTCGAGAACGTCATGCAGATCCCGCGGCTGACGAAGATCGTCGTCAACATGGGCGTCGGCGAGGCGACCCGCGACGCGAAGCTGATGGACGGCGCGGTCCGCGACCTCACCGCCATCACCGGCCAGCGTCCGGCCGTCGTCCGGGCCCGCAAGTCCATCGCCCAGTTCAAGCTGCGCGAGGGCATGCCGATCGGCGCCAAGGTCACCCTCCGCGGCGACCGCATGTGGGAGTTCCTCGACCGGCTCCTGGCGCTGGCCCTGCCCCGCATCCGCGACTTCCGCGGCCTGAACGCCAAGCAGTTCGACGGGCACGGCAACTACACGTTCGGGCTGACCGAGCAGTCGATGTTCCGCGAGATCGACGTCGACAAGATCGACCGTCCGCGCGGCATGGACATCACGCTGGTCACCACCGCCACGAACGACGAGGAGGGTCGCGAGCTGCTCCGCCTCCTGGGCTTCCCGTTCGCCGGCCAGCCCGTCGTCACCACCATCCGCTGAGCCGGGCCGAGGAGACAGACAGATGGCCAAGAAGGCGCTGATCAACAAGGCGGCCCGCAAGCCCAAGTTCGCGGTCCGCGGCTACACCCGCTGCCAGCGGTGCGGTCGTCCGCACTCGGTCTTCCGCAAGTTCGGCCTGTGCCGGATCTGCCTGCGGGAGATGGCCCACGCCGGCGAGCTGCCGGGTGTGAGCAAGTCCAGCTGGTAGTCCGCAGTCCCCGCCCCGCGCGCTGACCGCGCGGGGCGGGTCCCCAGCACCACCGGTCGCCGAGAGGCCCACGCGAGGGACGCGTGAGGAACCGCGGCGAGAGAGGCACGACACCCATGACGATGACCGACCCGATCGCGGACATGCTCACGCGGTTGCGCAACGCGAACACGGCCTACCACGACTCGACGCGCATGCCGTCGTCGAAGCTCAAGACGCACATCGCCGAGATCCTCCAGCAGGAGGGCTACATCGCCGGCTGGCGCGTGGAGGACGTCGAGAAGGACGGCGCCACCCGCAAGGAGCTGGTGATCGACCTGAAGTTCGGCCCCAACCGCGAGCGCAGCATCGCCGGGGTGCGCCGGGTGTCCAAGCCGGGCCTGCGGGTCTACGCGAAGTCGAACGCCCTGCCGAAGGTCCTGGGCGGCCTCGGGGTGGCCATCATCTCCACCTCGACCGGGCTGCTGACCGACCGGCAGGCGACCAAGAAGGGCGTGGGCGGGGAAGTCCTCGCCTACGTCTGGTAAGAGGAGCGAGCGAGATGTCACGGATCGGACGACTGCCGGTTCCCGTGCCCGGTGGCGTGGACGTCACCATCGACGGCCAGACGGTCAGCGTGAAGGGCCCCAAGGGCACCCTGTCCCACACCGTCGCGGCGCCCATCACGGTCGCCCGGGGCGAGGACGGCACGCTGAGCGTCCAGCGGCCCAACGACGAGCGTGAGAGCCGGGCGCTGCACGGCCTGTCCCGCACCCTGATCGCCAACATGATCACCGGCGTCACCGAGGGCTACACCAAGACCCTCGAGATCGTCGGCGTCGGCTACCGCGTCCAGGCCCGCGGCTCGGACCTGGAGTTCGCGCTCGGCTACAGCCACCCGGTGCCGGTGCGTGCCCCGGAGGGCATCACCTTCACCGTCGAGTCGCCCACCCGCCTGCGGGTGACCGGCATCGACAAGCAGCAGGTCGGCCAGGTGGCCGCCAACATCCGCGGCCTCCGCAAGCCCGACCCGTACAAGGGCAAGGGCGTCCGCTACCAGGGCGAGGTCGTCAAGCGCAAGGTCGGGAAGACGGGTAAGTGATGGCACAGACCGAGAAGGCCGCTCGGGTGCACACGCCCGTCGGCACCGACATCAGCACCGCGCGCCGCGTCTCGCGGCTGCGCCGCCACAACCGGCTCCGCAAGCGGGTCTCCGGCACGCCGGACCGCCCGCGCATGGTGGTCAACCGCAGCACGCGGCACATCCACGTGCAGGTCGTGGACGACACCGCCGGCCGTACCCTGGTGAGCGCTTCGACGCTCGACGCCGGCCTGCGCGGCGCCGAGGGCGACAAGTCCGCCCTGGCCCGCCGGGTGGGCGCCCTGGTCGCCGAGCGCGCCCAGGCCGCCGGCATCACCAAGGTCGTGTTCGACCGCGGGGGCAACCGCTACCAGGGCCGCATCGCCGCGCTGGCCGACGGCGCGCGTGAGGGCGGGCTGGACTTCTGATGAGCAGCACCGCCAACCAGCAGATCGAGAGGGACGTCTGATGCCAGGACCACAGCGACGCGGCGGCGGCGCCGGCGGCGGCAACGACCGCCGCGACCGTCGTGACGGCGGGCGGGGGCCCGGCGGCGCGCCTGCCGAGAAGAGCAACTACATCGAGCGCGTGGTGGCCATCAACCGCGTGTCGAAGGTCGTCAAGGGTGGTCGGCGCTTCAGCTTCACCGCCCTGGTGATCGTCGGCGACGGTGACGGCACCGTGGGCGTCGGCTACGGCAAGGCCAAGGAGGTGCCCGCGGCGATCGCCAAGGGCGTCGAGGAGGCCAAAAAGCACTTCTACAAGGTGCCGCGCATCGCCAGCACCATCCCCCACCCGGTGCAGGGTGAGGCCGCTGCCGGTGTCGTGCTGCTCAAGCCGGCCAGCCCCGGTACCGGTGTCATCGCCGGTGGCCCGGTGCGCGCCGTCCTCGAGTGCGCCGGCATCCACGACGTGCTCTCGAAGAGCCTCGGCTCGTCGAACCCGATCAACATCGTGCACGCCACCATGCAGGCGCTGAAGGAGCTCGTCCGCCCCGAGGAGATCGCCGCCCGCCGCGGGCTGCCCCTCGAGGACGTCGCCCCGGCCGCCATGCTGCGGGCGCGTGCGGGCCAGGGGGTCTGACATGGCGCAGCTGAAGGTGACCCAGGTCCGGTCGGCGATCGGCACGAAGCCCAACCAGCGGCAGACGCTGCGGTCCCTGGGCCTCAAGCGGATCAACGACACGGTCGTGCAGGAGGACCGTCCCGAGATCCGCGGGATGGTCGCCACGGTGACGCACCTCGTCTCCGTCGAAGAGATCTGAGCAGGGACTCGTCATGACTCTCAAGGTCCACCACCTGCGTCCGGCTCCGGGCGCCCACACCCCCAAGACGCGCGTCGGCCGGGGTGAGGGCTCCAAGGGCAAGACCGCCGGTCGCGGCACCAAGGGCACCGGGGCGCGCGGCAACACCTCCGCGCGCTTCGAGGGCGGCCAGACGCCGCTGCACATGCGGCTGCCCAAGATGTCCGGCTTCAAGAACCCGAACAAGGTCGTCTTCCAGGTCGTCAACCTCGACCGGATCGCGTCCCTGTTCCCGCAGGGCGGGCACGTCGACCCCGACACGCTCGCCGACGCCGGCGCGGTCCGCCGCGGCCAGCCGGTGAAGGTCCTCGGCACCGGTGAGCTGGGCGGCGTCCAGGTCACCGTGCACGCGCACGCCTTCTCGGCCTCCGCCGCCGAGAAGATCGCCGCGGCCGGGGGCAGCACCACCCGCATCTGAGCAGCTGACGACCCCCGGGGCCGCACGACCAGCCCCGGGGGTCGTCTGCTGTTCCGGGCCCCTCCAGGGACGGGCCCGCCCGGGCCCCGCGCCGGCCAGGAGGCCGCGCCGGGGACACCCGCTGGGGGAGGGCTGTGACCGGCGCGACCCCGACCGTTGCTAACCTCGTCCGACCGAGAAGGGGAGGGCACGTGCTGCAGGCGTTCGCCGCGGCGTTCCGGACGCCAGACCTCCGGCGCAAGTTGCTGTTCTCCCTGGCGATCATCGCCGTGTACCGGCTGGGCGCCTCGGTGCCCGGCCCGGGAGTCTCCGTCGAGGCGATCAACAGCTGTCTCGAGCAGGCGCAGGCGGGCAGCCAGCGCGACGTCTACTCGCTGGTGAACCTGTTCTCCGGCGGGGCGCTGCTCCGGCTGTCGATCTTCGCGCTGGGGATCATGCCGTACATCACCGCCAGCATCATCGTGCAGCTGCTGGTCGTGGTGATCCCGCGGTTCGAGCAGCTGAAGAAGGAAGGGCAGTCGGGCCAGCAGAAGCTGACCCAGTACACCCGCTACCTGACGATCGCCCTGGCGGTCCTGCAGAGCACCGGCATCATCGCCCTGGCCCGCAGCGGCCAGCTGTTCCCGGGCTGCCAGCAGGACATCATCCCGTCGGACAGCATCTGGACGACGGTCGTGCTCGTGGTCGCCCTGACCGCCGGCACCGCGGTGATCATGTGGCTCGGCGAGCTGCTCACCGAGAAGGGGATCGGCAACGGCATGTCCGTGCTGATCTTCACCTCGATCGCGGCCCGCATCCCCGCCGAGGGCGGCTCGATCCTGCAGACCCGCGGGGGCGTCGTCTTCGCCGTCGTCTGCGCCTTCGCCCTGCTGATCATCGGGGCCGTCGTCTACGTCGAGCAGGCGCAGAGACGGATCCCGGTCCAGTACGCCAAGCGCATGGTCGGCCGCCGCATGTACGGCGGCACCTCCACCTACCTCCCGCTCAAGGTGAACCAGGCCGGCGTCATCCCGGTCATCTTCGCCTCGTCGCTGCTCTACCTCCCGCAGCTGATCACCCAGCTCCAGGGTGACGAGACCGGCCCGGTCCGGCAGTTCTTCGAGAACTACGTCATCGACCAGAGCAGCCCGGTGCACGTCGCGCTGTACTTCGGCCTGATCGTGTTCTTCACGTACTTCTACGTGTCGATCACCTTCAACCCGGAGGAGCGGGCCGACGACATGAAGCGCTACGGCGGCTTCATCCCCGGCATCCGCCCGGGCCGGCCGACGGCGGAGTACCTGCAGTACGTGCTGTCCCGGATCACCCTGCCCGGGTCGATCTACCTCGGGATCGTCGCGGTGCTGCCGAACTTCTTCCTGTCGATCACGCAGCAGGGGGCGAACCAGAACTTCCCGTTCGGCGGGACCGCAGTGCTGATCATGGTGGGAGTGGGCTTGGAGACCGTGAAGCAGATCGAGACGCAGCTCAACCAGCGCAACTACGAAGGGTTCCTGAAGTAGTGCGCATCGTGCTGCTGGGCCCGCCCGGAGCCGGCAAGGGGACCCAGGCCCAGATCATCGCCGGCCAGCTCGGGGTGCCCGCCATCTCCACGGGCGACATCTTCCGCGCCAACGTGAGCGGTCAGACCGAGCTCGGCCGCAGGGCCAAGGTCTTCATGGACGCCGGCGACCTCGTCCCCGACGAGATCACCGTCGCGATGGTCAGGGACCGGCTCGCCGAGCCCGACGCCAAGGCCGGCTTCCTGCTCGACGGCTTCCCCCGCACGATCGCCCAGGCCGAGCAGCTGCGCGGCTCCCTCGAGGAGCTCGGGCACGGGCTGGACCGCGTCGTCGAGCTGGTCGTCGAGGAGGAGGAGCTGGTGCGCCGGCTCTCCGGCCGCCGGATGCTCGTCGACGGCGAGTGGGTGCAGCGCGACGACGACCGGCCCGAGACCGTGCGGCACCGCCTCCAGGTCTACCGGGAACAGACCGCCCCGCTGTCCGGGTTCTACGACGGCGAGGGGCTGCTGTCGCGCATCGACGCGATCGGCACCATCGAGGAGGTCACCGCCCGGGTGATGGCCGCCCTGGGCCGGCCCGTGCAGTCCGGGCAGCCGAGCGACAGCTGAGGGGACGGCGCCGCCGATGTCGGCCGGGATCCTGACCCGCCTCCCGCTGCTGGCGAAGTGGAGTGGACGCATGATCCAGATCAAGACACCGCACGAGATCGAGCTCATGCGCGGCGCCGGCCTCGTGGTCGCCGGGGCGATCGCCGCGGTCCGCGCGGCGGTCCGCCCGGGCGTGACCACGGGGGAGCTCGACGCGATCGCCGAGGACGTCATCCGGTCCTCCGGGGCGATCCCGTCGTTCCTCGGCTACCACGGCTTCACCGGCAGCATCTGCGCGTCGATCAACGACGAGGTCGTGCACGGCATCCCGAACCCGGAGCGCGCCCTCGCCGAGGGCGACAACATCTCCATCGACTGCGGCGCGATCCTCGACGGCTGGCACGGCGACTCGGCGGTCACCGTGACCGTCGGCCCGCCGTCGGCCGAGGACGCCGCGCTCATCGCCGTCACCGAGCGGTCCATGTGGGCCGGCCTGGCGCGGGCCGTGGCCGGTGGCCGGCTGACCGACATCAGCTCCGCGGTCGAGCAGGCGATCACCGCCGAGGCGCACCCGTACGGGATCGTCGACCACTACGGCGGGCACGGCATCGGGACCGAGATGCACCAGGACCCGCACGTCCTCAACTACGGCCGGCCCGGCCGCGGCCCGCGGCTGGTCCCCGGCCTGGCGCTGGCGATCGAGCCCATGGTGACCGTGGGCGACCCCGCCACCGCCGAGCTCGAGGACGGCTGGACCGTGGTGACCAAGGACGGCTCCCGGGCCGCCCACTTCGAGCACACCGTCGCCATCACCCCCGAGGGCCCCTGGGTCCTGACGGCGGAGGACGGCGGCGTCGCGGGGCTGGCCCCCTTCGGGATCACCCCGCGCACCTGAGCGAGGCCCCCCTCGCGCCCACCACCCGCAGGCTCGTGGCGGGTCCTGCGAGGGGTCACCCCGGGCGTTCCGTTGTGACGGAGGCCGGGTTGGAGCGCCCCGCTGCAGCGGGGTACAGTGAACGACGGCGTTCGCGCCGTCCTGTCGTCGTGCTGTGGCCGCACGACCCGGGACGCCCTCGCGGGAGCGCCTGCACCACCTGGTCTGCAACCACCGCGTACGACCCGGCCGGCATCCGGCGCGGGCGCATGCGACTCCAGCACCACACCAACCAGCACCACCGAGTCAGGGAGGCCGTGTCGGGCATGGCGAAGAAGGACGGGGCCATCGAGGTCGAGGGTCGCGTCGTCGAGCCGCTGCCCAACGCGATGTTCCGGGTCGAGCTGCAGAACGGGCACCGGGTGCTCGCCCACATCAGCGGCAAGATGCGCCAGCACTACATCCGCATCCTGCCCGAGGACCGCGTCGTCGTGGAGCTCTCGCCCTACGACCTGACCCGCGGTCGCATCGTCTACCGCTACAAGTGACCGCCGCCGGCGCGGGGCACCTCCGGGTGCCGCGCGGGCGGCCATCGATCGACAGGAATGAGGGGCGGCACCGGTGAAGGTCCAGCCGTCGGTGAAGAAGATCTGCGACAAGTGCAAGGTGATCCGCCGGCACGGCCGGGTCATGGTCATCTGCGACAACGCCCGCCACAAGCAGCGGCAGGGCTGAGGGAGTACCTGAGACATGGCACGACTGGCCGGCGTCGACCTGCCCCGCGAGAAGCGGATGGAGATCGCGCTCACCTACATCTACGGGATCGGCAAGACCCACGCCAAGGAGACCCTCGCGGCGACCGGCGTGAGCCCCGACCTGCGGGCCAAGGACCTCTCCGACGAGGACCTGCTCAAGCTGCGCGACTACATCGACGAGCACTTCCGCGTCGAGGGTGACCTCCGCCGCGAGGTGGCCGCCGACATCCGTCGCAAGGTGGAGATCGGCTGCTACCAGGGCCTGCGCCACCGTCGTGGCCTGCCCGTGCACGGTCAGCGCACCCGCACCAACGCGCGCTCCAGCAAGGGCCCGCGCAAGACCATCGCCGGCAAGAAGAAGGCCGGCAAGAAGTAAGCCGTGAGGCGCGCTGTCGCACGACCCGTGAGGGCGGGAGCGACGGTGCGCCCCTCGTGCTCACCTGGCCACTGAACGCTCAGAAGGAAACCGGAGAGACATGCCTCCCAGGGCTCGCGCCGCGGCTGGTGCCAAGAAGGTCCGCCGCAAGGAGAAGAAGAACGTCGCCCACGGCGCCGCGCACATCAAGAGCACGTTCAACAACACGATCGTGTCGATCACCGACCCGACCGGCAACGTGATCAGCTGGGCCTCCGCCGGCCACGTCGGCTTCAAGGGCTCGCGCAAGTCGACGCCGTTCGCCGCCCAGATGGCCGCCGAGAACGCCGCGCGCAAGGCCCAGGAGCACGGCATGCGCAAGGTCGACGTCTTCGTGAAGGGCCCGGGCTCGGGCCGCGAGACCGCGATCCGCTCGCTGCAGGCCACCGGCCTCGAGGTGGGGCAGATCCAGGACGTGACGCCGCAGCCGCACAACGGCTGCCGCCCGAAGAAGCGCCGCCGGGTCTGACCGGCCACTGACGAGAAGAACGAGGAGTACCTGACGTGGCCCGTTACGCCGGAGCCGACTGCCGCCTCTGCCGGCGCGAGAAGATGAAGCTGTTCCTCAAGGGCAGCAAGTGCGAGTCCCCGAAGTGCCCGATCGAGATCCGGCCCTACCCGCCGGGCGAGCACGGCCGGGGCCGCAGCAAGGACAGCGAGTACCTCCTGCAGCTGCGCGAGAAGCAGAAGGCCCGCCGCATCTACGGCGTCCTCGAGAAGCAGTTCCGCGGCTACTACGAGGAGGCCAACCGCAAGACCGGCAAGACCGGTGAGGTCCTGCTGCAGATCCTCGAGTCCCGCCTGGACAACGTCGTGTACCGGGCCGGCTGGGGCGAGAGCCGCGACATGGCCCGCCAGCTGGTCAAGCACGGCCACATCCGGGTGAACGGCCGCAAGGTCGACATCCCGTCCTACCGGGTCAGCGCGAACGACATCATCGAGGTCGCCGAGAAGTCGCGGCGGATGGTGCCCTTCGAGATCGCCCAGGCCCGCGCCGGCGAGCGCCCCGTGCCGCCGTGGCTGGAGGTCATCAGCGGCCAGCTGCGCGCCGTCGTGCACAGCGTCCCGGCCCGCCAGGTGATCGACACCCCGGTGCAGGAGCAGCTGATCGTCGAGCTCTACTCCAAGTAAGGGCTCGCAGCACCACAGCACCACCCGGCCCCGGCGGGCGGACCGATGTCCGCCGGGGCCCGCACCACCCCCTCACGGCGTCATATGGCGGGCGCCGGAGGACCCAAGGGAGAACACACGATGCTCATCGCACAGCGTCCGACGCTGACCGAGGAGACCCTCACCGAGCAGCGCTCGCGGTTCGTCATCGAGCCGCTCGAGCCCGGCTTCGGCTACACCCTCGGCAACTCGCTGCGCCGCACCCTCCTGTCCTCGATCCCCGGCGCTGCCGTCACCAGCATCCGGATCGAGGGCACCCTGCACGAGTTCACCACCGTGCCCGGGGTCAAGGAGGACGTCACCGAGATCATCCTCAACCTCAAGGGCCTGGTCGTCAGCTCGGACTCCGACGAGCCGGTGACCATGTACCTGCGCAAGCAGGGCCCGGGTGAGGTCACCGCCGCCGACATCGCGCCCCCGGCCGGTGTGGAGGTGCACAACCCCGACCTGCACATCGCCACCCTCAACGGCAAGGGCCGCCTCGAGATCGAGCTGGTCGTCGAGCGGGGCCGCGGCTACGTCCCGGCGCCGCAGAACAAGCAGCCCGGCCAGGAGATCGGCCGCATCCCGGTCGACTCGATCTACTCGCCGGTCCTCAAGGTCACCTACGCCGTCGAGGCCACCCGCGTCGAGCAGCGCACCGACTTCGACCGCCTCGTGGTCGACGTCGAGACCAAGCCCTCGATCGCCCCGCGGGACGCCATCGCCTCCGCCGGCTCCACGCTGGTCGAGCTGTTCGGCCTGCTGCGCGAGCTGAACGTCGACGCCGAAGGCATCGAGGTCGGGCCCAGCCCGGCCGAGGCCGCCGACATCGCGAACTTCTCGATGCCGATCGAGGACATGGACCTCACCGTCCGGTCCTACAACTGCCTCAAGCGCGAGGGCGTGCACACCGTCGGCGAGCTGGTCACCCGCTCGGAGGCCGACCTGCTCGACATCCGCAACTTCGGGGCCAAGTCGATCGACGAGGTCAAGATGAAGCTGGCGGCCATGGGCCTGGCGCTCAAGGACAGCCCGCCCGGGTTCATCCCGACGTCGGTCGAGAGCTACGACGAGGGCTACGAGACCGACGCCTACCAGGGCCACGGCGAGTACGGCACCGAGTACGGGCAGGTCCAGTACGACGAGGGCTCCTACCAGGAGACCGAGCAGCTCTGACGCTGCACCGGCCGGGCGGCGGGACGACCGCCGCCCGGCCGGACCGCGTGGGCCCGGCTGAGGCGGGTCCGCCACACTGACACAGCGACGACAGCACCACCTGGATGCAGCCGGCACACGCCCGCCCGGCCGCCTGAGGAAGGACCGACATGCCCACCCCCACCAAGGGCCCCCGTCTCGGCGGGTCCGCCTCCCACGAGCGGCTGATGCTGGCGAACCTGGCCACGTCGCTGTTCGAGCACGGGCGGATCACCACCACCGAGGCGAAGGCGAAGCGGCTGCGCCCGTTCGCCGAGAAGCTGGTCACCTTCGCCAAGCGCGGTGACCTGCACGCGCGCCGCCAGGTGATGACGGTCATCCGGGACAAGGACGTCGTCCACCACCTGTTCGCCGAGATCGGCCCGCGCTTCGAGAACCGGCCCGGCGGCTACACCCGCATCACCAAGGTCGGCCCGCGCAAGGGCGACAACGCCCCCATGGCCGTCATCGAGCTCGTCGAGGCGCTGACCGTGGCCCAGCAGGCCGTCGGTGAGGCCGAGCGCGCCCGCGGCACCCGCTTCGCCGCCGGCGCCGGCGCGGCCGCCGCCTCCGGTGAGGTCACCGCGGACGCCGTCGAGACCGCCGCGGCCGACGAGGACACCACCGTGGCCGACGAGACCGCCGAGGCCACGGACGCCGACGCGACCGAGGCCGACACGACTGACGCCGAGGCGACCGAGGCCGGCGACACCGCCGTGGCCGCCGACGCCGAGGCCCCGGCCGAGGACGCGGACGGCTCCAGGTGACCGAGCAGCCGGGCCAGGGCGGCGACGCCGGCGCGGCCGGGGTCTCCGCCGGCGGCGGCGACCAGGGCGCCACCATCGAGGGCGAGACCACCGGTCCCGGTGGCGACACCTCGCCGGCCGTGACCTCCGGTGAGGTCGACGCCGAGGCGCAGGAGGTCGTGACCGACCTCTACAACCCGGACGGCGAGCGCCAGGACGACGGCGCCGTGACCCCGGAGCCCAAGGCCGAGAACCTGGCCGTGGTCGAGGACCCGGCGCTGTCCCCGGACGTGGCCGCCGCGGCGGCCGCCGAGGTCGAGGCCGCCGAGATCGGCGACGCCGCGACCGCGGGCACCCACGCCCCCGGCGGCGAGTCCGCGCCCGACCCGAAGTGACCCGCTGCTGAACACCGAGCACCACCGCGACGAGCCCGCTCCCGATCCCGGGGGCGGGCTCGTCCGTCTCCGGCTGTCGGTCGCCTACGACGGCACGGACTTCTCCGGCTGGGCCCGCCAGCCCGGGCGGCGCACCGTGCAGGGCGAGCTGGAGTCCGCGCTGGCCACCGTGCTGCGCGCGCCGGTCGAGCTGACCGTGGCCGGCCGCACCGACGCCGGCGTGCACGCCACCGGCCAGGTCGCGCACGCCAACGTCCCGCGCGCCGCCTGGGAGGAGCAGCGCGAGCGCCTCGTCCGCCGGCTGCGCGGCCTGCTGCCGCCGGACGTGGCCGTGCCCGCCGTCGCCGAGGCGCCGCCGGGCTTCGACGCCCGCTTCGGCGCGCTGGCGCGGCACTACGTCTACCGGCTCACCGACAGCGACGCCGGACCGCCGCCGCTGCGCCGCGCGGACACGGTGGGCTGGCCCCGCCGGCTCGACGCCGCCGCGATGGACGCCGCCGCCCGCCTGATGACCGGCGAGCACGACTTCGCCGCCTTCTGCCGCCGCCGGGAGGGCGCCACGACCGTCCGCACGCTGCTGGAGCTGGCCGTGGCCCGCGACGGCGACCTGGTCACCGTCCGGGCCTCCGCGGACGCCTTCTGCCACTCGATGATGCGCAGCCTCGTCGGCTCGCTGGTGGCGGTCGGGGAGGGGCGCCGGGCCCCGGAGTGGCCCGCCGGCCTGCTCGACCGCCGGGAGCGGGCGGGCGAGGTCGTCGTCGCGCCGCCCGGGGGGCTCACGCTGGTGCGGGTCGACTACCCGGACGACGCCGACCTCGCCGCCCGCGCGCTGGTCACCCGCGCCCGCCGCGACTAGTGGAAGGACCCCGTCCCGGGGCCCCTCGCACGCTCGGGGACGCCCTGGAGGGGGCCGGAGGGCCGGAACTCGACGATCACGGCAGTGCGGCGACCGCCTCGGCGACCGGGGTGTCGCCGGACACCAGCTCCACGACCTCGTTCGTCTTGCCCGAGTCGAGGAAGGCCAGCAGGACCGCGGCGACGTCGTCGCGGGGGACCTCGCCGTACTCCACGCCGTGGGCGAGGGTGACCCGGCCGGTGCCGGGCTCGTCGGTGAGCCGCCCGGGCCGCACGATCACGGTGTCCAGCGCGGTGCGCGGCAGGATGACGTCCTCGGCGCGCAGCTTGGCCTGCAGGTAGACGGCGAAGACCGGGTCCATGCCCTTCGGCGTCCCCTGGCGGGCCTGCTCGACGCCCATCGAGGACACCAGCAGGTAGGGGCGGACGCCGGCGCGCTCGGCGGCGTCGGCCAGCAGGACCGCGGCGCCGTGGTCGACGGTGTGCTTGCGCTCCGCGCCGCTGCCCGGTCCGGCGCCCGCGGCGAACACGACGGCGTCGGCGCCGCGGACGACCTCCGCGACGTCGTCGACCGAGGCGGACTCCAGGTCGAGCACCGCGGGCGTGACGCCGTCGGCCTCGAGGTCGGCGGCGTGGCCGGGGTTGCGGACGATGCCGACGACGGTGTCCCCGCGCCCGGCGAGCAGCCGGCCGAGGCGGCGGGCGACCTGACCGTGGGCACCGGCGATGACGACGCGCATGCCGCCGTCCTACCACCCGCTGCCCGGGGCGGTCACCCGCGGGCGTCCCTGCGGGCCCGGGCGAGGTCGGCGGGGGTGTCGCAGTCCGTCCACGGCGGCGGGGTGCCCGGCTCGCGAGCGGGGGCGTGGCGCGTCACCGCCAGCCGGCCGACGACCCGGCGGACCGGCACGGGGCCGTCCGCCCTGGCCACGGCCGCGCGCAGGGCCGCGGTGCGCCAGACTCCGAGCAGGTACTGGTCGCGGCCGGCGTCGTCGACGACCAGGACGCCGTCGGCGGTCAGCCGCGCGCGCAGGTCGCGGACCAGCGCAGGGGTCACGAACGGCAGGTCGCCGGCGAGGACGGCGACCACCGGGGTGTCGACGGCGGCGAGCCCCGCGCGCATCGCCGCGACCGGCCCACCGCCGGGCGGCCGCTCCCGGACGACGCGGACGCCGTCGGGGACCGGCTGCGGCGGCCCGACGACGACCCGCGCCGCGGCGTCGGGGACCGCGGCGAGGACGGCCGCGAGCATCGTGCGGCCGCCGACCTCGAGCTGCGGCTTGGCCTGCCCGCCCAGCCGGGCCGCGCGGCCGCCGGCCAGGACCACCGCCGCGTAGGGCGGGAGCGGGTCCGGGGCGGTCACGGTCCGACCGTAGGGGCCCGGCGTGGGTACCGTGCCCGTTCGTGGGACGAGTCACCAGCCGCACCCCCGTGCTGCGCATCCGGGGCCCCGTGCGCACCACCCGGCCCGACACGGTGGCCGCCGAGGAGCCCCTGGAGATCCGGCTGGCCGGGTCGCCGCTGGCGGTCACCATGCGCACGCCCGGCGCCGACTTCGACCTGGTGCACGGCTTCCTGGCCACCGAGGGCGTCATCGGCGGCGTCGAGGACGTCGCCGGGCTGCGCTACTGCGACTCGGTGGACGCCGAGGGCCGCAACACCTACAACGTCGTCGACGTCGACCTGGCGCCCGGCGTCGAGCCGCCGGACACCGCGCTGGACCGCAACTTCCTCACCTCGAGCTCGTGCGGCGTCTGCGGCAAGGTGAGCATCGACGCGATCCGCACCCGCACGCGGTACGACGTCGCCGGCGACGGCACCCGGCTGGAGCTGGCCACGCTGCTGGCGCTGCCCGACCGGCTGCGGGCGGCGCAGGAGGTGTTCACCAAGACCGGCGGCCTGCACGCGGCGGGGCTGTTCACCGCCGACGGCGAGCTGGTGGCGCTGCGCGAGGACGTCGGCCGGCACAACGCGGTGGACAAGGTGATCGGCGACGCGCTGCGCGCCGGGCGGATGCCGCTGGCCGGGCACGTGCTCATGGTCAGCGGCCGGGCCAGCTTCGAGCTGACGCAGAAGGCGGCGATGGCCGGCATCCCGGTGCTCGCCGCGGTGTCGGCGCCGTCGTCGCTGGCGGTGGAGCTGGCCGCCGACGTCGGCATCACGCTGGTCGGCTTCCTCCGCGGCGACGGCTGCAACGTCTACAGCCGCCAGGAGCGCATCGTCCTCGACGACCGGCGCTGACCTCGGTCCAGCCGGAGCCCCCCAGCACGCCGCTCTCCCGGCGGGACGAGGCCGGGAGCGGCTGCTCGACGGGGCCGGGGTCGAACCACCGGGGACCGCGGTCGACCGGCCGGAGCTCGAACTCGCCGTCCACCGGGGCGTACGTGCGCGGAGGTCGCAGCCGCAGGCCCGGACGACGACGTGGACGCGCGCCGCGCGGCCGGGAACCGGCGGCACCTGCTCGGGGACCTGCCCGTGGGCGTCGGCGAGGAGTGCCCCGCGGACGGGCACCTCGGCGCCGCCCTCGCGCCACCAGGCGGTGAGCCGCTCGTGCCGCAGGAGGAGGCCGAGGTCCGTCGCACCGGGCAGCGGGCCGGCCCGCCAGGGGACCTGCCGGGCGCCGGGGCCGCGGGGTCGCCGACCTACTGCAGCGGCCAGCTCCCGCGGTCACCCCGCCCGGGCGGCGGCCGGCAGCACTCGATCTACCGGTCGGCGAGGAAGACCTCGACGTCGGGCTCCTCGCTCAGTGGTCGCCGCCGCGGAGCTGGCTGACCACGTGGGGGAGCAGCGGCCCCAGGACGGCGAGCCCGTCGCGCACGCCGCCGGTGGAGCCGGGCAGGTTCACGACCAGCGTCCGCCCCGCGGTGCCGGCGATGCCCCGGGACAGCACCGAGGTCGGCACCGTGCCCTCGCCGTACCGGCGCACCGCCTCCGCCAGCCCCGGGGCCTCCCGCTCGACCACCGCGCGGGTGGCCTCGGGCGTGACGTCGGTGGGGGAGAGCCCGGTGCCGCCGGTGGTGAGGACGACGTCGGCGCCCGACGCCACCGCCTCGCGGAGGACGGCGACCAGCGCGTCGACGTCGTCGGGGCGCACGTGCGGCCCCTCGACCACGAACCCGAGCGAGCGCAGCCCCTCGGCCAGCGCCTGCCCGCTGCGGTCCTCGTAGACCCCGGCGGAGGCGCGGTTGGACGCGGTGACGACGACGGCGCGGGCACCCTCGGGGAGCTCGCTCACCGCCGCCACTCGCCGCTCTTGCCGCCGGACTTGGCCAGCAGCCGCACGTCGGTGATCGAGGCCCGCGGGTCCACGGCCTTGACCATGTCGATCACCGTCAGCCCGGCGACGGCGACCGAGGTGAGCGCCTCCATCTCCACGCCGGTGCGGTCGGCGGTGCGGGCGGTGGCGGTGATCTCCACGGCGTCGTCGGCGACCTCGACGTCGACGGTGACGCCGTGCAGCGCGATCGGGTGGCACAGCGGCACGAGGTCCGGCGTCCGCTTGGCCCCGGCGATGCCGGCGATCCGCGCGACGGCCACGGCGTCGCCCTTGGGCACGCCCTCGCCGCGCAGCAGCGCCACCACCTCGGGGCTGACCAGCACCCGGCCGGCGGCGGTGGCCTCGCGGGCGGTCACCGGCTTGGCGGAGACGTCGACCATCCGGGCGGCGCCCCGCTCGTCGACGTGCGTGAGGCGGTCGGTCACTGCAGCGCTCCCTCGATCAGGACGACGTCGACCTCGGCGCCCGCGGGCAGCTCGGTGACGTCCTCGGGCACGACGACCAGGCAGTTGGCCCGGGCCAGGTGGGCGACCAGGTGCGAGCCGGGCCCGCCGACCTGGGAGACGCGGCCGGCGTCGTAGCGGCCGCGGAGGAACTGGCGGCGCCCGGCGGGGGAGCGCAGCGGCGCGGTGAGCACCGCGGGCGCGCGCAGCCGGCCGGGGGCGGCGTGCCCGAGCGCCCGGCGCAGCGCCGGGCGGACGAACACCTCGAAGGACACGAACGAGCTCACCGGGTTGCCCGGCAGGGTCACCACCGGGACGCCGTCGACGGTGCCGCACCCCTGCGGGCCGCCCGGCTGCATGGCGACCTTGACGAACTCGACGGTGCCGAGCGTGCCGAACGCGTCCTTGACGACCTCGTAGGCGCCGGCGCTCACGCCGCCGCTGGTGACCAGCAGGTCGGCGTCGGCCAGCTCGGCGCGCACGGTGGTGAGGAACTGGCCGACGTCGTCGGGCACGAAGTGCAGCCGGCGCGCGGTGCCGCCGGCGTCCTCGACCGCGGCACACAGCAGCAGCGAGTTCGACTCGTACACCTGCCCGGGCAGCAGCGGCTCGCCCGGCTCGACCAGCTCGCTGCCGGTGGACAGCACCAGCACCCGCGGGCGGCGGCGCACCCACAGCGTCCGGGCACCCACCGCGGCGGCCAGGCCGAGCTGGGCGGCGCCGAGCGGGCTGCCGGCCTCCAGCGCGACGGTACCGGCGGTGATGTCCTCCCCGGCGCGGCGCAGGTGGGTGCCGGCCGCGGGCGCGTCGCGGATCTCGACGACGTCGGTGGCGGCGTCGGTGAGCTCGACGGGGACCACGACGTCGGCGCCCGGCGGCAGCAGCGCGCCCGTCATGATCCGCTGCACGGTGCCCGGGGCGAGGGGGGCGACGTCGGTGCGGCCGGCCGGGACGTCGTCGGCCACCGGCAGCCGGGCGGGGAGTGCGCCGAGCTCGGCGGACCGGGCGGCGTAGCCGTCCATCGCCGAGTTGTCGAAGCCGGGCAGCGGCACCTCCGCGACGACGTCGCGGGCCAGCACCCGGCCGTGCGCCGCGGCCAGCGGCACCTCCTCCTCGCCGAGCGGGGCGAGCAGGGCGGCGACCACCGCCTGGTGTTCCTCGACCGTGCGCACCCGGTCATCCTGGCGGATGGACCCCGGCCCGGCTGGCGGGTGCCCGGCGCCGCGGGCAGCGTGGGCCGGGTGACCGACGTCGTGGTGCTCGGGCAGGCGGGGCGGGACCTGGTGCTGCAGGTCGGGCGGCTGCCGTCCGCGGGCGGCTCGGCGGAGGTGCTCCGTCGGGTCGAGGTGCTCGGCGGCAAGGGCGCCAACCAGGCGGTGGCACTGGCCCAGCTGGGTGTCCCGGTGGCGCTGGTCGGCGTGGTGGGGGACGACGGGGACCCGCTGCTCGCGCAGGCGAGGGCCGACGGCGTGGACGTGTCCGGCGTGCGCCGGCGGCCGGGCGTCCCCTCCGCGCTGCTGGTCGACGTGGTGGGGCGCGGGGGCGCGCGCCGGCTGCTCGAGGACGTCCCGGACGGCGTGCGGCTCACCGCCGACGACGTCGCCGCGGCCGCCGACCTGGTGGCCGGTGCCAGGCGCTGTCGCTGCAACTGCAGCAGCCGGGGGAGGCGGTGCGCGCGGCGCTGGACCTGGCCCGTCCGGACGCCCTCGTCGTCGCCGACGGCGCCCCCGCCGACGACGCCACCCGCGACGCGCTGCTCGCCCGCGCCGCCGTGCTGCGCGCCGACGCGGAGGAGGCCGCGCTCCTGGTCGGCCGGGACCTCGACGGCGTCGACGCGGTCCGGGAGGCCGCGCTCGAGCTGCGGGCGGCCGGACCGCGGCTGGTGGTGCTGTCCGCGGGCGCCGACGGCGAGGTGGTCGCCTGGCGCGCCGGCGGGTCCCGGGCCACGGGCGGCGCGGACTGGCCGGCCGACGGCGTGGTACGCGTGCCGCTGTCGGACACCGACCCCGTCGACCCGACCGGCGGCGGGGACGCCTGGGGCGCCGGGCTGGTCGCCGCGCTGCTCGGCGGCGCCGGCCCGGCCGAGGCCGCCCGGACCGCCTCGGCGGCGGCCACGCTGAGCGTCCGGCGGCTCGGCGGCCGCCCGGACCTCTCCCCGGCGGCGCTGTCCGGGCAGGTCGCCCGCGAGCGCGTGGTGGCGGCATAGCAAGCTGTGCCCACGTCCGCGCGCCCGAGACGTGCGGAGAACTTCCTGTGCCTCACCACACGAGAGGAGCGCCCGCGTGGCCGAGTACGAGCGGATGCTGGCCGCCAACGAGGAGTGGGCCCGCGACTTCCGGGGCGGGCTGCCGGTGGCCCCGGCCCGCAAGGTCGCCGTCGTCGCCTGCATGGACTCGCGCATGCCGCTGTTCCCGCTGCTCGGCCTGGCCGTGGGCGACGCGCACGTCATCCGCAACGCCGGCGGCGTGGTCACCGAGGACACCATCCGCTCGCTGACCATCTCCCAGCACGTGCTCGGCACCCGCGAGATCGTGCTGGTGCACCACACCGACTGCGGCCTGCAGAAGACCGACGACGCCTCGTTCGCCGACCTGGTCGAGCAGGCCACCGGGGTCCGGCCGCCGTGGCCCGCGCGCACGTTCACCGACGCCGACGAGGACGTCCGCGAGTCGATCCGGCTGCTGCAGGAGAGCCCGTTCCTCCTGTCCAAGGAGATCTGCGGCACCGTCTACGACGTCGAGACCGGGCTGCTGCACCGGGTCGCCTGACCGTCCTACCTGCACGGACCCGATCCGGAACGCCTCCGTTCGCGGGTGACCGTCACCACGGTTACCGTCCGCACTGCCGTCTTCACGGCACGTGTACCCCTCGGAACGGAGAGAGCATGCAGAGGTCCGGCAGGCGACTCGGTCGCCTCCTCGTCGGTGCCGCGGTGATCGCCGCGACCGGCGTCCTCGTCCCCACCGCGGCCACCGCCGCACCGGCCGGGACGACCGGTGCGACGGAGAACCACCTCGTGGTGTTCAAGGGCTCGCGCAGCCCCGCCGACGCCGCCCGGATCGTGACCGCCGCCGGCGGCACCGTCGTCGCCGACTACGCGGCCATCGGCGTACTGGTCGCCCGCGGCGACAGCGGCTTCGACGAGCGCGTGCGGGCCGACGGGAGGGTGGAGGGGGCGACGGCGACCGGCGCCTACGCCTCCCGCCTGGACGGCGGCGCGCCCGTCGGCGCCGAGGCCCCCGGCGACCTGCCGGACGCCCCCGCCACGGACGGCGACTCGCTCTCCGGCCTCCAGTGGGACATGCGCCAGATCCACGCGCCCGAGGCGCACGCGGTCACCGGCGGCAGCCGCGAGGTCGTCGTCGCCACCATCGACACCGGCGTCGACTTCCGGCACCCGGACCTGCGGGCGAACGTCTCCGACGCCGACAGCGCCAACTGCACCAGCGGCGCCCCGGTCCCGGGCGCGGCCGCCGCGGACGACGACAACGGCCACGGCACCCACACCGCCGGCACCATCGCGGCGGCGGCCAATGGCACGGGCATCGTCGGCGTCGCGCCCAACGTGCGGATCGCCGGGATCAAGGCCGCGACCGCCGAGGGGTACTTCTTCCCCGAGGCCGTCGTCTGCGCGTTCATGTGGGCCGGCGAGCGCCAGGTCGACGTGACCAACAACAGCTACTTCGTCGACCCCTGGCTGTTCAACTGCCGGAACGAGGAGGAGCAGCGGGCCATCTGGAAGGCCGTGCAGCGCGCCGTCCGGTACGCGATGAACCAGGGGACGACGGTCGTGGCCTCGGAGGGCAACAACAGCGAGGACCTCTCCCACCCGACCGCCGACGCCACCAGCCCCGACTTCCCGGCGGGGTCGGAGCAGGAGCGGGAGGTCACCAACGCCTGCGTCGTCGTCCCGGTGGAGATCCCCGGCGTCATCGGGGTCACCTCGACCGGCAGCCTCGAGCAGGGGACGCAGGCCGGCGCGTACGCCGACCACCTGAAGGCCTACTACTCGTCCTACGGCGTGAGCACCGCCGACGTGGCGGCGCCCGGCGGTGACTTCTACTTCCGCGGGAGCGACCCGGGGGCGCAGGCGATCCAGGGCCAGGTCCTGTCCACCTGGCCGGCCGACATCCCCTGCGGGCGCAGCCGCACGGAGGCCACCGGTGACCCGGGCTACCCGACGGCGGTCTACTGCGGGATCCAGGGCACCTCGATGGCCGGCCCGCACGTCGCCGGCGTCGCCGCCCTGGTGATCAGCCGGTACGGCGACGCGCGCACCCCGCAGAACGGGGCGATGCGGCCCACGCAGGTCGAGGCGCTGATCAGCCGGACCGCCGACGGGCAGCTGTGCCCGGAGGCGCTGCCGGCCGCCACCAGCGGCGCCCCCACCGGCCGCCCGTACGAGGCGTTCACCGGCTCGGAGAGCGGCGCCGTGCAGCAGTGCCAGGGCGGCTCGGGCCACACCTCCTGGTACGGCACGGGTGAGGTCGACGCGCTCGCCGCGGTGACCGCCGCCCGCTGACCGGACGGCACGACGGAGGGGCCGGGTGCGCGGTGCACCCGGCCCCTCCCGCGTCCGCGGGTGCGTGACCTGCGAGGACGCCACCCCTAGGCTCCCCGCCCGTGACGGGGACACGGGGACGACGGCTGGGCGCCGCGGGCGCCGCGGTGGCCGCAGCGGCGCTGCTGGCGGGGTGCACGACCACGGTGAGCGGGACGGCGACCCCGCCGGCCGCTGCCGCGCCGACGACGAGCGAGCCGCCGGCGACGACGACGCCGTCCGGGCCGCCGGTCGACGTCACGCCGGCCCCCGAACCGACCGTCGGCACCCTGCTGGAGGCCCACCGCATCGCCTCGGTGACCTCGCTGGTGCAGACCACCTTCCCGGCGCGGACGGACATCTGCTTCCCGTCCGGGCCGTGGAGCGACTCCGGCGCCCTCGACGCCGCCTACTTCGGCACCGGGACGGCGGGCCCGATCCTCGACCGCTGGGGCTTCGTCACCGCCTGGGGCCAGTGCAACAGCGACCCCGCCGACGGCGCCGGCACCCTGACCCTGGTCGCCGAGCTGTCCGACCCCGAGTCCGCGCGGCGGGCGGCCGCGGAGCTCGCCGCCGACCAGGCCGGCGGCTACCAGGCGGCCGAGATCCCCGGCGTCGACGGCGAGGTGCTGCTGCAGGAGGGCGGCGGGGAGGACGTCGTCCAGGCGTTCGTGCCGGTCGGCCGGATGCTCGCCTACGCGTACCACAGCACCGGCCCCGGCCAGGGCCTCGACGACGTCGGCCGGCTGATGACCGACCAGGTCGGGCTGCTGCAGGGCTTCACCCCCACGCCGCAGGCGCAGGTGCCCACGCTGCCCACCGACCCGGTCGGCCTGCAGTCGCTCACCCTCGACCCGCCGGGTGACTTCACGGAGTTCTCCGGGCCCTACGACCTCGAGGGCTACCTGCGGCTGGCGATCGACCCGGCCCGGGAGCGCGACCTGCTGTCGGCCAACGGGTTCCGCGGCTTCTACGCCAAGCAGTCCGACGAGGACGAGCTCAGCTACGCGGTGGCGCTGTACGCCTTCCCGACGTCGGCCGAGACCAACGCCGTCTACACGGCGTTCGCCGAGCTCGAGGGCGCCGAGTTCGGCGGCACCCGGTTCACGCTGCCCTCGGTCCCCGACGCCCCGTGCTTCTGGTTCCAGGCGGGGGAGAGCTACTACCAGCGCTGCTACGTCGGCTACGGCAGCCACCTCGCCAGCGTCGACGTCCTCGGCCTGGCCGCCGCCGACGACGTCGCCGCGATGGACCGGCTGCTGCCCGCCCAGCGCGACCTCATCGCCGGTTGAAGGGCCCTCCTGCCCCCCACCGCTCGCTCCGCTCGCGGCGGGACCCTGCAGGAGGGCCGTTCCAGCACGTCACCTCGGCCTGTCGGGTGGGCTGGTATCGTCGTCGGCTGGTGCGCGGCCGCCGGCTGGTGCGCGCGCGCCGTCGGCGTCTCCCGTCCTCGGTGAGGCGATCCCACCAGCCACCCCGACGACGACGGAGGACACGAGCGCCGTGCGCACGTACTCACCCAAGCCCGGCGAGGTCACCCGCGCCTGGCACGTCATCGACGCCACCGACGTGGTGCTCGGTCGACTCGCCAGCCAGGTCGCGACCCTGCTGCGCGGCAAGCACAAGCCCCAGTTCGCCCCGCACGTCGACGTCGGTGACTTCGTCGTCGTCGTGAACGCGAACAAGATCGCCCTCACCGGCTCCAAGCGCGACCAGAAGACCGCCTACCGGCACTCCGGCTACCCGGGCGGCCTGCGCGCGATCAACGTCGGCGACCAGCTGCGCACCCACCCCGACCGCGTCGTCGAGCGCGCGGTGAAGGGCATGCTGCCGCACAACAGCCTCGGCCGGCAGATGATCAAGAAGCTGAAGGTGTACGCGGGCCCCGAGCACCCGCACGCCGCCCAGCAGCCCCAGACGTTCGAGATCAAGCAGGTGGCCCAGTGACCTCCCCCCTCACCGTGACCGACGCCGAGGGGCGCCCGGTCCAGACCGTCGGCCGGCGCAAGGAGGCCATCGTCCGCGTGCGGCTCGTGCCCGGCACCGGCCAGTTCCGCCTCAACGGCCGCAGCCTCGAGCAGTACTTCCCGAACAAGGTCCACCAGCAGCTCATCCGCGAGCCGTTCGTGACCCTCGAGAAGGCCGAGCAGTACGACGTCGTCGGCATCCTCAAGGGCGGCGGCGTCACCGGCCAGGCCGGCGCGCTGCGCCTGGCGATCGCCCGCGCCCTGATCGAGGTCGAGGCCGAGGACCGCCCGGCCCTCAAGAAGGCCGGCTTCCTCACCCGCGACGCGCGGGTCAAGGAGCGCAAGAAGTACGGCCTCAAGAAGGCCCGCAAGGCTCCTCAGTACTCGAAGCGCTGACCGGCACCGCCGTGGGTCGCCTCTTCGGGACCGACGGCGTCCGGGGTCGGGCCAACGCCGACCTCACGCCGGAGTTGGCCCTCTCGGTGGCGCGTGCCGCCGCCAGCGTGCTCGCCGACCGCGACGGGACCTCGCGTCCCGTCGCGGTCGTCGGGCGTGACCCCCGCGCCAGCGGGGAGATGCTCGAGGCCGCCGTGGTGGCGGGCCTCGCGAGCGCCGGCGCCGAGGTGCTGCGCGTCGGCGTGCTGCCCACCCCGGCCGTCGCGTTCCTCACCGCCGAGACCGGCGCCGACCTCGGCGTCATGATCTCGGCCAGCCACAACCCGATGCCCGACAACGGCATCAAGCTGTTCAGCCGCGGGGGCCACAAGCTGCCCGACGCGGTCGAGGCGGCGATCGAGCAGACCATCGCCGTCTCCCGCCGCAGCACCGACGGTCACCGCCCGACCGGCGCCGACATCGGCCGGGTCCGCGACCTGCCCGGCGCCGGCGAGGACTACGCCAAGCACCTGCTGTCGACGCTCACGGCGTCGGTGTCCGGCCTGCGCCTGGTCGTCGACTGCGCGCACGGCTCGGCCGCGACCGTCGCCCCCGACGTCTACCGCCGCGCCGGCGCCGAGGTCACCGTCATCGGCGGCGAGCCCGACGGCTGGAACATCAACGACGGCATCGGCTCCACCCACCTGGGCCCGCTGACCGACGCCGTCCGCGAGACCGGCGCGGACCTCGGCATCGCGCACGACGGCGACGCCGACCGCTGCCTCGCGGTCACCGCCGACGGCCGGGTGGTCGACGGCGACGCGATCCTCGCCGTGTGCGCGCTGGCGCTCAAGGAGCGCGGCGAGCTCGCCCGGGACACCGTCGTCGCCACGGTGATGAGCAACCTCGGCTTCCACCACACGATGCGCGACGCCGGCATCGCGGTGCACACCACCGCCGTCGGTGACCGCTACGTGCTCGAGGCGCTGCGCGAGCAGGGGCTCAGCCTCGGCGGGGAGCAGAGCGGTCACCTGGTCTTCCTCGACCACGCCACCACCGGCGACGGCCTGCTCACCGGGCTGGCGCTGCTGTCCCGCGTGGCCGCCACCGGCAGCTCGCTCGCCGACCTCGCCTCGGTGGTGCGCCGGCTCCCCCAGACCCTGGTCAACGTCCCGGTCCGCGACCGCATCCGGGTCGTGGAGAGCGAGGCCGTGGGCAGCGCGGTCAACGCCGCGGAGGCCGAGCTCGGCGACGACGGCCGGGTGCTGCTGCGGCCCTCGGGCACCGAGCAGCTCGTCCGCGTGATGGTCGAGGCGCCCACCCAGGAGCTCGCCGACGGGATCGCCTCCCGGCTGGCCGCGGTCGTCGCCGCCGTCGACTGACCGCCCGGGCTGGACCGGGGCGGCGCCCCGGGACGAGCATGCCGCCCACCGGCCCGGCGGGAGGACGCGATGACCGTGCGGATGCGCGACCTGTTCGGCGGGGCCGTCGGCCTGCTCCGGTACGAGCCCACCGCCAAGCGGGTGCGGGCCGAGGCCGACGGCGTCGTCGTCGCGCTCACCGACCGGGCGCTGCTGGTGTGGGAGCCCCGGCGGGTGGTCCCCGCGTACGCCGTCCCGCGCGAGGACCTGCGCGGGACCCTGACCCCCGCCCCGGCCCCGCCCCCGGACGTGCCGGCGGGCACCGGCTTCGCCGTCCCCGACGTGACCGCGCTGCGCGTCCTCGACCCGCGGGTCCCGTTCTCCGTGCGCAGCACGCCGGGGGAACCGGTGGCGGTGCAGGTGCCGGGCAGCGACCGCGTCGTCGAGGGGTTCTGCCCGGCCGACCCGGCGCTGGCCGGGTACGTCGTCCTGGACTTCGGCGGCTGCGACGCCTGGTACGAGGAGGACGAGCCGCTGCACGGGCACCCGCGCGACCCGTTCCACCGGGTGGACGTCCGGGCCGGCTCGCGGTCGGTGCGGGTGTCGGCCGGCGGGCAGCTCCTGGCCGCCTCCTCCCGGCCGCGGCTGGTGTTCGAGACGCTGCTGCCGGTGCGCTGGTACCTGCCGGCCGAGGACGTCGTCGCCGACCTGGTGCCCAGCGGGACGCGCACGTGGTGCGCCTACAAGGGCGAGGCCAGCTACTGGTCGGTGCGGACCGGCGACGGGCTGGTCCCGGACGCGGTGTGGAGCTACCGCGACCCGCTGCCCGACGCGGCCCAGCTCCGGGGGCTGCTGTGCTTCTTCGACGAGCGCTTCGACGTGGCCGTCGACGGCGTGCCGCGCCCGCGCCCGGTGACGCCCTGGTCCTGACCGGCCCGGTGGGGCGGGTGGGACCGGCTCCGCGTCTCACACCGCAGAGGGACGGATCGGTCCCCCTTCCCCGGTAGCCTCGATACACATGTGCGGCATCGTGGGTTACGTCGGCCCCCAGAACGCCCTGGACGTCGTCCTCGAGGGCCTGCGCCGGCTCGAGTACCGCGGGTACGACTCCGCGGGCGTCGCCGTCCGGGTGGACGGCGACGGCTCCGGTGAGCTGGCGTCGGCCAAGAAGGCGGGCAAGCTGGCCAACCTGGAGAAGGTCCTGGCCGACGCCCCGCTGCCAGAGGCGACGCTGGGCATCGGGCACACCCGCTGGGCCACGCACGGCGGCCCGACCGACCGCAACGCCCACCCGCACCTGTCGGCCGACGGCCGGGTCGCCGTCATCCACAACGGGATCATCGAGAACTTCGCGCACCTGCGTGCCGAGTGCGAGGCCGCCGGCGCCGAGATGCGCTCGGAGACCGACACCGAGGTCGTGGCCCACCTGCTGGCCGCCGCCTACGCGGAGCTGCCCACGGGCCCGGGCCGGTTCGCCGAGGCGATGCGCGCGGTCAGCCGCCGGCTGGAGGGCGCGTTCACCCTCGTCGCCGCGCACGCCGACGAGCCCGACACGCTGGTCGCCTCCCGCCGCAACAGCCCGCTGGTGGTCGGCGTCGGCGACGGCGAGTACTTCCTCGGCTCCGACGTCGCGGCGTTCATCGCGCACACCCGCGAGGCCCGCGAGCTCGGCCAGGACCAGGTCGTCGAGATCGACCGCACCCGCGGCCTGACCGTCACCGACTTCGACGGCGCGCCCGCCGAGCCCGCCGCCTACACCGTCGACTGGGACGCCGCGGCCGCCGAGAAGGGCGGTCACGACTGGTTCATGCTCAAGGAGATCGCCGAGCAGCCGCAGGCGGTCGCCGACACCCTGCGCGGGCGACTCGGCGAGGACGGCGAGCTCGTCCTCGACGAGGTGCGGCTGTCCGACCAGGACCTGCGCGACGTCGACAAGGTCTTCGTCGTCTCCTGCGGCACCAGCTACCACGCCGGGCTGATCGCCAAGTACGCCATCGAGCACTGGACCCGCATCCCGGTCGAGGTCGAGGTGGCCAGCGAGTTCCGCTACCGCGACCCGGTGCTCGACCGCTCCACGCTGGTCGTCGTCATCAGCCAGTCCGGCGAGACGATGGACACCCTCATGGCGCTGCGGCACGCCAAGGAGCAGAAGGCCCGCGTGCTGGCCATCTGCAACGTCAACGGCTCGACGATCCCGCGCGAGTCCGACGCCGTGCTCTACACCCACGCCGGCCCGGAGATCGCCGTCGCCTCCACCAAGGCGTTCCTGGCGCAGATCGTCGCCTGCTACCTGGTCGGGCTGTTCCTCGCCCAGGTGCGCGGCATCAAGTACGCCGACGAGGTCGGCTCGATCGTCCAGCAGCTGCAGCGGCTGCCCGAGGCGGTCGAGCAGGTGCTGACCCAGATGGAGCCGGTGCGGGAGCTGGGCCGGTCGCTGGCCGACTCGGACACGGTCCTCTTCCTCGGCCGCCACGTCGGCTTCCCGGTGGCGCTGGAGGGCGCGCTCAAGCTCAAGGAGCTGGCCTACATCCACGCCGAGGGCTTCGCCGCCGGCGAGCTCAAGCACGGCCCGATCGCGGTCATCGACGAGGGCACCCCGGTGGTGGTCATCGCGCCGTCGCCGCGCGGGCGCAGCCTGCTGCACGGCAAGGTCGTCTCCAACATCCAGGAGATCCGGGCCCGCGGCGCGCGCACCATCGTCATCGCCGAGGAGGGCGACGAGGACGTCGTCCCCTACGCCGACCACCTGATCCGGGTGCCGCGCACGCCCACGCTGCTCGCCCCCGTGGTGACCACCGTGCCGCTGCAGATCCTCGCCTGCGAGATCGCCGACACCCGCGGCTTCGACGTCGACCAGCCCCGCAACCTGGCCAAGAGCGTCACCGTCGAGTGAGTTCGTGCACGATCAGGTGAGCTGATCGTGCTGCGTCCTGGCTCGCCGTCGGCGGTGAGCCAGGACGCGTGACGGTGAGCCAGGACGGCGCGTCCGGCGGGCGCACGGCAGACTGACCCGGTGATCGTCGGGGTCGGGATCGACGTGGTCCCCGTGACCCGTTTCGCCGAGTCGCTGGAGCGCACCCCCGGGCTGCGGGACCGGCTGTTCACCGCCGACGAGCAGACGACGCCGTCGGGCAGCGCCCGCACCGCCGAGTCGCTGGCCGCGCGGTTCGCCGCCAAGGAGGCGGTCGCCAAGGCCCTCGGCGCGCCCGGTTCGCTGCACTGGCACGACGTCGAGGTCACGGTCGGCGAGCGCGGCCGCCCGCACCTGGAGGTGCGGGGCACGGTCGCGAAGCGGGCCGCGGACCTCGGCATCAGCAGCTGGCACCTCTCGCTCAGCCACGACGGCGGCATCGCGTCGGCCGTGGTCGTCGCCGAGGGAGGCCCCGCGTGATCGGGCTGTCCACCGTCGCGGAGGTCCGCGCCGCCGAGGACGTGCTGCTGGCCCGCACCCCCGAGGGCGCGCTCATGCAGCGGGCGGCGACCGGCCTGGCCACCGTCTGCCTGCGGCTGCTCGGCCGGGCGCACGGCGCGCGGGTCACCGTCCTGGCCGGCGGCGGCAACAACGGCGGCGACGCGCTGTTCGCCGGCGCGCGGCTGGCCGCCCGCGGCGCCCGGGTGACCGCCGTCCTGCTCGCCCCGGACCGCGCCCACCCCGCCGGGCTGGCGGCGCTGCGCCGCGCCGGCGGGCGGGTCACCGGCCCGGACGGGCCCGACGGGCTGGACCGCGCCGACCTCGTCCTCGACGGGATCGTGGGCATCGGCGGCCGCGGCGGGCTGCGGCCGGACGCCGCCCGGCTGGCCGGGCGGGCCGCCACCGGCCCGGGCATCACCGTCGCCGTCGACGTCCCGAGCGGCGTGGACGCCGACACCGGCGCGGTCGAGGGCGCCGCGTTCGCCGCCGTCCACACGGTCACCTTCGGCGCGGTGAAGCCCGGCCTCGTCGTCGGCGAGGGCCGCGGGCACGCCGGCACGGTGCACCTGGTCGACATCGGCCTGGGCCCGTTCCTGGCGCCCGCGCGGGCGCACCGGCTCACCGACGGCGACGTCGCCGCACACCTGCAGCCGCCCGGCGACGTCGACGACAAGTACTCCCGCGGCGTCGTCGGGATCGTGGCCGGCTCGGCCACCTACCCCGGCGCCGGGGTGCTGTGCACGGGGGCGGCGCTGCGCACCCGGCCGGGGCTGGTCCGCTACGCGGGCACCGCGGCCGAGGGCGTGCGCGCCGCGTGGCCCGAGGCGATCGTCACCGCGGGCCGCCCGAGCGACGCGGGCCAGGTGCAGGCCTGGGTGGTCGGCCCCGGCATGGGCACCGACGACGACGCCCGCAGCGTGCTCGCCGAGGTGCTGGCCACCGACCTGCCGGTGGTGGTCGACGCCGACGCGCTGACGATGGCTGCCCGCGAGCCGGACCTCGTCCGCCGCCGGACCGCCCCCACCGTGCTCACCCCGCACGACCGCGAGTTCGAGCGCTTCGGCGTCGCGGTCGGCGCCGACCGGGTCGGCAGCGCCCGCCGGCTGGCCGCGGACCTCGGCGCGGTCGTGCTGCTCAAGGGCAGCGCCACCGTCGTCGCGGACCCGGACGGGACCGCGTTCGTCAACGGCACCGGCACCCCGGAGATGGCCACCGCCGGCACCGGCGACGTGCTGTCGGGGATCCTCGGCGCGCTGCTGGCCACCGGCAGCCCGGCCGCGGAGACCGCGGCGGCGGCCGCGCACCTGCACGGCCGCGCCGGTCAGGTCGCCGCGGAGGCCGGGCCGGTGGTCGCCGGCGACCTGGTGCGGCGGCTCTCCGAGACGGTGGGCCGGGTGCGGAGCACCGGCCTGCGAGACTCGGGGGTGTGAGCGAACCCCGGGCCGAGGTGGTCGTCGACCTCGACGTGATCGCGGCGAACACCGCCGTGCTCCGCGAACGGGTCGGCCGGCCGCTCATGGCGGTGGTCAAGGCCGACGGCTACGGGCACGGGCTGGTGCCCGCGGCCCGGGCGGTGCTGGCCGGCGGTGCCGACGCGCTCGGCGTCGCCGTCCTCGAGGAGGCGCTGGCGCTGCGCGCCGCGGGGGTGACCGCGCCGCTGCTGGCCTGGCTGCACACCCCCGGCACCGACTTCGCCCCGGCCCTGGAGGCCGACGTCGAGGTGTCGGTGAACGCGGAGTGGGGGCTGGCCGAGGTGGTCGCCGCCGCTCGCGCCACCGGCCGGACCGCGCGGCTGCACCTGTTCGCCGACACCGGCCTGTCCCGCGAGGGGGCCACGACGGCCGACTGGCCGGGCCTGGTCGCCGCGGCCGCCCGCGCGCAGGCCGACGGCGAGGTCGAGGTGGTCGGCCTGTGGAGCCACATGGCCTACGCCGACGCGCCGACCCACCCGACGATCGGCGCCCAGGTGCGGGTGTTCGACGAGGCCGTGGACCTCGCCCGCGGCGCCGGGCTGGACGGGCGGCGGCACCTGGCCAACTCCGCGGCCACCGTGGCGCTGCCGGACACCTGGTACGACATGGTCCGCCCCGGCATCGCCCTCTACGGGCTGGACCCGCTCGGCGGCGACCCGGCGGTGCACGGCCTGCGGCCGGCGATGACCGTGCGCGCGCGGGTGGCGCTGACCAAGCGGGTGCCCGCGGGCGTCGGCGTCTCCTACGGCCACACCTACTCGCCGGTGACCGAGACCACGCTCGCGCTCGTGCCCGTGGGGTACGCCGACGGGGTGCCGCGGGCGGCGGGCAACCGGGCGCCGGTGCTCGCCGGCGGCGCCCAGCGCACCATCGCCGGGCGGGTGTGCATGGACCAGTTCGTGCTCGACGTCGGCGACGCCGCCGTGGCGCCGGGCGACGAGGTGGTCCTCTGGGGTCCCGGCGACCGGGGCGAGCCCACCGCCCAGCAGTGGGCCGACGCGGTCGACACCATCCACTACGAGCTGGTCACCCGGGTCGGCGGGCGGTTCACCCGCCGGCACGTCGGGTCCGCGGGGGCGGTCTGATGGCACGCAGCAGGAGACCGGTGCGGCGCGCGGCCGCCCCGGCGCGGTCCGGTGTCGCCGGGGCGCTGGAGCGCCACCCGGCCGCCGGGGTCGCCGGGGCCGTCGTCGGCCTGGCGGCGGCGACCACCGCCGTCGGCGTGGCCGTCGCCCGGATCGCCACCCGGCGGGTGCGCGCCGAGCGGCTGAGCCCCGAAGGGGCGCTGCCCGAGGGCGCCACCGCCGCCGAGCTGCGCGAGGACGACCCGCTCGGCCCGGCCTCCCGCCGGGCCGACCGCACCGCGTTCGTCCAGGCCGACGACGGCGTGCTGCTGGCGGTGGAGGAGGTCGGCCCGCTCGACGCGCCGCTGACCGTCGTCTTCGTGCACGGCTACACGCTGTCGATGGCGTCGTGGACGTTCCAGCGGCGGTCGCTGGGCGCGCAGCTCGCCACCGCCAACGGGCACCGCCCCGCGGCCCGGCTGGTGTTCTACGACCAGCGCGGCCACGGGGGCTCCAGCCGCGGCCCGGCCGAGAACTCGACGATCGAGCAGCTCGCCGACGACCTCGCCGCCGTCATCGAGACCCGGGTGCCCGAGGGCCCGGTCGTGCTCGTCGGGCACTCCATGGGCGGCATGACCGTCATGGGCCTGGCCGACCTGCGCCCGGAGCTGTTCGGCACCAGGGTCGTCGGCGCGGCCCTGGTGTCGACGTCCAGCGGCAACCTGGCCGAGCTGGACTTCGGCCTGCCGGAGTTCCTCACCCGCGTGCGCGCCGCGGTGCTGCCGGTCGCGGCCTGGACGATGCGCCGCCGGCCGGCGTTCGCCGAGCGCACCCGCCGGCTGGCCGCCGACGTCGTCTCCGCGGCCACCTGGTCGCTGTCGTTCTCCTCCACCGACGTCGACCCGCGGCTGGGCCGCTACGTGGACGCGATGATCGGCGGCACCCCGGTTGACGTGATCGCGGAGTTCTACCCGGCGCTGGCCGGCCTCGACGAGACGGGCGCGCTCGAGCCGCTGCGCGGCGTGCCGACGCTGGTGCTCACCGGCGACGCGGACAAGATGATCCCGCGGGCGCACAGCGACACCCTCGTGGAGCTGCTCGGCGGCGAGAGCCCGATGGTCGAGTACGTCGTCGTGCCGGACGCCGGGCACCTGGTCCCGCTGGAGCGGCCCGAGGAGGTCACCCGGGCCCTGTCCGGCCTGCTGCGCCGCGTCGCCGCCGGGACGCCCGTCCGGGACTGACCCTCAGCCGCGGGCGTCGTACAGGCGGCCCATCAGCTCGTCGCGGGTGCGGTGGGCGACCTCGCAGCCGTCGGCGAAGGTCAGTTCCCACGGCGTCCCGGCGCCGGGCACGACCGGACGGCGCGGGGGCTCCAGCACCGCCGCCCGCAGCGCCGGGTCGGGGAGCTGCTGCGCGCCGTCCAGCGCCGCCCGGCGCACCGGGTCGGCGTCGCCGGCCCGCGCGTCCCGCAGCAGCCGCCGGCCCGCGGCGGTCGGGCCGAGCAGCCGGCCGAGCAGCCCCTCGTGGCGCAGTCGCCGCGCGACCTCGGCCACCCGGTCGTCGCCGAGCGCCCGCCAGCGGACGGTCTCGACCGAGCGGCGGCCGCGGGCCCCGACGGCGTCGAGGACCGCGGCCTCGACCGGGTGGCGACGGCGAGGGGAGACCACCTGCAGCTCGCCCGGGGCGACCGCGCGGACCCGGCCGGTGACCACCAGGGCCACCAGGGCGGTGTCGACCACCCGCTGCGTCCCGCCGGCGAGGCAGGCGACGTCGTACACGTCCGGCTGCGGCGTCATGGCGGCTCCTCCCGGCGCGGGGTCCCGAGCACAGGGTGAGCCTCCCGGGCCGTGGAGGGAAGCCCGGAGGCCCGGCCGCAGCGGCCCCCGTAGGGTCGGCGCGTGGCCGCCCCCCGTCCGCCCCGCTTCGACGCCGCGGCCGCGGAGGTCGCGCGCACCGCCGCCGCGGCCGCCGACTGGTCCGAGCTGGCCGCGGCCGCCACCCCCTGCGTCGCCTGCCCCGAGCTGGCCACCACCCGGCAGCACGTCGTCGTCGGGGACCCGCCGGTGCGCGGCCGCGCCCGGTTCGCGCTGGTCGGGGAGGCGCCCGGCGCGAACGAGGACGAGACCGGGCGGCCCTTCGTGGGGAAGTCGGGGCAGCTGCTCGACCTGCTGCTCGCCGAGGCCGGGCTGGACCGCGCCGACGCGGCCGTGCTCAACATCGTGAAGTGCCGGCCGCCGGGCAACCGGACGCCGAGGACCCCCGAGGTGGCCCGCTGCAGCGGCTGGCTGCGCCGCCAGCTCGAGCTGCTCGACCCGCCCGTCGTCGTGGCGCTCGGGCTGTCGTCGGCCAAGTGGTTCCTCGGGCCGCGGACCGTGCTCGCCGAGGCCCGCGGCCGCCCGCACGACGTCGGCGGCCGCGCGGTGTGGGCGACCTACCACCCGTCGGCGGCGATCCGGTTCGGCCCGGCGGGGGCGCCGCGGGCCGGGCTGCTGGAGGACCTCACCTCGGTGGCGCGGAGCCTGGCCCGGTGAGGCGCGAGCACGAGCTGCCCACCCCCGAGGACACCCGGGCGCTGGGCGCGGAGCTCGCCGCCGTGGTGCGGCCGGGCGACCTCGTCGTCCTCACCGGGCCGCTGGGGGCGGGCAAGACCGCGCTCACCCAGGGCCTCGGCGCCGCACTCGGCGTGACCGAGCCGGTCACCTCGCCCACGTTCGTCATCGCCCGCGTCCACCGCGGCGGGCGGCTGCCGCTGGTGCACGTGGACGCCTACCGGCTCGGCAGCGTGGCCGACGTCGACGACCTCGACCTCGACGCCTCCACCGAGGAGTCGGTGACCGTGGTCGAGTGGGGCGCCGGGCTGGTCGAGCGGCTGGCCGACGAGCACCTCGAGGTCCGGCTGGACCGCCGCGACGACGACGTCCGCACCGCCGTGCTCGTCCCGCACGGCCCCGGCTGGGAGGCCCGGCTCGACGGCGACCGGCCGGACTAACCTGGCGAGTCGTGCTCGTCCTCGCCCTCGACACCGCGACCCCCACCCTCGTCGCCGGGGTCGCCCGCCGCACCGCCGGGGACGTCGAGGTGCTCGCCGAGCGGGCGGTGCCCTCGGGCAACCGGCACGCCGAGCTGCTCGTCCCCGCCGTCCGCGAGGCGCTGGCCGCGGCCGGGCTGACCCTCGCCGACGTCGACGCCGTCGTCACGGGCCTCGGCCCCGGGCCCTTCACCGGACTGCGGGTCGGCGTCGTCACCGCCGCGGCGCTCGCCGACGCGCGCGGCGTCCCCGCGGTCGGGGTCTGCTCGCTGGACGCGGTCGGCTCCGGGCGCCGCACCGTGGTCACCGACGCCCGCCGCAAGGAGGTCTACTGGGCCGCCTACGACGACGCCGGCGCGCGCGTGGACGGTCCCGGCGTCGTCCGGCCCGAGGAGGCCGGGTTCCCCGGCCCGCTGGTCGGCGACCCGCGGTTCGCCGACCGGCTGGGCGCGCCGGTCGGGCCCGCCGAGGTGACCACCGCCGGGCTGCTGCGCGCGGCGGCATCCCTGCTCGACGACCCGTCGTCCGCCGGGCCGCTGGTGCCGCTGTACCTCCGCCGGCCCGACGCCGTCCCGCCGACGTCGTTCAAGCCGGTGACCACCGCGTGAGCGCGCGGCTGCGGCCGATGCGGCTGGCCGACCTCGACGCCGTCCTCGCGCTGGAGGAGGAGCTCTTCGCGCCCGACACCTGGACCCGCGCGATGTACCGCGACGAGCTCGCCCGCACCGACACCCGCCACTACCTGGTCGCCGAGGACGACGGCGCCGTGGTCGGCTACGCCGGGCTCATCGCCTACGACGACGAGGCGCACGTGGCGACCATCGGCGTGGCACGGGACCGGCAGGGCGAGGGGATCGGGGCGCGGCTGCTCGACGCGCTGCTCACCGAGGCCGACCGGCGCAGCCCGGTCGTGCTGCTCGAGGTGCGGGCCGACAACGAGCTCGCGCAGGGCCTCTACCGGCGGCGCGGGTTCACCGAGATCGGCCGGCGGCGCGGCTACTACCAGCCGAGCAACACCGACGCAGTCGTGATGAAGAGGGAGAGGCTCCGTGGCTGACGAGCCGCTGGTCATCGGGTTCGAGACCTCCTGCGACGAGACCGGCGTCGGCGTCGTCCGCGGGCACACGCTGCTCGCCGACGCGCTCGCCACCTCGATGGCCGAGCACGAGCGCTTCGGCGGGGTGGTGCCCGAGATCGCCTCGCGGGCGCACCTGGAGGCGATGGTCCCGACCGTGCACCGCGCGCTGGCCGAGGCCGGGGTGTCCGCGTCCGACGTCGACGCCGTCGCCGTGACCGCCGGGCCCGGGCTCACCGGCGCCCTGCTGGTCGGGCTGGCCGCCGCCAAGGCGTACGCGCTCGCGCTGGACAAGCCGCTGTACGGGGTCAACCACCTGGCCGCGCACGTCGCCGTCGACGAGCTGCAGCACGGCCGCCTCGCCGAGCCGTCCCTGGCGCTGCTGGTCTCCGGCGGGCACAGCTCGCTGCTGCTCGTGCCCGACCTGGCCCAGGAGGTGCAGTCGCTGGGCCGCACGATCGACGACGCCGCCGGCGAGGCCTTCGACAAGGTCGCCCGCGTGCTGGGCCTGCCCTTCCCCGGCGGCCCGCCGATCGACCGGGCCGCGCGCGAGGGCGACCCGGCGGCGATCGACTTCCCGCGCGGGCTCACCGGCCCCCGCGACGCGCCCTACGACTTCAGCTTCTCCGGGCTCAAGACCGCCGTCGCGCGGTGGGTCGAGGCCCGGCGGGCGGCGGGGGAGCCGGTGCCGGTGGCCGACGTCGCGGCGTCGTTCCAGGAGGCGGTCGCCGACGTGCTGACCGCCAAGGCGGTGCGGGCCTGCCGCGAGCACGGCGTCGACCACCTGGTGCTCGGCGGGGGAGTGGCGGCCAACTCGCGGCTGCGGGCCCTGGCCGAGGAGCGCTGCGCCGCGGCCGGGATCGTGCTGCGGGTACCCAGCCCGCGGCTGTGCACCGACAACGGCGCGATGGTCGCCGCGCTCGGCTCGCGGCTGGTCGCCGCCGGCGTCGAGCCGTCGGCGCCCGAGCTGGGCGCCGACAGCTCGCTGCCGATCGACGTCGTCAGCCGGTAGGCGGCAGAAATGGCCATTTCTGCCGCGGTCAGCTGACCGCGCGGGCCGCGTCGCGCAGCCGGGCGCGGTCGACGCCGAGGTCGGCCAGCGCGCGGACGACGGTGCCGCGCTCGAGGTCGCACACCGCGGCGACGACGTGCGCGCCGCGCAGCGGGGAGCGCGCCGCCTTCGCCGCCGCGACCGCGGCCCGGAAGACCTGCTGGGCCTGCGGGGTCGAGCGCATCGGGCCGGTGGCGGGCCCGCGCAGCGCCGGCTCCCCGGTCCCGGCGCCGACCCCGACCGACGCGAGCGCGGCGGCGTGCGCCGCCTCGACGGCCGCGCGCAGGCGGTCGGCGTCGGTCCCGACCCGGGCGAGCGCGGCGGCGGCCGTGCCGTCGGGGAGCGCGGTGGCCGCGAGCAGGAGGTGCTCGGGGCCGGGCGTCGCCTCCCCGCCGCCGCGTGCCTCGGCCTCGGCGCCGGTGAGCAGCGCCCTCACCGTCCGCAGGTCCCGCACCGCCGTGACGATCCCCATCAGCTCTCTCCTCCTGGTCGGTGACCGCGCCGCGCGCGGACCTCGGGGGCGAACCTCTTGTGGGCGGCCTGCGCGCTGATGCCGAGCGCCTCGCCGACCTGGGCCCACGTCCAGCCCCGGCCGACCGCCTCGACCACCGCCTCGACCTCCAGCCGGCTCGCCAGCCGGCGCAGGGCGACGACGGCGGCCAGGGCCGCCTCGGGGTCCTCGGGCCCGGGTACGGAGACCGGTTCGACCGCCACGCCATCAACCTAGGTTGATGCGATCCGTTCGTCAACCCGGGTTGATGACGTCGCACACGAGGGCCGTGGGGGCGCCCGCCACCCGGGTGACGACGACGGTCGCGCTGCCGGCGCCCGGGCCGCGGAGCTGCCGGGCGAGGGTCTCCGGCTCGATCGCCGACCCGCGCTTCTTCACCACCACCCGGCCGACGCCGCGCGCCCGCAGCAGCGCGCGCAGCCGCTTGAGGGAGAACGGCAGCACCTCGTCGACCCGGTACGAGGTGGCCCAGGGGGAGCCGGCCGGGGCGTCGGAGGTCAGGTAGGCGATCGTCGGGTCGACCAGCGTGGCGCCGAGGTCCGCGGCCGCCAGGGACACCAGCCCCGAGCGGATCACGGCCGGGTCGGGCTCGTGCAGCCACCCGCGGACCGGGCCGGCGTCGGCGGGACCCGGGTCGGCGTCCGCGGTCAGCTCGTGGACGACGCCGTCGCGGACGACGGCCGCCCGCCGCCACACCTCCGACAGTCCGCGGCCCCACAGCAGCGCCTCGACGACCGACCCGCGGACCGAGACCCACTCGGCCTCGACGCCGTCGGGCACCCGGTCGTGGTCGAGGCCGGGCGCCACCTTGACCACCGAGCGCGGCACCCGGTCGAGCAGCGCGGCCACCGTCGACCAGGGCGGCGACCACCGGTCGGGGTCCAGCCGCCGCCGTCCGCCGGCCCGCCGGGCGGGGTCGAGGACGGCGGCCCCGCACCCGGCCACCTCCCCGCCGCGGGCGGCGTCCACCAGCTCGACGACGTCGCCGGCGACCACCCACACGTCGTCGTCCACCCCGAGCGCGGCGGCGTTGGCGGCGGTCAGCTCCCGGGCCACCGGGTCGCGGTCGACGGCGAGGACCCGCGCGCCGGCCCGGGCCAGCGCGACGGTGTCGGTGCCGGCCGCGCAGCCGAGGTCGGCGGCGGAGTCGGTGCCGTCGGCGAGCAGCCGGGCGGCGCGGCGGGCGGCCAGCTCGGGACGGCCGGCCTGCTCGAGGGTGTCGGCGGTGAGGAACAGCCGGTCGGCGTCGGCACCGAACACCGGGCGGGCCCGCGCGCGCAGCCGGGCCAGCTCCCAGGCCGGGCCGACCAGCTCCGGGCCGACCTCGGCGCGCAGCCGGGCCACGCCGGCCAGCACGTCGGCGCCCTCGGCCAGCAGCGCCGCCGCCCGCGCGGTCGCCGCGGCCCCCTCCGGAGTGCGCAGGAGGGCCACCGGGCCGGCGTCGTCGGGCACGGCGTCCAGCCTCCCGCAGGGCGGCGTCGCCCGACCCGGCGACCCGGTTGAGGGGCTGGCACTCTCGTGGGTAGAGTGCCAATCGACACGGGCAGGCGCCTGACCCCCGCGACGGCAGGCCCGGCCCCCGTGCCACAGCATGAGAGACCACCCGCCGTCCGATCCCGAAGGGGGCGTCACCTCGTGACGACCGCTACCAAGGTCAACATCAAGCCGCTCGAGGACCGCGTCGTCGTCCAGGCCAACGAGGCCGAGACCACCACCGCCTCCGGCCTGGTCATCCCGGACACCGCCAAGGAGAAGCCGCAGGAGGGCACGGTCATCGCCGTGGGCCCCGGCCGCATCGACGACAACGGCAACCGCGTGCCGCTCGACGTCAACGTCGGCGACGTCGTCATCTACTCGAAGTACGGCGGCACCGAGGTCAAGTACGCCGGCGAGGAGTACCTGGTGCTCTCCGCCCGCGACCTGCTCGCCGTCGTGGAGAAGTAGAAGGACCCCCTGCCCCCCACGGCTCGCCCGCTCGCCGCGGGCCCCTGCAGGGGGCCGCACGACAGCTCGACGCGACCGCCCCGGCGACCCGAATGACCGGGTCCCGGGGCGGTCGCCGTCTCACCCCGTAGCAACCCCGATCGGAAGGGCCCCATGGCCAAGATCATCAAGTTCAACGAGGACGCCCGCCGCGCGCTCGAGCGCGGCGTGGACAAGCTCGCCGACGCCGTCAAGGTGACCCTCGGCCCGCGCGGGCGCAACGTCGTCCTCGACAAGAAGTTCGGCGCCCCGACCATCACCAACGACGGCGTCACCATCGCCCGCGAGGTCGAGCTCGAGGACCCGTACGAGAACCTCGGCGCCCAGCTGGCCAAGAACGTCGCCACCAAGACCAACGACGTCGCCGGTGACGGCACCACCACCGCGACCGTGCTGGCGCAGGCGCTGGTCAAGGAGGGCATGCGCAACGTCGCCGCCGGCGCCAACCCGATGGGCCTCGGCCGCGGCATGCGCGCCGCCGTCGACGCCGTGTGGGCCGCCCTCGACGAGGTCGCCACCCCGGTCGAGGAGCAGGACGCCATCGCCGGCGTCGCGACCATCTCGGCGCAGGACGCCGAGGTCGGCCGCCTGATCGGCGAGGCGATGGAGAAGGTCGGCAAGGACGGCGTCATCACCGTCGAGGAGAGCAACACCCTCTCCACCGACCTCGACGTCACCGAGGGCGTGCAGTTCGACAAGGGCTACCTCTCGCCCTACTTCGTCACCGACCAGGAGGCGATGGAGGCCGTCCTCGACGACGTCCTCGTGCTGCTGGTCCAGGGCCAGGTCGGCGCGCTGGCCGACCTGCTGCCGCTGCTGGAGAAGGTCCTCGGCAACGGCGCCCGCCCGCTGCTGATCGTCGCCGAGGACGTCGAGGGCGAGGCGCTGTCCACCCTCGTCGTCAACTCCATCCGCAAGACGATCAAGGTCGTCGCGGTCAAGTCGCCCTACTTCGGCGACCGCCGCAAGGCGTTCATGACCGACCTCGCCGTCGTCACCGGCGGCCAGGTGGTCAGCGAGGACGTCGGCCTCAAGCTCGACCAGGTCGGCCTCGAGGTGCTCGGCACCGCCCGCCGCGTCACCGTCACCAAGGACACGACGACGATCGTCGACGGCGGCGGCACGGCCGGCGCGATCTCCGACCGGGTTGCCCAGATCCGCCGCGAGATCGAGGCCACCGACTCCGACTGGGACCGCGAGAAGCTGCAGGAGCGGCTGGCCAAGCTGGCCGGCGGCATCGGCGTCATCCGGGTCGGCGCGGCCACCGAGGTCGAGCTCAAGGAGCGCAAGCACCGCATCGAGGACGCCATCGCCGCCACCAAGGCCGCGGTCGAGGAGGGCGTCGTCCCCGGTGGTGGCTCGGCGCTCGTGCACGCCGCCGCCGCGATCGACGCGCTGGACCTCTCCGGCGACGAGCTCACCGGCGCCCGTGCCGTGCGGCGTGCGCTGGAGGCCCCGCTGGCCCGCATCGCCGACAACGCCGGCTTCGAGGGTCGCGTCGTCGTCAGCAAGGTCCGCGACCTCGGCGGGGCCCAGGGCTTCAACGCCGCCACCGGCGAGTACGGCGACCTGGCCGCCCAGGGCGTCATCGACCCGGTCAAGGTCACCAAGGCCGCGCTGGGCAACGCCGCGTCGATCGCCGCGATGGTGCTCACCACCGACTCCGCCGTCGTCGAGGCGCCGGAGGAGGAGGACGAGCACGCGGGGGCCGGGCACCACACCCACGGCCACTCGCACGGCCACGGCCACAGTCACTGAACGGCGCCGCCGCGCACGATCAGCCGAGCTGATCGTGCTGCGTCCTGGCCCACCGCCGACGGTGAGCCAGGACGCGCGGCGGTGAGCCAGGACGGCCACCGCACGAGGAGAGGGCCGGTCCAGCAGACGCTGGACCGGCCCTCTCGATGTCCGCCCCCTGGACGCGCGGCGGGCCGGCGCGGCACCGTCGTCCCCGCGACCGACCGGCGGAGGAGGACCCGATGCTCCCGGACGCCCTGCACGACCCCTCGCCGGAGGGACCCGACGACCTGGGGCTCTTCGGGCGGCTGGAAGGCGCCTGGCGGCTGCACTGGCGGGGCCTCGAGCCGGACGGCACCTGGTCGACGGCGGTCGGCGAGCTGCACGTCGGGCGCGTGCTGGGCGGCCGCGCGGTGCAGGACGTGTGGATCGTCCCCGGCCGGGGAGAGCCCGGCGCCGGAGTCCCGCCGCGGGCGTTCCACGGGACGACGGTCCGCTTCCCCGACCCGCACGCGCCGGGCACCTGGCGCTCGATCTGGATGGAACCCGTCAACGGGCGCGTCCGGCGCTTCGTGGGCCGGCCCACGGAGGACGGCGGGGTGGTCCTGCTCAGCGACGAGGAGGACCCGTGGCTGCGCTGGCGGTTCACCGACGTCCGCCCGGGCTCCTTCACCTGGTCGGCGGAGACGTCGCACGACCGGGGGAGCACGTGGGTGCACGACGAGCTGATGGCCGCCGAGCGCACGGGCTGAGCGCAGACGACGAGAGGGCCGGTCCAGCGGGTGCTGGACCGGCCCTCTCGTCCGCGAGTGCCGGGTGCGGCCCCCTCTCGGGTCCCGCCGCGAGCCTGCGAGTCGTGGGGAGGAGGGGGTCTTCCTCTAGACCCCCGCGGCGACGGCGGCGGGCTCCGCGGCGATCAGCCGGGCCCGCTCCTCCTCGCTCATGCCGCCCCAGACGCCGTAGGGCTCACGGACGCTCAGGGCGTGCTTCAGGCAGGCCTCGACGACAGGGCACTTCGCGCACACGGCCTTGGCCGCGGCCTGGCGACGGGCCCGCGCGGGGCCGCGCTCGCCGTCGGGGTGGAAGAACAGCGCGGTGCTCTCACCACGGCAGGCGCCGTGCAGCTGCCAGTCCCACACCTCGGCAACGGGCGTCGGGAGACGGCGGATGTCGGCCATGTCGGTCCTCCTCGGCTCGGTGCGAGCCGGAGGGGGCGGTCCGGTCGCACGGGAGCCGGTGCCCGAGGGGTCCCGTGGTCAAACACAGGGGGATCGGACATTTTCCCGGTCCGCGTCTCCCCCCGCAGGGTGATCACGGGTGTTGCGCCTCGTCACCGCCGGTCATGGTCGTTCCAGGCCGTAGCCGTTCCGGGTCGTGGGGACCCGGGTGCCCTCCACGGCCGGGGGAGACGAGGAGAACCACGTGATCGACGACAGGATGCGCGGTCCGGGCCACGGGGCCACGACCGTGTGGGTGTACGACGAGCGCCGCCGTGTCCGCGACGACGTCGCCGCCCGCCTGGTGGCCCTGCCCTTCGTGGGCCGGGTCGAGGTCGTCGGGGACGCCGCCGCCCTCGTCCAGCGCCTGGCCACCCGCCAGCCCGACGTGCTGCTGGTCGGCACCCAGCGCGCGGTGGACACCGGCCTCACCGTCGCCACCCAGGTCATCCGCACCCACCCCACCGTCCCGGTGCTCGTGCTCGGCGCGCCCGACGACGCCGAGACGGTGCGCGCCGCGGTCGCCGTCGGGGCCCGCGGCTACCTCCGCTGGGACGCCAGCGCCCTGGAGATGGGCCTCGGCCTGTCCCGCGTGGGCCTGCGCGCCGACGGCCGCCCGCCGCAGCCGGCGCCCGCCCCGGTGCCGCTGAACTCCGTCGGCGCCCCGGTGCCCGCCTGGGCGACGCCGCTCAACGGCGCCGGCCCGCGCGTGGTCAGCACCCCCGTCCGCGAGGCCGCGCCCGCGGTCGCGCTGTCGATGCGCGAGATGCAGGTGCTCACCGGGATGAGCCAGGGCAAGAGCAACGCCCAGATCGGCCGGGAGCTCTACCTGTCCGAGGACACCATCAAGACCCACGCCCGCCGGCTGTTCCGCAAGCTCGGCGCGAAGGACCGCGCCGAGGCCGTGGCCACCGGCTTCCGCCGCGGCATGATGTCCTGACCCGACACACACGCCGAGGGCCCCCTCCGATCGCCGGAGGGGGCCCTCGGTGCGTTCCCGTTCAGTCGTCGCGGGCGTGGCGGCCGGTGCGGCCGGAGCCGGGCTCCTCGCGCTCGGCCATCGCGGCCACCCCGTCGGCGTAGCCGCTGGCGTAGTCCCAGCTGACGTAGTCGTCGGGGTCGGGGTCGAACGGCGGCTCGTGCCGGCCGGTCTGCCCCTCCTCGAGCAGCTGGCGCAGGTTGGCCTGCATCAGCGCCCAGTCGACGTGGTGCTCCTCGTCGCAGTCCGGGCAGTCGACGACGATGCCCTTGATCCCCGTCGGCTCGAGCAGGGTGCGGAACACCTCGAGCTCGGCCAGGTCGTCGAGGACGCCGGCCCGTTCCTCCATCGACAGCGGTGGCGGGTCCGACGGCGAGTCGAAGTCGGGCCCCGGGGCGTCGTCGAAGGGACTCACGGGTGCCTCCTCCCTCGTGCTGGCGGCGCGGGCGTCCCGGCCCGGACGCGCGGGCTCGCCCGTCCGGGGACCCACGGTAGCCGCCCGCGCCGACGCTTCCCATGCGTGCACCCGGCGGCGTCCCGGGCGCCGCGGCGCCCGGCCTACGATCGGAGGGGTTCCCGCGCGCCCGGCCGGGGGCCGAGCCGACGGAGAGGGTGGCGGCACCATGCAGCCCGACGACCACGCACCTGACGGGCACCGTCCCGAGCTGCCGGCGAAGTTCGCCCCGCTCGGCCTGACCTACGACGACGTCCTGCTCATCCCCGGCGAGTCCGACGTCGTCCCCGCCGAGGTCGACACCAGCAGCCGGCTCACCCGGGGCATCCGGCTGGCCGTGCCGCTGGTCTCCAGCGCCATGGACACCGTGACCGAGGCCCGCATGGCGATCGCGATGGCGCGGGTCGGCGGCGTCGGCGTGCTGCACCGCAACCTCGCCGCCGAGGAGCAGGCCGGCCAGGTCGACCTGGTCAAGCGCTCCGAGGCCGGCATGGTCACCAACCCGGTCACCTGCTCGCCGGACAACACCCTCGCCGAGGTCGACGCCCTGTCGGCCCGCTATCGCATCTCCGGCGCGCCCGTCGTCGACGACGAGGGCGTGCTCGTCGGCATCGTCACCAACCGCGACATGCGCTTCGAGACCGACCAGAACCGGCTCGTGCGCGACGTCATGACCAAGATGCCGCTGGTCACCGCCCCGGTCGGCGTCGACCCCGACACCGCGCTGCGGCTGCTGTCCCAGCACAAGATCGAGAAGCTGCCGATCGTCGACGGGTCCGGCCGGCTGCGCGGCCTGATCACCGTCAAGGACTTCGTCAAGCGCGACCAGTACCCGAACGCCACCAAGGACGCCGACGGCCGGCTCGTCGTCGCCGCGGCGGTGGGCGTGGGCGAGGACGCCTACGAGCGGGTCGGCCTGCTGGTCGACGCCGGGGTCGACGTGGTCGTCGTCGACACCGCGCACGGCCACCAGCGCGCCGTCCTCGACATGGTCGCCCGGGTCCGGAAGGACTTCGGCGGCGACGGCGGCGTGCAGGTGGTCGGCGGGAACGTCGCCACCCGCGGCGGCGCCCAGGCGCTGGTCGACGCCGGCGCGGACGCGGTCAAGGTCGGCGTCGGCCCGGGCTCGATCTGCACCACCCGCGTGGTCGCCGGCGTCGGCGTCCCGCAGATCACCGCCATCTACGAGGCGAGCCTGGCCTGCAAGCCGGCCGGCGTCCCGGTCATCGCCGACGGCGGCCTGCAGTACTCCGGCGACATCGCCAAGGCGCTCGTCGCCGGCGCCGACACCGTCATGATCGGCGGGCTGTTCGCCGGGGTCGAGGAGGCCCCGGGCGAGCTGGTCTTCATGAACGGCAAGCAGTTCAAGACCTACCGCGGCATGGGGTCGCTCGGCGCCATGCAGAAGCGCGGCAACCAGTCCTACAGCCGCGACCGCTACTTCGCCGACGACGTCCTCTCCGACGACAAGCTCGTCCCCGAGGGCATCGAGGGCCAGGTGCCCTACCGCGGCCTGCTGGCGACCGTGGCCCACCAGCTCGTCGGCGGCCTGCGCGCGTCCATGGGCTACGCCGGCGCGGGCACCGTCGCCGACCTGCAGGACCGCGGGCAGCTCACCCGCATCACCTCGGCCGGTCTCGTGGAGAGCCACCCCCACGACATCCAGATGACCGTCGAGGCGCCGAACTACCGGGGGCGGTGACGATGCCCGCCCGCGACACCGTCGAGATCGGCCTCAACCGCTTCGCCCGCCGCGGCTACGACCTGGACGAGGTCTCGATCGTCCCGTCCCGCCGCACCCGCGACGTCGACGACGTCTCCACGGCCTGGCAGATCGACGCCTTCCGGTTCGACATCCCGCTGGTCACCAGCCCCAGCGACGCGGTCGTCAGCCCGGCGACGGCGATCGCCGTCGGCCGGGCCGGCGGCCTCGGCGTGCTCAACGCCGAGGGGCTGTGGACCCGCTACGACGACCCGCTGCCGGTCTACCGGCAGCTGCGCGACGCCGCCGCCGAGGCGCCCCCGCCGGTGTCGCTCCTGCAGCAGGTCTACGCCGAGCCGGTCAAGCCGGACCTGATCACCGCCCGGATCAAGGAGATGCGCGACGCCGGGGTGACGACGGCGGTGCGCGTCTCGCCGCAGCACACCGAGCAGCTCGCGCCCGCGGTGCTCGCCGCCGGGGTCGACCTGCTGGTCATCCAGGGCACGATCGTCTCCGCCGAGCACGTGACCACCCAGGGCGCGGCGCTCAACCTCAAGTCGTTCATCGCCGACCTCGACGTCCCGGTCATCGTCGGCGGCGCGGCGAACTACACGACGGCGCTGCACCTCATGCGCACCGGCGCGGCCGGGGTGATCGTCGGCGTCGGCGCGGACAGCTTCTCCACCGGCGACGCGGTGATGGGCATCCGGGTGCCGCTGGCCAGCGCGATCGCCGACGCCGCGGCCGCCCGCCGCGACTACCTCGACGAGACCGGCGGCCGGTACGTGCACGTCATCGCCAACGGCCGGATCGAGACCAGCGGCGCGATCGCGCGGGCGCTGGCCTGCGGCGCCGACGCCGTCCAGGTCGGCGAGCCGCTGCGCGCGGCGCGGGAGGCCCCCGGCGGCGGGGTCTGGTGGGACTCGGTGGCCGCCCACCCGCGGCTGCCCCGCGGCGGCACATCGGCGCCGGTCCCGGCGGCCGGCTCGCTGGAGCAGCTGCTGCTCGGGCCGGCCGAGACCGCCGACGGTCGGACCAACCTGTTCGGCGCGCTGCGCCGCACGATGGCCAAGACCGGCTACCGCGACCTCAAGGAGTTCCAGCGCGTGGACCTGGTGATCGGCGGTCGACCCGACTGATGGACTTCCCCACCGTCCTGGTCGTCGACTTCGGCGCGCAGTACGCCCAGCTCATCGCCCGGCGCATCCGCGAGGCCGGCGTCTACTCCGAGATCGTCCCGTCCTCGGTGCCCGCGGAGGAGGTCCTGGCGCGGAAGCCGGCGGCGATCGTGCTCTCCGGCGGTCCCTCCAGCGTCTACGCCGACGGCGCGCCGCAGGTCGACCCGGCGCTGTTCGAGGGCGGCGTGCCCGCCTTCGGCATCTGCTACGGCTTCCAGGCGATGGCGCAGACGCTCGGCGGCACCGTCGCGCACACCGGCGACCGCGAGTACGGCGGCACCCCGCTGACGGTCACCACGCAGGGCCGGCTGTTCGGCGACCTGCCGGTGGAGCAGTCGGTGTGGATGAGCCACGGCGACGCCGTCAGCGTCCCGCCGCCCGGGTTCACCGTCACCGCCACCTCCACCGGCGCGCCGGTGGCGGCGTTCGAGGACGTCGACCGGCGGCTGGCCGGGGTGCAGTTCCACCCCGAGGTGCGGCACACCGCGCACGGCCAGACGGTGCTCGAGCACTTCCTGTTCGACATCGCCGGCCTCGAGCCCACCTGGACGATGAGCAACGTCGTCGACGAGCAGGTCGAGCGGATCCGGGAGCGGATCGGCGACCGGCGGGCGCTGTGCGCGCTGTCGGGCGGCGTCGACTCCGCGGTGGCCGCCGCGCTCGTGCAGCGGGCCATCGGGGACCGGCTCACCTGCGTGTACGTCGACCACGGGCTCATGCGGCAGGGCGAGACCGAGCAGATCGAGCGCGACTTCGCCGAGGTCACCGGCGCCGACCTGCGGGTGGTCGACGCGAGCGGGCAGTTCCTGTCCGCCCTGGCCGGGGTCAGCGACCCGGAGGAGAAGCGGAAGACCATCGGCCGCGAGTTCATCCGGGTGTTCGAGCAGGCGGCCACCGACGTCGTCGCCGACGCCCAGGCGCACGGCGAGACCGTCGACTTCCTCGTGCAGGGGACGCTGTACCCCGACGTCGTCGAGTCCGGCGGCGGGACCGGCACGGCCAACATCAAGAGCCACCACAACGTCGGCGGGCTGCCCGAGGACCTGCAGTTCACCCTGGTCGAGCCGCTGCGCACGCTGTTCAAGGACGAGGTGCGCGAGGTGGGCCGGCAGCTCGGCCTGCCCGACCGGCTCGTGCAGCGCCAGCCGTTCCCCGGGCCGGGGCTGGGCATCCGCATCGTCGGCGAGGTCACCCGCGAGCGGCTCGACGTGCTGCGGCGGGCCGACGCGATCGCCCGCGAGGAGCTCAGCGCGGCGAAGCTCGACTCCGAGATCTGGCAGTGCCCGGTGGTGCTGCTGGCCGACGTCCGCTCGGTCGGCGTCCAGGGCGACGGGCGCACCTACGGCCACCCGGTGGTGCTGCGCCCGGTGTCCAGCGAGGACGCCATGACCGCCGACTGGACCCGGCTGCCCTACGACGTGCTCGCCCGGATCTCCACCCGCATCACCAACGAGGTGCCCGAGGTCAACCGCGTCGTCCTCGACGTGACGAGCAAGCCGCCGGGCACGATCGAGTGGGAATAAGCCTCACCTGACGGCGTGGGCGTCGGGCGGGGGAGTGCCGTAGACCGCGGGGTCCCGCTCCGGGGCGGGGTCGGTGGTCAGGGCGGCGGCCTCGATGCGGTCCCAGCGGAACCAGCGCGGCGCGTCCCGCTCCCGGCACCAGCCGATGAGGTACCAGCGGTCGCCGGTACGGGCCAGCAGGTGCGGCTCCACCCGCCGCCGGGACGCCGTCCCCGCCCGGTCCCGGTAGGTGATCGCGACGACGCGGCGCCGGGCCAGCGCCTCCTCCACCACCGGCGCCGGGTCCGGGCGCCGGCCGGAGGGCGCCCGCACCCACACCCGCCCGCCGAGCCGCTCCACCTCCGCCCGGGCCTGCGGGCCGAGGACGTCGAGCACCTTCTCCAGCGCCGCGCGGCCGTCGGCGGCGAACGGCGCGTCCGCCGCGCCGGCCAGGGCGACGGCGACCGCCACGGCCTGCGCGGGCGCCAGGTTCACCGGCGGCAGCGTGGCCGCGGCGTCGAGGACGTAGCCGCCGCCGGGACCGGAGCTCGCCCAGATCGGGACGCCGGCCTGCTGCAGGGCGCTGACGTCCCGCTTGACCGTGCGGGTGGACACCTCCAGCCACGCCGCCAGCCGCTGCGCCGTCCGCCCGCGCGGCCCGGCGCGACGCAGCTCCTCGGTGAGCGCGTGCAACCGGTCGGTGCGGTTCACGGCGCGGATCCTCGCAGGAGTCGGTGACAGGACGGTGTCACCGAGGACCCGCCACCGTGGGTCCATGACGACCATCGCGCTCTTCCACTCCGTCCTCGGCGTCCGGCCCGGGGTCACCGACGCCGCGGACCGGCTGCGGGCGGCCGGCCACGAGGTCCGCGTCGTCGACCAGTACGGCGGGCGGGTCTTCGACGACTACGCCGAGGCCGGCGCGTACGTCGAGACGGTCGGCTTCCCGGCGCTCATGGCCGGCGCGGTCGACGCCGTCCGGGACCTGCCCGACGGGTTCGTCGCCGCAGGCTTCTCCAACGGCGCGGGGATGGCCGAGCACGTGGCCACGCAGCGCCGGTGCAGCGGCGTCCTGCTGGTCTCCGGGGCGCTGCCGGTGGCGGTCCTCGGGGTGCCGGGCTGGCCGGCCGGGCTGCCCGCGCAGCTGCACCGGACCACGGACGACCCCAAGCGCTCCGCGGAGTGGGACGAGGCGTTCGCCGCCGACGTCGCCGCGGCCGGCGCGACCCTCGAGGTCTTCCGCTATCCGGGGCACGGACACCTGTTCACCGACCCGTCCCTCCCGGCGGAGTACGACCCGGAGGCCACCGGGTCGTTCTGGACGCGGGCACTGGCCTTCGTCGACCGGGTCGCCGGCTGACACGGCGAGGGCCCGGGGAGCTCCTCGCTCCCCGGGCCCTCCGAACGGCCGCCCCCGTGCCGTCAGCCGCGGCCGCGGCGCGCCCTCCGCAGCTCGCTCACCATCAGCGCGACACCCACGCCGACCAGCAGCAGCCACAGCAGCCCGCCGTCGGCGAGGAAGCCCAGCGGCACGGTCACCCCGGCGAGGAAGACCAGCGCCAGGACGACGAACGCGACGCCCGGGACCAGCGCGACCAGGTCCACCCGCCGCTTCGGCGCGGCGGCCTCGACCGGGAGGGCGCTGGTGTGCTGCCAGTCGGCGGCCAGCGCGCGCTCCTGCCAGCCGGTGGGGGTGGTGGGGAACTCGCTGTAGTCAGGCACGGGACACCTCCAGGTCGCCGACCCCGTGGTCGATGGTCAGGACGAACTCGGGCCGGCTGTCGCCGCCCGGTGCGCGGAAGTAGCCGCCGTCCTCGCCGTCCTGGTCGAACAGCTCGGCGTTGCCGATGCCGTTCTCGACGTCGACGCGCACGTCGGCGTCGGCGGGGACGGTGACGTCGAGGTCGCCGACGCCGTGGTCGATGCGCACCTCGACCGGCTCGTCGATGTCGGCGACGTCGATCCGGGAGAGGTCGACGTCCATGTCACCGGCGCCCAGCCGGTAGACGGGACGCACGTCCTCGACGGTCGCCGGGCGGTAGTCGCGGTCACCCACGCCGCCGCCGGGCCCGAAGCGGTCGTCGGCGTCCCAGGTGGGGACGGACGAGGTGAACAGCAGCGCCAGGGTGAGCACCGAGCCCAGCGCGATCAGCCCGCCGCGCGGCGTGCGGCCGCGGGTCAGCGCCGAGACGACCAGCCCCAGGCCGACGACGAGAAGCGCGCCGGCGAGGAACCCGCGGGGGCCGAGGTCGAGGTCGGTGTACCGGGTCACCAGGACCATCAGGCCGACGACGATGAGCAGCCCCGCGATCGTCATCCCGGCGACGGGGGAGCGGGGCGCCGGCGGCTCGGCGGGCGCGCCGTCGACGGCCCGGCGCGGGCCGCGGGGCATGAGCAGCCAGAGCAGTCCGTAGACGACGACACCGGTGCCGCCGGCGAGGGTCAGGGCGACGAAGCCGACCCGCCACAGCAGCGCGTCGACGCCGCTGTACTCGGCGAGGCCGCCCGCGACGCCGCCGAGCACCTTGTCGGAGCGGCTGCGCCGGAGCGTGGGGCGTGGGGCGGGCGGGGGGTCGAAGGGTGGGGCGGGAGGAGGGGAGGCGGCGGTCATGGCAGAGAGCGTGCCGAGCGGGCGCCCGCCGCGACATCGGGGAAGGCCCCCATCCGACCCTGGTCCTGCCCGTCCGGGGGTCTCCCGGTACCGGGGGAGGGGCGCGCGGTGCGACGATCGGTGCCGTGACGAGGACGGCGCCCAGCACGGGCGGGCTGCCGGCCGGCGCCCCGCCGGCCGGCCCCGTCGACGTGCCCACCGAGACCCCCCAGCCCCCGGAGACCCTGCCGGCCCCCGCGGGCGCCACCGCCGTGGCGACCCGCCCGGCCGGGACCCGGCCGCCGCTCGTGCGCCCCCGGCAGGGCCGGATGCTCGCCGGCGTCGCGGCGGGGACGGCGGCGCACCTGCGCACCGACCCGCTGGTCGTCCGCGCGGCGTTCGTCGCGCTGGCGGTGACCGGCATCGGCGTCATCGCCTACGCGCTGCTGTGGTTCTTCGTGCCGCTGGGCGAGGTCGCCCCCGACACGACGGCCCGGCCCAGCCGCCGGCAGACCGTCGGCCTGGTCTTCTTCGGCCTCGGCGCGCTGGTGCTGGTCACCAACCTCGCGACCTGGGGGAACAACGACCTCATCGCCCCGCTGCTGCTGGTCGGCGGCGGGCTCGCCGTCATCTGGCGGCAGCTGGACACCGACCGCACGCTGACCCGGCCCGGCGTCCGCTGGGTGCTCGCCGGCGGCGCGGCGCTCGCCGCGATCGGCCTGGTCCTGCTGCTCGCGACGACGGGGCAGCTGGCCGCGGCGCGCAACGGCTTCGTCGCCACCCTGGTCATCATGGTCGGCGTCGTGCTGGCCACCGCCCCGTTCTGGCGGCGGCTGCTGGACTCCCGCGAGACCGAGCGCACCGCCCGCATCCGCTCGGAGGAGCGGGCCGCCGTCGCCGCGCACCTGCACGACTCGGTGCTGCAGACCCTCGCGCTGATCCAGCGGAACTCCGGTGACCAGCAGGCGGTCGCCCGGCTGGCCCGCAGCCAGGAGCGCGAGCTGCGCAGCTGGCTGTACGAGCCGGCGTCGTCCGTCGGCGGCGGCACCTGGGCCGCGCTGGTCACGGAGATGGTCGCCGAGGTGGAGGGCGACCACGCGCTCACCGTGGACCCGGTGGTCGTCGGCGACGCCCCGGTCGACGACGCGCTCGCGGCGCTGGGCGCGGCCACCCGCGAGGCGCTGCTCAACGCCGCCAAGCACGCCGGCGTGACCTCCGCGGACCTCTACACCGAGGTGGGCGCGCAGTCGGTGTCGGTGTTCGTCCGCGACCGCGGCGCCGGGTTCGACCCGTCCGCCGTCCCGGCCGACCGCCGCGGGCTGCGCGACTCGGTGTCCGGCCGGCTCACCCGCCTGGGCGGGACGGCGACGGTGCGCTCGGCGCCGGGCGAGGGCACCGAGGTCGAGCTCGTGCTGCCCCGCGAGGCGGCCGCGTGAGCGTCCCCCGCGTCTTCGTCGTCGACGACCACGCCATGGTCCGCGCCGGCGTCCGCGCCGAGCTCGGCGGCGCCGTCACCGTGGTCGGCGAGGCGGCCGACGTCGACTCCGCCGTCGCCGGGATCCGGGCCACCGTCCCCGACGTCGTGCTGCTCGACGTGCACATGCCCGGGGGCGGGGGCCGCACCGTGCTCGAGACGCTGCGCGCGGAGCTGCCCGACGTGCGCTGGCTGGCGCTGTCGGTGTCCGACGCCGCCGAGGACGTCATCGCGGTCATCCGCGCCGGCGCCCGCGGCTACGTCACCAAGACCATCTCCGGGCCGGACCTGGTGTCGGCGGTGCAGCGGGTGGCCGAGGGCGACGTCGTGTTCAGCCCCCGGCTGGCCGGCTTCGTGCTCGACGCCTTCGCCGCGAGCGCCCCGTCGGCGGCACCCGCCGAGGACCCGGCGACCGACCCCGGCCTGGACCTGCTCAGCGCCCGCGAGCGCGAGGTCATGCAGCTGCTGGCGCGCGGCTACACCTACCGGGAGATCGGCTCGCGGCTGTTCATCTCGGTGAAGACGGTGGAGTCCCACGCGTCCAACGTGCTGCGCAAGCTGCAGCTGTCCAACCGCAACGAGCTCACCCGCTGGGCGGCGACCAACCGCCTGCTCTGACCCCGGTCAGCCGCCGGTGACACGGAACACGGGGTGCCGGGGGGCGATCCGCGCCAGGTCCTCGTCCGGGGCGGACGCCGCCACCGGGACGTGCGCCCGGGCGCCCGGCGCGAGCTCGAGGTAGCGGCGCAGCACCGGGACGCGGTCGCCGGGAGGGACCTCCTCGAGCCGGACGGAGGAGCGGCGCCGGCGGCGCAGCACCGCCCGTCCCCCGGCGGCCCGGACGTTGCGCACCCAGTTCGCGTCCTCGCCGAGCATCGACACCAGGTAGCGCTCGCCGTCGAGGTCGGCCACGACCACCGGGAAGGCGATCACGCGGCCGCTGCGCCGTCCCGTGACCTCGAGGGTCACCAGCCGGGACGGGCCGAGGCCGGCGCCGGCCAGGGCCGCCCAGGCCCGGTTGAGGGTGCGGGCCAGCCGGTTGGGCCGGTGGCCGCGGTACATCCAGCGGTCGAGGCGGTGCGTCGCGGTCATCGTCCCCTCCGTCCGGAGCCGTCCCCGACCACGGTGGCCGGGGACGGCTCCGGACGGCAGGAGGCGGAGGTCCCGCCGGGAGGCGGCCGGAGGTCAGGCCGTGTGGACGACGTGGAAGGCCTCGGCCAGCCGGCCGTCGGGCAGGCCGAAGCGGCGGGCGGTCTGCGCCATCCAGCCCGTGACGAAGGACTCCAGGTCGTCGAGGTGGCTGACCTGCGTCACGTGGCTCTTCAGTGCGGCGAACTTGAGCTCGACGACGTCGGTCACGTCGACGGCGTGGTCGGCCCGCGGGCTGGCGCCCAGCCACACCTCCTCCACCGTCCACGCCTCCAGGCCCTCGTCGGCCAGCAGCTCCGGGAACGCGAACGGGTTGCGGGCGTCGGGGTAGACCGCGCGCAGCGTCGACTCGCCCACGGTCATGTGGTCGGGGTGGCTGGCACCGACCCGCTCGTACCAGCGCTCCGGGGAGCTGGTGAGCACCCGGTGCGGGCGCACCTGCCGGATGACCCGGCTGATGTCCCGGCGCAGGTCGAGGGTCAGCTCGAGCCGGCCGTCCGGGTAGCCGAGGAATCGCACGTCGGTGACCCCGACGGCGGCGGCTGCGGCGCGCTGCTCCTCCCGCCGCAGCGGGCCCATCCGGTCGCGCGGGGTCTCGTCGAAGCCGCCCGCGTCGCCGTCGGTGACGATGCAGTAGACGACCTCGGTGCCGGCCGCGGTCCAGGTCGCCACGGTGCCCGCGCTGCCGAAGTCGACGTCGTCGGGGTGGGCGAGCACGCACAGGACGCGCTCGACGTGCTCGGCGGGCTTCCGGGGCGGGACGGCGGTCACCGCGCGAGCCTATGCAGGGGACGCGCCCACCCGCAGACCCGCCAGCTTGTCCGGGTTGAGCACCACGAGGACCTGCTGGACCAGGCCGTCGGTGACGACCAGCGAGACCGCGACGAGGGGCTCCCCGTCGGTCCACGCCGCCACCCCGGGCCGGCCGTTGACCTCGGTCAGCACCATCCGCAGTCCCGGCTGCGACACCCCTCCGGGGATGACGGCGGCGAGGAAGCGGGCCACCTTGTCCGCGCCGGTGATCGGCCGCCGCGCCGCCTTCGCCCGGCCGCCGGCGTCGGTCAGCAGCACCGCGTCCGGGGCCAGCGCGGCCAGCAGCGCGTCGACGTCGCCGCCGGCGCACGCGGCGAGGAACCGCTCGGTGACCTCGCGGTGGGTCGCCCGGTCGGCGTCGAACCGCGGACGGCGGGCGGCCACGTGCTCCCGCGCCCGGTGCCCGATCTGCCGGACCGCGGCCTCCGAGCGGCCGAGGACGGCGGCCACCTCCGCGGCGGGCAGCCCGAACACCTCGCGCAGGACGAACACCGCCCGCTCGGCGGGGGACAGGCTCTCCAGGACGACGAGCAGCGCCAGGGACACCTCCTCCCCGAGCACCGCCTCGTCGGCCGGGTCCGCGGCCGCGTCGGTGAGCAGCGGCTCGGGCAGCCACGGGCCGACGTAGGCCTCCCGGCGCGCGCGGGCGGAGTCCAGCCGGTCCAGCGCCAGCCGGGTGGTGACCCGGACCAGGTAGGCACGCGGGTCGGCGACGTCGTCGCGGCCGGCGGCCGACCAGCGCAGCCAGGCGTCCTGGACGACGTCCTCGGCGTCGGCGACGCTGCCCAGCATCTGGTAGGCGACGGTGAACAGCAGCCGCCGGTGCGCGTCGAACGCCGGCAGCGGGCCGGTCACGCCGGGGCCGGGAGCTCGCAGCGGTCCCGGAAGGCCTGGCTGGTCAGGCCCAGGGCGCTGTTGGCCCGCGCCCGGCTGTTCTCCACGGCGACCATCATCGTGAGCTCGACCAGGGCGGCGTCGTCGAGGTCGCGCCGCAGGGCGGCGACCATCTCGTCGGTGACGCCCATCGGCGTGGTGCTCATCGCCTCGGCGTACTCGACGACGCGCCGCTCGAGGTCGGTGAGCGCGTCGCTGTCCCGCCAGGTGGGGACGGCGCGCAGCTTGGCCGGGTCCACGCCCTCGTGCGCGGTCCCGACCCACCAGCCGAAGTCGACGCACCACGAGCAGCCGACCGTCACCGCCGCCGACATGACGGCGAGCGACTTGAGCGTCGGGTCGAGCCGGTCCCACCTCGCGAGGGACTGCTCGTGGCGCAGGTGGGTGAACAGCAGCCGGGGGTGGTGGCCGAACGCCGCGGCGGGTTCCAGCGTCGTACCGAAGCGGCGGCGCGAGTACCGGTCGACGAGGCGGGTGAGCAGCGTGCGCGGCGGGTCGAGCGGGATGCGGGCGGTGCGGGTCTCGGTCACGGCGGCGTCCTCTCCGGTGGGTGTCCATGGAGACGACGCAGCCGCCCGGGACGTGACAGGGCGGCCCCCTGCAGGGGCCCGCCGCGCGAGGGGGTCCTCCGTCTACAGGTGGCCGCGGCCCTGGCGCAGCAGCAGCATCCCGAGCGCGGCGCCGTCAGGACCGAGCGCGGTGCGGAAGCGGTCGATCACCTGCTGCTCCCGGGACAGCGAGAGCCGGGTGCCGCCGGTGGAGCGGCGCAGCTCGCCGATCTGCTGCGAGACGGCGAGCCGGCGCTGCACCAGGGCGATCAGCTCGGCGTCGCAGGCGTCGATCTCGCCGCGCAGCTCGGCGATGCGGGTGTCGGCGTCGGTGGGCGGCAGGGTGGCGGTCATCGGGTTCCTCCGGGGCGGGGAGGGGCCGTCGGACCCCGGGGAACGAGAAACGCCCCGGGCTCCTCGGGCCCGGGGCGTTCGTTGCGGCGGCTGCTCAGCCGGCGGCGACGGACACCGGAACCCGGTGCCCGTAGTAAAAGCTGACGGTGGCGAGCAGCACGTCGCCGAGTGTGCCACAGCACGCCCGGCGGCCACGAGGGGCGGTCCGGCGCGGGCGGGTCCGTCGTCGGTCCGAACTACAGTGGTGTGGCTATGAGCAGCGTGCAGCAGGCCCTCCCCGGAACCGCCGCGCTCCAGCGTTCCGCTCCCGGCTCGGCCGGCCGGGAACTGGACCGCATGCTGGCCGGACTCAACGGTCCCCAGCGTCAGGCCGTCGTCCACGAGGGCGGCCCGCTGCTCATCGTGGCCGGTGCCGGGTCGGGCAAGACCCGGGTGCTCACCCACCGCGTCGCCTACCTGCTCGGCGCCCGCGGGGTGCAGCCGGGCGAGGTCCTCGCGATCACCTTCACCAACAAGGCCGCCGGCGAGATGAAGGAGCGCGTCGCGCAGCTGGTCGGGCCGCGCGCCCGGGCGATGTGGGTGTCCACGTTCCACTCGATGTGCGTGCGGATCCTGCGCGCCGAGTCGGCCAAGCTCGGCCTGAAGTCGTCGTTCACGATCTACGACCAGGGCGACTCGGTGCGCCTGATGACGATGGTCGCCCGCGACCTCGACCTCGACGCCAAGCGCTACCCCGGCCGCAGCCTCGCCGCCCAGGTGTCGAACCTCAAGAACGAGCTGGTCGACGAGGAGGCGTTCAGCCCCCAGACGGCGCCGGAGAAGGTGCTCAAGGAGGCCTACACGCTCTACCAGCGGCGGCTGCGCGAGGCGCACGCCATGGACTTCGACGACCTGATCATGACGACGGTCAACCTGCTGCAGGCCTTCCCCGACGTCGCCGAGCACTACCGGCGCCGGTTCCGGCACGTGCTGGTCGACGAGTACCAGGACACCAACCACGCGCAGTACGTGCTGGTCCGCGAGCTGGTCGGCACGGGCGAGGGACCGGTGCCGCCGGCCGAGCTGTGCGTCGTCGGCGACGCCGACCAGTCGATCTACGCCTTCCGCGGCGCCACGATCCGCAACATCGACGAGTTCGAGCGCGACTACCCCGACGCGACGACGATCCTGCTCGAGCAGAACTACCGCTCCACGCAGCGGATCCTCAAGGCGGCCAACACCGTCATCGCGAAGAACACCGGCCGCCGTCCCAAGAACCTGTGGACCGACGCCGGCGACGGCGAGCTGATCGAGGGCTACGTCGCCGAGAACGAGCACGACGAGGCCGCCTGGGTCGCCGAGCAGATCGACGCGCTGGTCGACGCCGGCACCGTCCGGCCCGCGGACATCGCCGTCTTCTACCGGACCAACAACGCCTCCCGTGTGTTCGAGGAGGTGTTCATCCGCGTCGGCATGCCCTACAAGGTCGTCGGCGGGGTGCGCTTCTACGAGCGCAAGGAGGTCCGCGACGCGCTGGCCTACCTGCGGGTGGTCGCCAACCCGGCCGACGTCGTCAGCCTCCGCCGGGTGATCAACACGCCCAAGCGCGGCATCGGCGACAAGGCCGAGTCCTGCATCGAGCAGTTCGCCGACCGCGAGCGGATCGCGTTCCCGTCGGCGCTGCGCCGCTGCCCGGAGATCACCACGCTGGCGCCGCGGTCGCTCAAGGTGATCCAGGAGTTCGTCGCGCTGCTCGAGGAATTCGAGCAGCTGGTCGAGACCGGCTCGGGCCCGGCCGCGCTGCTGGAGAGCATCCTCGACCGCACCGGCTACCTCGCCGAGCTCGAGGCCAGCACCGACCCGCAGGACGAGGGCCGCGTCGACAACCTCAACGAGCTCATCTCGGTGGCCGCCGAGTTCGAGGCGGCCAACCCCGGCGGCACCGTCACCGACTTCCTCGAGCAGGTCTCGCTGGTGGCCGACGCCGACCAGATCCCCGTCTCCGGCGACGAGGCCGGCGTCGTCACGCTGATGACGCTGCACACCGCCAAGGGCCTGGAGTTCCCGGTCGTGTTCCTGACCGGCCTCGAGGACGGCGTGTTCCCGCACCTGCGGGCGCTCGGCGACCCGCGGGAGCTGGAGGAGGAGCGGCGGCTGGCCTACGTCGGCATCACCCGGGCGCGGCAGCGGCTGTTCCTCTCCCGCGCCACGGTGCGCACCAGCTGGGGGCAGCCGGCCTACAACCCGCCGTCGCGGTTCCTCGACGAGCTGCCCTCGGACACCGTGCACTGGGCGCGCACCGACCCGACGCCGGCGCCGAGCACCGGCTCGTCGGCGCAGCAGCGGGTGGCGGCGACCGGGCTGTCGACGGGCGGGCTGCGCGGCGGCCGCGGCAACCGGCCGGTGATCTCGGTCGAGGTCGGCGACCGGGTCAGCCACGACGCGTTCGGCCTGGGCACGGTGGTCGAGGTCAGCGGCGCCGGCGACAAGGCGCAGGCCACGGTCGACTTCGGCTCCGGCGGCACCAAGCGCCTCGTCCTGCGCTACGCCCCCCTCGTCAAGCTCTAGGCAGGCGTTCCGCCGCGCTCCTGCGGTGTTCCGTCGGCTCCTGCGGTCGTGCAGCACCGCAGGAGCGGGTGGGAAGCCGCAGGAGGTCCGCTCCTGGGGGCGGCTACGACGTCCACGAGTCCTGCAGCACCCCCGGGAGCGCGAGGAGCGCCCCAGGGGGCCGGTGCGCCGGGGTCAGAGGGTGACGCCGTGGTCGGCGAGCCACTCCTCGGGGTCGATCGGCCGGCCGGTCATGCCGCCGCGGTGGATCTCGTAGTGCAGGTGCGGGCCGGTGGACTGGCCCTCGTTGCCGATCCTGGCGATCTCGTCGCCGGCGTGCACGATGTCGCCGGCCGAGACGTCGTAGTAGCGCATGTGCCCGTAGATGTGCACGTTGCCGTCGGCGTCCTGGATGTAGACGGCGTTGCCGTACCCGGAGGCCCGGCCGGCGCGCAGCACGACCCCGTCGGTGACCGAGTGGATCGGCGTGCCGAGGGAGTTGGCCAGGTCGATGCCCCAGTGCATGGAGCCCCAGCGCTGGCAGAAGCAGGTGGTCATCCGGCCCGTCGTCGGCGCGACGGTCCGCGGCTCGCGGGCGGCGCGGGAGGCGGCCAGTTCGGACAGCCGGACGGCGGCCTCGGCCTGGGTGATGCCCTGGCGGACGCCGGCGTCCTCCATGTCCCCGGTCAGGCCGATGTCGGCGGCGCCGAGGCCGTAGTCGGCTGCGCTCACCGAGGCGGGCGGGGCCGGGGTGCCGCCGGTGAGGGCGGGGACGGCGGCGACGAGCGCACCGGCGACGAGCGCGCCCAGCCACAGCGGGCCGCGGCGGCCGGGCGGGCGGCGGACGGTGCGCCGCGCGGCGGGCTCGGTGCCGGCCGGCTCGGAGGCGACCTCGGCGGCGGCCTCGACGGCGGCGTCCTCGACCTCGGCGTCCTCGGCCGGAGCGGCGCCGGGGGCGACCACCCGAGCGGGGAGGACGGTGCTCGGCACCGCGGGCCGCGGGACCGGCGGCACGGCCGGGGTCCCCAGCGGGCCGGACGAGATGCGGCCGGTCGCGTCGGGCCCGGTCGCCCGGCGGCCGGTCGCCGCGGGCTCGAGGAGCGAGGTCACGGGGCACCCTTCGTCCACGCTCCCGGGACCGCTGCGCGGGGCAGTCCGTCGGGGGAGCGACGGCGGTGGAGGCGCCTGCGAGACGCCCGCCGGTGGGTACCGGCGCCGTGATCGGACCGTAACGTTCCGTCAGGGCCGACCGTGGGAAGCGACGCTGCGTGTCGCCATGTCCACCCGGGGGCTCAGGCGGCGGCGGCGAGCGGCGCCGGGGCGGCCGGGCGGAGTCCGGCCAGCGTCGCGGCCACCTCGTCGACGACGCCGCGGTGGAACGGCAGCGACATGTGCCCCACGCCGCGGACGAGGACGTTGCGCGCCCGCAGGTCCGGGTGGTCGCACCGGCCGGCGACGGTGGGGACGACGATCTGGTCGAGGTTGCTGTAGACCGCGGTCATCGGGGTCGACCAGTCCGGCGCCGGCTCGGCGAGCTCCTGGAGCACCGGCGACCCGGGCCGCAGCTGGCGCACCATCGGCGTCGGCAGCAGGTGGGCCAGCACCGAGCCGCCGTGCGGCGTGCCGAGGGTCACCAGCGACTCCACCCGCCGGCCCCCGCGCTGGCGCTGCACGTAGTGCCGGGCGATGAGGCCGCCGAGGCTGTGTCCCACCAGGTGCACCCGGTCGTGGCCGGTGCGGGCGCAGATCCGCTCGACGTGCTCCCCCAGGTCGCGCGCGCCCTGGGCGACGTCGCCCAGCAGCGGGCTGTAGTTCCAGGTGCAGACCTGCGTGAACCCGCGCCGCCGCAGTCGGCGGCGCATGACGGTGAAGATCGACCGGTTGTCGATGAGCCCGTGCACCAGCAGCACCGGGACGCGCGCGGCGAGCGGGTCGGCGGCGAACAGCGCGCGGACGGCGGCCGGTTGGACGCCCGGGCGGCGGCGCGGGTCCAGCAGCAGGGCCTCGTTCCGCGCGCCGAGCGGGTAGAGCAGGGCGTGCGCCCCGACCCAGGCCAGTTCGGTGAGCCCGCCGGCGACGGTGGTGGGGGAGACCAGCGCCCGCAGAGCGTCCCGTGGCGTACCCGGGGAGGGCTCTCCGGTGTGCCACTCTGGACGGCACCCGGGGTCGCCGGTCGCGCGCATGGACGTCCTTCCCGTTCGACTGCCGCCGGCGGTGTCCAGGGACCCGGGCCCGTCAGCGGCGGAGCACCGCAGTGGTGCTCGGTTCACGCGACGGTAATGCCCTGGTGTGGCGACCGTCACACAGACGATGCGGAGATCTCGACGAGATCGAGACCGGAACGCGACACATCTCGACGAAGGGGGACCCGTGGCCGGCCGTGAGAGTGCTGCCCGCGACGACCGGACCCGGGACGGCGCGCGGCGGCCCGGAGCCGCGGGTGCCGCCCGCCGCACCGGGTCCGCGGCCGCCGGGGCGCGGCGCACCGGCGCCCGCCCGGCCGCGGACCGGCGCCCGGCCCGCACGCCGGCCGCCCCTCCCGTCCCGGACGACGGTCTGGTCGTCGGCCACCGGCCCGGCAGCGCCCACGCCGCGGGTGTCCTGCTGGTGCTCGCCGGCCTGGCCGGGGTCGCCGCGCTGTTCCCGACCTACCTCGTCGTCGGCGGCCGGGAGCTGTCGCTGGCGGGCGGGCTCGGCGGCGCGCTGGTCGGCCTGGTCGTCCCGCTGACCGCCGTCGGCGTGGGCGCGGGGCTCGCCGCCGGCCGGGTGCCGCGCTTCGGGCTGGCCTACGCCGGCGTCGGCGGCGTGCTGGCGGTGGGCTCCCTGCTCATCGAGGTCTACCGCGGCAGCGCCTCCACCGTCCGTCCCGGCGTCGAGGTGCTGGCCGGGGAGCGGGTGCTCACCAGCTCCGTGCAGACCGGGGCCGGCTGGTGGCTGGAGGTCGCCGGGCTCGCGCTGACCGTCCTGGCCGGCGGGTGCGCCGCGGCGGCGTGGAGCCGCACGGTCATGGAGGACCGCGGCGCGCTCGACCCCGCCCGCGGCGCGCTGGCCGGCGCGGCGGTGCTGCTCGGCGTCCTCACTGTGCTGTGCCTGGCGCTGCCGGCCGCCGACGTCCCCGACCGGCTGGTCGCCGACCCGTCCACCGGCCTGGAGGTCGTCGTCGAGCAGCAGGGCCCGCAGGCGCTGCTCGAGCGGCCCGGGCTGGCGCTGCTCGGCGGGTTGCTGCTGGCCGGCGCCGTCCTGCTCGCCTCGGTGCTGGCGCCCTCGTTGCGACCGCGGCTGGCCGCCGTCGGCGGTTTCCTCGCCGTCGCGGTGACCGTGCTCGCCGCCGGGCTCGGCGGGCTGCGCGACGCCCTCGCCTCCGACGAGCTGGAGTGGACCGTCCCCGGCGCCGGGCTGCTCGCCGCCGGGCTGGGCTACGCGCTGCTCACCGTGCTCGCCTGGCGGCTGCGCCGCACGACCGCCCGGTGACGGCCGGCGAGCGGCTGCGCGTCGTCGTCGCCGGGCCCCAGGGGCAGGACGACCCGCGCGCGGTCGCCCTCGCCCGCGCACTGCGCGACACCGGCGCCGAGGTCGTGCTGACCGGCGAGGTGGCCTCGGCCGGTCGGCTGGCTGCCACCGTCGTGCAGGAGGACGCCGACGCCGTCGGCGTGGCCGGGGCGCCGCGGGGGCTGCTCGGCGAGCTGCTCGACCGGCTGTCCGCCGCCGGCGCCGACGACGTCACCGCCTTCGTCCTCGGGGACGGCGACGACGACGGCGGAGGCGACCTGCCCACCGGCGTGCGCCGCTTCCCCGACGGCACCCCGCCCGACGACGTCGTGGCCGTGTTGCGGCGGCTCTCCGGGGGTCTGTGACCCCGCGCACGGGGCCCGGTGCCGGTGCGGCGGCCGGGACGGGCGAGGTTTACGGTGCCTGTTCGTGGATCTCTTCGAGTACCAGGCGCGTGACCTGCTGGCCTCGCACGGCGTGCCCGTGCTGCCCGGCGGCGTGGCCGAGACACCCGACCAGGCCGAGGCGATCGCCCGCGAGATCGGGCAGACCGTCGTCGTCAAGGCGCAGGTCAAGACCGGCGGCCGCGGCAAGGCCGGCGGCGTCAAGCTGGCCGACGACGCCGACGAGGCCAGGGCGCGGGCCCAGGACATCCTCGGGCTGGACATCAAGGGCCACATCACCCACCGCGTGATGGTCGCCCAGGCCAGCGACATCGCCGAGGAGTACTACTTCTCCTACCTGCTCGACCGTGCCAACCGCACCTTCCTGGCCATGGCCAGCGTCGAGGGCGGCATGGAGATCGAGCAGCTCGCCGTCGAGCGGCCCGAGGCCCTCGCCCGCGTCCCCGTCGACGCCACGACCGGCGTCGACGCGCAGAAGGCCGCCGAGATCGTCGACGCCGCCGGGTTCGCCCCCGAGGTGCGCGACCAGGTGATCGCCATCGCCGTCCAGCTGTGGGAGACCTTCGCCCAGGAGGACGCCACCCTGGTCGAGGTCAACCCGCTGGCCAAGGCGCCCGACGGCACCGTCCTCGCGCTCGACGCGAAGGTCACCCTCGACGAGAACGCCTCCTTCCGGCACCCCCAGCACGCCGAGCTCGAGGACACCGCCTCGGCCGACCCGCTGGAGGCCGCGGCCAAGGAGAAGGACCTCAACTACGTCAAGCTCGACGGCGAGGTCGGGATCATCGGCAACGGCGCCGGGCTCGTCATGAGCACCCTCGACGTCGTCGCCTACGCGGGCGAGGAGTTCGGCGGGGTCAAGCCGGCCAACTTCCTCGACATCGGCGGCGGCGCCTCGGCCGAGGTGATGGCCAACGGACTGCACATCATCCTGTCCGACCCGGCCGTGAAGAGCGTCTTCGTCAACGTCTTCGGCGGCATCACCGCCTGCGACGCGGTCGCCAACGGCATCGTGCACGCGCTGGGCATCCTCGGCGACGAGGCCACCAAGCCGCTGGTCGTCCGGCTCGACGGCAACAACGTCGAGGAGGGCCGGCGCATCCTCGCCGAGGCGAACCACCCGCTGGTGACCCTGGTGGACACGATGGACGGCGCCGCGCGCCGGGCCGCCGAGCTCGCCGCCTGACCGCCCACTCCCGACAGGACCTGAAGAGATGTCGATCTTCCTCAACGAGAACAGCAAGGTCATCGTCCAGGGCATGACCGGCTCGGAGGGGCGCAAGCACACCCAGCGCATGCTCGCCTCCGGCACCGCGATCGTCGGCGGCGTGAACCCGAAGAAGGCCGGTGAGCGCGTCGACTTCGAGGGCGCCAGCGTGCCGGTGTTCGGCAGCGTGTCCGAGGCCATGAAGGAGACCGGCGCCGACGTCAGCGTCATCTTCGTGCCGCCGGCCGGCGCCAAGGGCGCGGTCATCGAGGCCGTCGACGCCCAGATCGGGCTCGCCGTCGTCATCACCGAGGGCATCCCGGTGCACGACTCGACCTACTTCTGGGCCCACGCCCAGGGCGGCGCCACCCGGATCATCGGCCCGAACTGCCCCGGCCTGATCAGCCCCGGGCGCTCCAACGCCGGCATCATCCCGGCCAACATCACCAAGCAGGGCAGGATCGGCCTGGTCAGCAAGTCCGGCACGCTGACCTACCAGATGATGTACGAGCTCCGGGACATCGGCTTCTCCACCTGCGTCGGCATCGGCGGCGACCCGGTCATCGGCACCACGCACATCGACTGCCTGCAGGCCTTCCAGGACGACCCGGAGACCGAGGCCATCGTCATGATCGGTGAGATCGGTGGCGACGCCGAGGAGCGCGCGGCCGACTTCATCGAGGCGAACGTGACCAAGCCGGTCGTCGGCTACGTCGCCGGGTTCACCGCGCCCGAGGGCAAGACGATGGGCCACGCCGGCGCCATCGTGTCCGGCTCGGCCGGCACCGCGCAGGCCAAGAAGGAGGCCCTCGAGGCCGCCGGGGTCAAGGTCGGCAAGACGCCGTCGGAGACCGCCCGCCTCATGCGGGAGATCGTCGGCGCCTGAGCGCCACCTGCGTGAACTGCCCCGGCCCCTCCCCAGGAGCCGGGGCAGTTCCGCTTCCCGGGGACGGGTTGCGGGGCGGTCACGATCTCGCCCGTGCTGGTGAGGGGCGAGCGTGGCGAGGTTGCAGCCCGACGACGGCGGGGGAGAGCATCCGCGACGCCGTACCGATGTGACGAGGGAGAGTCGAACGATGACGTCCAGTCAGCCGCCTCAGCTGCCCGAGATGCCCGGGCAGCCGGGACCGGGCGGCCAGCCGGCGTACGGCCAGCCGGGGTACGGGCAGCAGCCGCCCCCCTACGGAGCTCCCCAGGGGCAGCCGTCCTACGGCCAGCAGGCCCCGTACGGGCAGCAGCCGCCCTACGGCCAGCAGCAGCCCTACGGCGCGCCGCAGCCCTACGGACAGCCGTACGGCCAGCAGCCGCCGCCCGGCGCCCCCTCGCCGTACGGCCAGGCCCCGCGCCCGGCCGGTCCGGGCTTGGACCTCAAGCGCCTGAAGATCGCCGACTACGTCGTCGCCGCCGGCGCGCTGGTCTACCTGGTCCTCGCGCTGCTGCCGTGGGCGACCTTCTCCAGCAGCGACGACTTCGGCTTCGACGTCCCCGGCTTCGACGTCCCGGAGATCAGCTACAGCTTCTCCGGCTTCGAGGTCAGCGGCCTGGTGACCTCGAGCTTCGTGCTGCTGCTCCTGGCCGCCGTGTGGGCGCTGCTGCCGGCGGTCGTGCCCCTGGACCTGGGCTTCCCGCGCAGCTGGATCACCGTGGGCCTGGCCGGGCTGGCCGCGCTGCTCACCCTGATCGCCTGGATCCAGACCTTCGACGCCGGCTTCTCGGTCTTCGCGCTGCTCGGCTTCCTGGTCACCGTCGCGGTCGCCGTCTTCGCCTTCCTGCGGCTGCTGCCGGAGATGCGCACCAGGCCGGCGCTGCCCGGCGCCTTCGCCGGCGCTGCGCAGTGGGCCAACCAGCAGGCGCCGGACTTCGGCGTCGGCCAGGGCGGCGCCCCGGGCCCGCCCGCGGCCCCCGGCCAGTACGGCGCCCCGGGCCCGTACGGCCAGCCCGCCCCCTACGGCGGCCGGCCGGCGCAGCCGTGGGGCCAGCCGGGGCAGCCCGGGCACCCGGGCCACGGCCAGCCGTACACCCCGTCGCCGGCCACCGACCCCGGTCAGCAGTCCTCCGGGCAGCACGGCGGCTCCTCCGCCTCGGGCCACGGCCAGTCCTGACCCGACCGCGCCCCGTCAGGGGCGCACCGTCCCGACGAGGGCCGGCGGCACCTGCCGCCGGCCCTCGTCGGCGTCTCGGGGGCCTCCCGGCGCGTGCGGCGGACAGACGGCGGGGACGCTTGCGAGAGTGGGGGGCGTGGTCTCCCTGCTGGCGCGCCTGCCCCTGCCGGGACAGCGCGGCCCCGGTGCCGGGCGGCCCTGGTACCCGGCCGCGCTGACCGCCGCCGCCACCGCCGCGGTCACGCTGCTCGGGCTGCTCGGGCTGGGCCTCGCGGTCCTCGTCGTCGAGACGCTGGACCCGGCCGGCGGGCTGTCGGTCCCCAGCGCGGCCCGCGTCGGTGGCCGGCTGTGGCTGCTCGCCAACGGCGGCGGGCTGGACCTGCCGTCGGGGCCGCTGGTCCTCGCGCCGCTGCTGCTCACCCTCGCCGTCGCCTGGGGGCTCGACCGCGCCGGGCGGGGCGTGGTGCGCGTCGCCGAGCCGGCCGGTGCCCGCGCCGCCGCCGGTGTCGTGGCGACCGCGGTCGCGGTGCACGCGCTGCTCGCCGTCCTGCTCGGGCTCGCCGTCGACGGGCCCGGCGCCCGCACCGACCTGCTGCGCTGCGCCGTCGGCGCCGCCGTCCTCGCCGCGGTCGCCGCCGGCTGGGGCGTGCTGCGCGAGGGCGACCTGCTCGACGGCGTCCTCGACCGGCTGCCCGGGCCGGTGCGCCCGCTGCTGCCCGCCGTCCTCGCCGGGCTGCTCGCCGCGGGGGCGCTGGGCCTCGCCGTCGTCGCCGTCGCGCTGGCCGCGGACGCCGCCGGGTACGCGGCGGTCGCGGGCGCCCTCGGCGGCTCGGGCGCCGGCGCGGTGGGCACCCTGGCGCTCGGGGCGCTGCTGCTGCCCAACGCCGCCGCGGCCGCGCTCGGCGTGGCGGCCGGGCCCGGGTTCACCGTCGGCGCCGGCACCGTCGTCTCGGTGCACGGCATCAGCCTCGGTCCGGTGCCGGCGCTGCCGCTGCTGGCCGCGCTGCCCGACACCCAGGCGGTGCCGCTGCTGGCGTTCGTCTCGCAGGCGGTCCCGGCGCTGGCCGGCCTGGTCACCGGGGTGGCGCTGGGCCGCCGCATGACCGACGACGACGGCGGCTCGGTGGTCGCCGGCCTGTGGGGCGTGCCGGCCGGCGCCGCCCTCGGGGTGGCCGTGGGCGTCCTCGCCGCGGTGGCCGGCGGGTCGCTGGGCGACGGCGCGCTCGCCGACGTCGGCGCCCCGCCGGTGGCCACCGCGCTCGCCGTCGCGCTGCAGGCCGGCATCGCCGCGGCGGTCGGGGCGGCCACCGCGCGGTGGCGGTCCCTCGGCTGAGGGGTCCGGCGCCGTCGATAGGGTCGCGGACGTGCCCGGCCCCGAGTCATCCCCGCGGGCGCGGGTCGTCGTGCTGATCTCGGGCACCGGCTCGCTGTGCGCGGCACTGCTCGAGGCCGCCGACGACCCCGGCTACCCGGCCGAGGTGGTCGCCGTCGGCGCCGACCGCGACGCCGCCGGGCTCGCGCACGCCCGCCGCCGCGGCCTGCCGACCTTCACCGTCGCGCTGCGCGACTTCCCCGACCGGGCCGCCTGGGACCGCGCGCTGACCGAGGCGATCGCCGCGCACGAGCCCGACCTGGTGGTGTCCGCCGGCTTCATGAAGATCGTCGGCCCCGCCGTCCTGGCCCGCTACGAGGGCCGGCTGGTCAACACCCACCCCGCGCTGCTGCCGGCCTTCCCGGGCGCTCACGCCGTCCGCGACGCGCTGGCCGCCGGCGTGGACGTCACGGGCAGCACGGTGCACCTGGTCGACGCCGGCGTCGACACCGGCCCGGTGCTCGCCCAGCGCGAGGTGCCGGTGCTGCCGGGCGACGACGAGGACCGCCTGCACGAACGCATCAAGGCCGTGGAGCGGACGCTCCTGGTGGAGACGGTGGCGCGACTCGTCACCGGGACGACGGAGGAGAGCCCCCGATGAGCGACACCCGGACGCCGGTGCGCCGTGCCCTGCTGGGCGTCTACGACAAGACCGGGATCGAGGAGCTCGCCCGCGGCCTGGCCGACGCCGGCGTGGAGCTGGTGAGTACCGGGGCCACCGCGCGGCGCATCGCCGACGCCGGGATCGCGGTCACGCCGGTCGAGCAGGTCACCGGCTTCCCCGAGTGCCTCGACGGGCGGGTCAAGACGCTGCACCCCGCCGTGCACGCCGGCATCCTCGCCGACCGGCGGAAGTCAGAGCACGTCGCGCAGCTCGAGGAGCTCGGCGTCGCCGCCTTCGACCTCGTCGTCGTCAACCTCTACCCGTTCACCGAGACCGTGGCCTCCGGGGCGACGCCGGACGAGTGCGTCGAGCAGATCGACATCGGCGGCCCGGCGATGGTGCGCGCGGCCGCGAAGAACCACCCGTCGGTCGCCGTCGTCGTCGACCCCGCCCGGTACGGCGACGTCCTCGCCGCCGTGGCCGCCGGCGGCTTCACCCTCCCCGAGCGGCAGGGGCTGGCCGTGGCCGCCTTCCGGCACACCGCCACCTACGACATCGCCGTCGCCTCCTGGATGGGCAACGTGCTGGCGCCGGACGACGGGTCGGGCTTCCCGTCCTGGGTCGGCGCGTCCTGGGAGCGCGCCGACGTGCTGCGCTACGGGGAGAACCCGCACCAGCGGGCGGCGCTGTACCGCAGCGGCCAGCCGGGCCTGGCGCACGCCGAGCAGCTGCACGGCAAGCAGATGTCCTACAACAACTACGTCGACACCGACGCCGCGTGGCGGGCCGCGCACGACCACGAGGACCCCTGCGTGGCGATCATCAAGCACGCCAACCCGTGCGGCATCGCCGTCGGCCCGGACGTCGCCGCCGCCCACCGCAAGGCGCACGCCTGCGACCCGGTCTCGGCCTTCGGCGGCGTCATCGCGGCCAACCGCGAGGTCGACCTGACGATGGCCGAGCAGGTGGCCGGCGTGTTCACCGAGGTGGTCGTCGCGCCGTCGTTCACCGCCGACGCCGTCGAGGTGCTGACGGCGAAGAAGAACATCCGGCTGCTGCGGCTCCCCGAGGCCGGGCGGCCCCCGGTCGAGCTGCGGCCGGTCGGCGGCGGGCTGCTGCTGCAGAGCGCCGACCGCGTCGACGCCGCCGGCGACGACCCGACCACGTGGACGCTGGCCTGCGGGGAGCCGCTGGACGCCGCCGGCCTCGACGACCTCGTGTTCGCGTGGCGCTCGGTCCGCGCGGTGAAGAGCAACGCGATCCTGCTCGCCCACGACAAGGCGACCGTCGGCGTCGGCATGGGCCAGGTGAACCGGGTGGACTCCGCGCGGCTGGCGGTCACGCGCGCGGGGGAGCGGGCCGCCGGGTCGGTGGCCGCCTCGGACGCGTTCTTCCCCTTCGCCGACGGCCTGCAGGTGCTGCTCGACGCCGGGGTGCGCGCGGTGGTGCAGCCGGGTGGGTCGGTGCGGGACGAGGAGGTCGTCGCCGCGGCGCGCGCGGCCGGCGTCCCGCTCTACCTGACCGGCACCCGCCACTTCGCGCATTGAGGCCGGGCGCATCGAGGGGCCGGCCCCACGTCGGCCCGCCCGGGCCGGGGGAGGAGCTGGAGGGCGCCGACCTCGCCCGCGTCGACTGGTGGGGTGGCGAGCTCGACGGCGTCACCTTCACCCGCTGCCGGTTCGACGACGCCGACCTCACCGAGCTGGTCACCCGCCGCTGCGTGTTCGACTCCTGCGTCCTCACCGGCGTGCGGATGAGCGGCTCGCGGCACCGAGGCAGCGCGTTCCTGTCCTGCCGGTTCGACCGCGCCCGGCTGATCGACGCCGTGTGGGAGGGCTGCAAGCTCACCGGCTCGCAGTTCCCCGGCGCCGTCGTCCGGCCGCTGACCAGCACCGACTCGGACTGGAGCTGGACGTCGCTGCGCGGCGTCGACCTGTCCGGCAGCGACCTGTCCGGTCAGCGGTTCCGCGAGGCCGACCTCACCGACGCCGACCTGCGCGAGTGCGACCTCAACGGCGCCGACCTCGACCGCGCTCGCCTGCAGGGCGCGAAGCTGCGCGGCACCGACCTGCGCGGCGCGGCCACCGAGGCCTGGCCGTGGCGGGGCCTGGACCTCACCGGCGTCCGCATCGACCTCGTGCAGGCGGTGCAGGTCGCCCGCGCCCACGGCGCCCTCGTCGAGGGGTGAGCGAGCCGCCCTGCGAGGCGGCGGGAGGAGTGGGGGCCGGAGACTCCCGCGATCGAGCGCCGGCAGCGGCTCAGCGCGGGTCGGGGACCGCTCCTGGCCGCGGTGTCGGCCGGTAGGCCGACGACGTCATCGGTAGCGCGGGCCGGTGAGCATCGCCTTGAGCGCGCCGAGCAGGCCGAGGACGCCGACGGCGCAGGCGAACCAGAAGCCCAGACCGAACGCCGACGGGTCCCAGTCCTCCGCGGCGAACGGCACGAGCACCGCGGCGATCGCCAGCGCGCTGACGAGCAGCGCGAGGACGCCGAGGAGGCGGTGCGTCCGCGCGGGCAGCCACAGCAGGATCCCGAGCAGGAACAGCACGCCCCCGCCCAGGACGACGGCGAGCGGCTGCCAGAAGCCGGAGTCCACCAGCGAGCCGAAGCCGGCGCCCGCCTCGTCGAAGCCACGCCGGACGAGCCCCCAGCCGGTGTCGCCCCGCGCCAGCCAGCGCAGCGGCAGGCTCACCGCGGCGGCGATGCCGGCCAGGATGAGCAGCAGCCCGCCGAGCGAGTCCGGCCCGCGCACCGGCACCGGCCGGTCGGAGTAGCTGGGCGTCGTGTACGGGTTCGGGGCCGCCTGGCCGTACGCGCCGGGGCCCACTGCGGACGAGCCGGCCACGGGCGCCAGACCGGGCGTGGTCTGCTCCCGCCAGTCGGCGCCGAGCTGCCGGGTGGACGGGTCGCGCTCGGTCATCAGCTCTCCTCGAGGGATCCGGCCGTGCGGGGGCTCGCCCCGAAGCGTAGGGCCGCGGCGGTCGGCCGGGAGGCGCCTCCGGCACACTGTCGGGGTGCCCGCGACGATCCTCGACGGCAAGGCGACCGCAGCCACCATCCGGCAGGAGCTCACCGCCCGGGTCGCGGCCCTGACGGCGGCCGGCCACCGGCCGGGCCTCGGCACGCTGCTGGTCGGCGACGACCCGGGCAGCCGCTGGTACGTCAACGCCAAGCACTCCGACTGCGCGCAGGTCGGCATCGCCAGCATCCAGCGCGAGCTGCCCGCCACCGCCACGCTCGCCGACGTCCTCGCCGTCGTCGAGGAGCTCAACGCCGACCCGGCGTGCACCGGCTACATCGTCCAGCTGCCGCTGCCCCGCCAGGTCGACGAGTACGCCGTCCTCGAGGCGATGGACCCGGCCAAGGACGCCGACGGCCTGCACCCGGTCAACCTCGGCCGGCTGGTGCTCGGCGTCGACGGGCCGCTGCCGTGCACGCCGGTCGGCATCGTCGAGCTGCTGCGCCGCTACGACGTCCCGGTGGCCGGCGCGGAGGTGGTCGTCGTCGGGCGCGGGATCACCGTCGGGCGCCCGCTTGGGCTGCTGCTCACCCGGCGCACCGAGAACGCCACGGTGACGCTGTGCCACACCGGCACCCGGGACCTGGCGGCCCACCTGCGCACCGCCGACGTCGTCGTCGCCGCCGCGGGCGTGCCCGGGCTCGTCACGGCCGACGTCGTCAAGCCGGGCGCCGCGGTGCTCGACGTCGGCGTCAGCCGGGTCGACGGGAAGATCGCCGGGGACGTCGCCAAGGACGTCGTCGAGGTGGCCGGGCACGTGGCGCCCAACCCCGGCGGGGTCGGCCCGATGACCCGGGCGATGCTGCTGCAGAACGTGGTGCTGGCCGCCGAGCGGGCCGCCGCGGACGAGGTGCTCACGGCATCGTGACCGAGGTCGCGAGGTCACGCGGGAGCAGAGCACCCCTGGGCACGTGGTCGACGAGCGCCGGCGAGGAGGACGCGTGACCCGCCCGCCGCTGTACCTGCGCCGGCCGTTCCTGGCCGGGCTGCTGCGCCAGCTGCCGCTGTTCGCGGTGCTGGTCGTGGTCGCGGTGGGGCTCGGGATGGTGGCGCTGGAGCACTGGCGGCGCGGCCTGCTGGTGGTCGGGCTGGCGCTCGTCGGCGCGGCCGTGCTGCGGCTGGTGCTCCCCGTCCGCCGGGTCGGCTTCCTCGCCGTCCGCAGCCGGCCGGTCGACGTCGTCCTCATGGCCGGGACGGGGGTCGCGCTGTCGGCGCTGACCCTCGTCGTCCCGGGCAGTTGAGCGGGTCGGCCCGCGGGCGCGGCGACCGGGGTCCCGGGTCTAGGTTGACGGCCATGGCAGAGCAGCCCAGGAACGGCAAGGTCACCGTCGTCGGTGCCGGCTTCTACGGCTCCACCACCGCCCTCCGGCTCGCGGAGTACGACGTCTTCGGGACCGTCGTCCTCACCGACATCGTCGAGGGCAAGCCCGAGGGCCTGGCTCTCGACATCAACCAGTCCCGCCCGATCGAGGGCTTCGAGACGAGGGTCGTCGGTGTCGGCGGCGGCTCGTACGAGGGCACCGAGGGGTCCGACGTCGTCGTGATCACCGCGGGCCTCCCACGCAAGCCCGGCATGAGCCGCATGGACCTCATCGAGACCAACGCGAAGATCGTCCGGGACGTGTCGGAGAACGTCGCCCGGACCTCGCCGGACGCCGTCGTCATCGTCGTGTCCAACCCGCTGGACGAGATGACCGCCCTGGCGCAGCTGGCCACCGGCTTCCCGAAGGAGCGGGTGATGGGCCAGGCCGGGATGCTCGACACCGCCCGGTTCACCAACAACGTCGCCGAGGAGCTCGGCGTCCCGGTGTCCTCGGTGCGCACCCTGACCCTCGGCTCGCACGGCGACACGATGGTGCCGGTGCCCTCTCGCTGCACCGTCGACGGCAAGCCGCTGGCCGACGTCCTGGCCCCCGACCGCGTCGAGCACCTCGTGCAGCGCACCCGCAACGGCGGCGCCGAGGTGGTCGCGCTGCTCAAGACCGGGTCGGCGTACTACGCGCCGTCGGCGGCCGCGGCCCGGATGGCGCGCGCCGTCATGGAGGACTCCGGCGCCGTGATGCCGGTGTGCGCCTGGGTCGACGGCGAGTACGGCATCTCCGGCGTCTACCTGGGCGTCGAGGCCGAGATCGGGCGTGCGGGTGTGCGCCGGGTGGTCGAGGGGGACCTCACCGAGAGCGAGCTGGCCGGGCTGCGCGAGGCGGCCGAGGCCGTGCGCGCCAAGCAGGCCGACGTCGCGGAGCTGTAGAGCGACTGCACCGCGACCTGACCGACTCCCGGCCCGACGGGCCGGGGCTGCAGAGAGGGAATGTCTGACGTGAGCAAGATCAAGGTCGAGGGCACCGTCGTCGAACTCGACGGCGACGAGATGACCCGGATCATCTGGCAGTTCATCAAGGACCAGCTGATCCTGCCGTACCTCGACGTCAACCTGGAGTACTACGACCTGGGCATCGAGCACCGCGACGCCACCGACGACCAGGTCACCGTCGACTCCGCCAACGCGATCAAGAAGCACGGCGTGGGCGTCAAGTGCGCCACCATCACCCCGGACGAGGCGCGGGTCGAGGAGTTCGGCCTCAAGAAGATGTGGCGCTCCCCGAACGGGACGATCCGCAACATCCTCGGCGGCGTCATCTTCCGCGAGCCGATCATCATGCAGAACGTGCCGCGGCTGGTGCCGGGCTGGACCAAGCCGATCATCGTCGGCCGTCACGCCTTCGGCGACCAGTACCGCGCCACCGACTTCCGCTTCCCCGGCGAGGGCACCCTGACGGTGACCTTCACGCCCAAGGACGGCTCCGCGCCCATCGAGCACGAGGTCTTCCAGGCGCCCGGCGCCGGCGTCGCGCTGGCGATGTACAACCTCGACGAGTCCATCCGCGACTTCGCCCGGGCCTCGATGAACTACGGCCTGCAGCGCGGCTACCCGGTGTACCTGTCGACGAAGAACACGATCCTCAAGGCCTACGACGGCCGGTTCAAGGACATCTTCGCCGAGGTCTTCGAGACCGAGTTCAAGGACCAGTTCGAGCAGGCCGGCATCACCTACGAGCACCGGCTGATCGACGACATGGTCGCCGCGTCCCTCAAGTGGGAGGGCGGCTACGTCTGGGCGTGCAAGAACTACGACGGCGACGTCCAGTCCGACACCGTCGCGCAGGGCTTCGGCTCGCTGGGCCTCATGACCTCGGTGCTCATGACCCCCGACGGCCGCACCGTCGAGGCCGAGGCCGCCCACGGCACGGTGACCCGGCACTACCGCCAGCACCAGCAGGGCAAGGAGACCTCGACCAACCCGATCGCGTCGATCTTCGCCTGGACGCGGGGCCTGGCCCACCGCGGCAAGCTGGACGGCACCCCCGAGGTCACCCGGTTCGCCGAGACCCTCGAGAAGGTCTGCATCGACACCGTCGAGGGCGGTCAGATGACCAAGGACCTCGCGCTGCTGATCAGCAAGGAGCAGCCGTGGCTGACCACCCAGGACTTCCTGGCGGCCATCGACACCAACCTGCAGAAGGCCATGGCCTGACGTAGTCGCCGCGGCGGCCCCCTCACCCCCGGGTGAGGGGGCCGCTCGCGTCTCGGGGGTCGACGTGGCCCTCGCAGGTGCGGGGAAGTCGTCGTCCGCGGCGGCTCAGGAACGACGACTTCCCCGCAGTCGCGGGCCTGTGGACGGCGTGAGCGTCGAGGTGCCGATCCACGGCAGGCTCGCCCGGTGCCACGGCCCCAGCGACCCACCGTCCTCCGCGGCCGTGTGTTCCGGGCACGGGACGTCGTCGCCGCAGGGCTGCTGACCCCGTCCGCCCTCCGGAGCCGTTCCTGGCGTCGGCTCTACCGCGGTGTCTACGCAGACGCCGTCCTGCCGGACGATGTCGACGTCCGCATCAGTGGCGCGTGCCTGCTCGTCCCTCCCACGGCCGTGTTCAGCGGCCGGACGGCGGCTCACCTCCACGGCGCCACGGGGCTCGCGGACGCGACGATGCCGGTCGAGGTGTCGGTCCCGGACGACGTGCGGTTCGGACCGGTCGCCGGCCTGCGGGTCCGTCGGACGGTGCTCCCACCCGTCGACGTCGTCCAGGTGCGCCGCCGTCCGTGCACCAGCGGAGCACGGACGGCCATCGACATCGCTCGCGGCGAGCCGCTCGGGGAGGCGGTGGCGGCCCTGGACGTGCTGCTCGCGCGGGGTGTGGTGGACCGTGCCGCTCTCCGCCGGTCGCTGGAGACGTCGCCGTCCTCCCGAGGGGCGAGGCGGGCGAGACGGGCGGTGGAGCTGGCCGATCCGCGCGCCGAGTCCCCGCAGGAGTCCCGGGTGCGTGTGCTCCTCGCCCTCGCCGGCCTGGCCGCCGTGCCGCAGTACACCGTCCGCGACGACGACGGGGGCTTCGTCGCGCGAGTGGACCTCGCCTTCCCCGAACACCGCCTGGCGGTCGAGTACGACGGCGCCTGGCACGGGGAGCCCGGTCAGCTGAGGCGAGACCGGCGCAGGCTGAACGGACTCACCGCCGCCGGATGGCGGGTGGTCTTCGTGACCGCTGCTGACCTGCGCGCCCCGGAGGCCGTGGTCGCCCGCGTCGTCGAGGCGCTCGCGCGGTGAGGGCTCAGGCGCCGAAGAGCTGGGTCCACCAGGGCCCGCCGGAGCCCTCGGCCACGCCCACGCCCAGCTTCGTCAGCGAGCAGTTCAGGATGTTCGCCCGGTGGCCGGGGCTGTCCATCCACGCCGCCATCACCGCGGCCGGGTCGCGCTGGCCCTGGGCGATGTTCTCCGCCCGCGCGTTGCCGACGCCCGCGGCCCGGGCCCGGTCGAACGGGTCGAGCCCCTCGGGGGTGTCGTGCGAGAAGTAGCGGCGGTCGCGCATGTCCGCGCTGTGCGCCCGGGCGACGGCGGCCAGCGCCGCGTCCGCGACCACCGGCGCACACCCGGCGGCGGCGCGCTCCTGGTTGACCAGGGTCAGCACCGCGGCCTCCGCCGACGGGTCGGCCGGGGCGGCGGTGCGGGCCACCGGCGCGGGCGCCGGCTCCGACGACGGGGTCGGCGTCTCCGCACCCGCCGCCGACGCGGACGAGGCCCCGGCCGACGACCCGGCCGACGAGGACCCAGCGGACGAGGGGGCCGCGGAGCCGGGCAGAGCCGACGACGTGCCCGCCGGGGACGCGGACGAGGAGGACCCGGACGAGGACCCGGACGAGGACCCGGACGAGGACCCGGCCGACGACGAGGGCGCCGGCGACGGGTCCCCGCCGGCAGCGGTGGAGCGGCCGGCCGACGACGAGGTCCCCGGCGCGGAGGTGTCCGCCGCGGACGAGCCCGGCGCGGGGGAGCCCGCAGCCGACGAGCCCGGTGCCGACGAGCCCGGTGCCGACGAGCCCGGTGCCGACGAGCCCGGCGCGCCGGCCGTCGTCCCCGGGGCGGTGGTCGGGGAGCCGTCGACGCCCATCGTGACCACGCCGGTGCGCTCGGCGCCGTCGTCGGCACCGTCCTCCACCGCGTCCGCCGCGGAGGTCGCCGCGGACTCCGCCGTCGACAGCGCGCCCCGGCCGGCGGCCATCAGCGGCACGAGCAGCGCGGTGCCGCCCACGACGAGGACGACCAGCAGGACCGGCAGCAGGCGACGCGCGCGGGCCCGGCGCCGCGACGGGCGATGGGGAGCCACCGGAGCGGCGTGGCGGGCGGACGGCGGGGAGGAACGGTGGCGCACGGGTTGACTACCTCACGAAGTCGACAAGTCGCTTTCTGTGACTTCGTGGAGAGTAGCCGTAGCCGGAGGTCACCCGGGAGGGTGACGTGACCGAGGTCACAGGAAGGGCCGTGGGAGACGTCTCCCCGGCGCACGGTGGGTTTCGGGTCCCCCTCCGGGCAGCATGGACGGACCACCACCCCGAGACGCGAGGAGCACGCCGCCGGTGAGCGACGTCTGGCTCGACATCGTCATGGTCGTCGTCTTCGTGCTGATCGGCGGCGTGTTCGCCGGCGCGGAGATCGCGCTCGTGTCCCTGCGCGAGGCCCAGGTCCGGGTGCTGTCGGAGCGGGGGCGCCGCGGCCGCGCGCTGGCCCGGCTGCTCGGCGACCCCAACCGGTTCCTCGCCGCCGTCCAGGTCGGCGTCACCCTCGCCGGCTTCCTGTCCGCCGCCTTCGGCGCCAGCACCCTGGCCGAGCCCTTCAGCGACTGGCTGGTCCGCCGCGGCCTCCGCGAGGGCGTCGCCGACCCGCTGGCCCTCGTGCTGGTCACCGTCGCGATCAGCTACGTGTCCCTGGTCGTGGGGGAGCTGACCCCCAAGCGGCTCGCGCTGCAGCGCGCCGAGGGCTTCTCGCTGCTCGTCGCCCGGCCGCTCAACACCATCGCCCGGCTGTCCCGCCCGGTCATCTGGCTGCTCTCGGCGTCGACGAACGTGCTGGTCCGGCTGCTCGGCGGCGACCCCAGGGCCAGCGGCGAGGCGATCAGCCAGGAGGAGCTGCGCGACCTCGTCGCCGCGCACGAGTCCCTGTCCAGCGACGAGCGGCGGCTCATCGACGAGGTGTTCCGCGCCGGCGACCGCGAGGTGCGTGAGGTCATGACCCCGCGCACCGAGGTCGAGTTCCTCGACGCGACGACGACGGTCAGCCGCGCCGCCCGGCAGGTCGCCGAGTCCGGCTGGTCGCGCTACCCGGTCACCGGCCGCGACCAGGACGACGTCGTCGGGTTCGTGCACGTCCGGGACCTGCTGCTGCCCACCCACCCGGCCGGGCGCGCGGCGACCGTGGGCGACATGGCCCGCGAGGTGAAGCGGCTGCCCGGCACCGCGGGCGTGCTGACGGCGCTGTCGCAGATGCGCCGGGAGAACCAGCACCTGGCGATCGTCGTCGACGAGTACGGCGGCACCGACGGGATCGTCACCCTCGAGGACCTCATCGAGGAGGTCATCGGGGAGATCTACGACGAGTACGACGAGGGGGTCGCCCCCGAGGACGGCGAGGAGCCCGGCGGGCCGCACGACGTCGACGGGCTGCTCAACCTCGACGACTTCGCGCAGGTCACCGGCCTGCGGCTGCCCGAGGGCCCGTACGAGACGGTCGCCGGCTACGTGCTCGCCGAGCTCGGCCGGCTGCCGGACGTCGGCGACGCCGTCGAGGTGGAGGGCCGCACGCTCACCGTCCTCGAGCTCGACGGGCGCCGGATCGCCCGGCTCTCGGTCACCCGGGCGCCGGACGTCGAGCCGGCCGGGGAGGACACCCCGGCCGGCTGAGGCCGCTCAGCCGCGCTTCTGCGCGACGACGACGATCAGCTCCGGTTCCTCGCGACCTCCCACGCGTCGCGCACGATGCCGGCCAGGTCGGGGTGCCGCGGCGTCCAGCCCAGGTCCGCGCGGATGCGGTCGCTGGAGGCCACCAGCTGCGCCGGGTCGCCGGCCCGCCGGTCGCCCACCTGCACCGGCACCGGGTGCCCGGTGACCTCGCGGACGGCGTCGACCACCTGCTGCACGGAGAACCCGGTGCCGTTGCCTAGGTTGTAGATCCGGTGCTCACCCGGCTCCGGGGCGGTCAGCGCGAGCAGGTGCGCGTCGGCGAGGTCGGAGACGTGGATGTAGTCGCGGATGCAGGTGCCGTCCGGCGTCGGGTAGTCCTCGCCGTAGATCGTCATCGCCTCGCGCTTCCCGGCCGCGACCTGCAGCGCGATCGGGATGAGGTGGGTCTCGGTGGTGTGCCGCTCCCCCAGGCCGTACGCGGCGCCGGCCACGTTGAAGTACCGCAGGCTCACCGCGGCGAAGTCGTACGCGGTCGCGTACGAGGTGAGCATCGCGTCGACGGCGAGCTTCGTGGCGCCGTAGGTGTTGGTCGGCCGGGTCTGCGCGTCCTCGCGGATCGGCACCTGCTCGGGCTCGCCGTAGGTGGCGGCGGTGGAGGAGAACACGATCCGCCGGCAGCCGACCGCGCGCATCGCCTCGAGCAGCGCCAGCGACCCGCCGACGTTGTGCTCCCAGTAGATCTCCGGCCTCACCTGCGACTCGCCGACCAGGCTCTTCGCCGCGAAGTGCAGCACCGCCTCCGGCCGCACCTCGGCCAGCACCGGCGCCGAGTCCTGCAGCGTGGCCTGCACGAACCGGGCGCCCTCGGGCACGGCGTCGGCGTGCCCGGTCGACAGGTCGTCGAGCACGGTGACCTCGTGGCCACCCTCGAGGAGGGCAGCGGTGACTACGCTGCCGATGTAGCCGGCCCCACCGGCGACGAGAACGCGCATGGGGCCACCCTAGGAGTCGGCGCCCGGGAGCACCGGGCGCGCGGAGGTCGAGCCCCGTGGTCACTGCCCGTCCGGCCGTCCAGGCGCTGCCGGCCTACAAGCCCGGGCGCAACCCGGCCGACCTGGCGCGCGAGCTCGGCGTCGACCGCGCGGTGAAGCTGGCCAGCAACGAGGTGCCCTTCCCGCCGCTGCCGGCCGTCGTGCGGGCGCTGGCGGAGACGGCGGGGGAGACCTACCGCTACCCGGACAACGGGGCCGCCGTCCTCACCGCCGCGCTCGCCGAGCACTACGGCGTCGACCCGGCGCAGGTGGTCCCCGGCTGCGGCGCGGTCATGCTCTGCCAGCAGCTCGCCCAGGCCTTCAACGACCCCGGGACGGCGATCGCCTTCGCCTGGCGCTCGTTCGAGATGTACCCGCTGCTGGCGCAGGTCGCCGGCGCGCGCAGCGTCCAGGTGCCGCTGGTGCCCTCGGTCCCCGGCGGCGCCCCCGACACCCACGACCTCGACGCGCTGGCCGCCGCGGTCGACGACGACACCCGGCTGCTGTTCGTGTGCAACCCCAACAACCCGACCGGTACCGCGGTCCGGCGGGCGGAGCTCGAGCGCTTCCTCGACCGGGTGCCCGCGACGGTGCTGGTCGTGCTGGACGAGGCCTACCGCGAGTTCGTCACCGACCCCGACGTCCCCGACGGCCTGGAGCTGATGCGGGGGCGCCCGAGCGTCGCGGTGCTGCGCACGTTCTCCAAGGCCTGGGGCCTGGCCGGCCTGCGGGTCGGCTACCTGGTCGCCGAGGACCCCGCCGTCGCCGACGCCGTCCGCCGCACGCACGTGCCGTTCAGCGTGTCGATGCTCGCCCAGGCCGCCGCCGTCGCCGCGCTCGGCAGCCAGGACGAGGTCCGCCGCCGCGTCGCCGCCGTCGTCACCGAGCGCGACCGGCTCACCGCCGCCCTGCGCGGGCGCGGCCTGGAGGTGCCCGACAGCCAGGCCAACTTCGTGTGGCTGCCGCTGGGGGAGCCGTCCGCCGCGACCGCCGCGGCGCTGGAGGCCCGCGGCGTCATCACCCGGCCGTTCGCCGGCGAGGGCATCCGGGTGACCGTCGGCACGCCCGAGGAGGACGACCTGTTCCTCGCCGCGCTCGACGACGTGCTCGCCGCCACGACCCCCGACACGGTGCGCCCCGGCGCGCCGGTCGCCTAGCGCGCGGCTGGTTTGATGGCCGTCGTGCCTCTTCCCCGTGTCCTGTCCGGCATCCAGCCGACGGCGGGCTCCTTCCACCTCGGCAACCACCTCGGTGCGCTCCGCCAGTGGGTCGCGCTGCAGGAGACGACCGAGGCCTTCTACTGCGTCGTCGACCTGCACGCGATCACGCTGCCGCAGGACCCCGCGGAGCTGCGCCGGAACACCCTGGTCTCGGCCGCCCAGCTGCTGGCCCTCGGCGTGGACCCGCAGCGCAGCACGCTGTTCGTGCAGAGCCACGTGCCCGAGCACCTGCAGCTGTCGTGGGTGCTCGAGTGCCTCACGGGCTTCGGCGAGGCCGGCCGGATGACGCAGTTCAAGGACAAGAGCCAGCGGGAGGGCACCGCCTCGGCCTCGGTCGGGCTGTTCACCTACCCGGTGCTCCAGGCCGCCGACATCCTCGTCTACCAGGCCGACCAGGTGCCGGTCGGTGAGGACCAGCGCCAGCACCTGGAGCTGACCCGGGACCTCGCCACCCGCTTCAACGGCCGCTTCGGCGAGACCTTCACGCTGCCGGAGACCCTCGTCCCCGCCGGCGGCGCACGGATCATGGACCTGCAGTCGCCGGACAAGAAGATGAGCAAGAGCCTGCCGCCGGCCGGCTGCGTGTTCCTGCTCGACGACCCGAAGGTGACGGCGAAGAAGATCCGCTCGGCGGTCACCGACACCGGCCGCGAGGTCGTGGCCGACCCGGTGGCCAAGCCCGGCGTCACCAACCTGCTGACCATCCACAGCGCGCTGTCGGGCACCCCGGTCGCGGAGCTGGAGGAGCGCTTCGCCGGCCGCGGCTACGGCGACCTCAAGAAGGAGCTCGCCGAGGTCGTCGCCGAGTTCGTGACGCCGGTCCGCGAGCGCACCCACGAGCTGCTCGACGACCGCGCCGAGCTCGAGCGGCTGCTGGCCGCCGGCGCGGCCCGGGCGCGCGAGGTGGCCGGGGAGACCGTCCGCACGGCCTACGAGCGGGTCGGCTTCCTCGCGCCGGTGGCGGGGTCGTGAACGACGACACGTTCGTCCCGCGCAGCCGGCTGGCGCCCCCGGAGACCGCCGTCGTCGGGGTCCTGGTGCCGATCCCCGAGCCGTGGGCGCAGCTGCTGACCGACTGGCGCGCCAAGGTGGGCGACCCGCAGGCGGGCTTCGTGCCGCCGCACGTCACGCTCCTGCCGCCCACCGAGGTGGCCTGCGCCGACCGGGCGGCCATCACCGAGCACCTGGTGCGCGTCGCCGCGGCGCACCCGTCCTTCGACATGCACCTGTCGGGCACCGGCACGTTCACGCCCGTCTCGGAGGTCGTGTTCGTCGCCGTCGCGCGCGGCATCGGCAACTGCGAGCTGCTGGCCACCGACGTCCGGTCCGGCCCCCTGGCCCGCTCGCTGAGCTACCCGTACCACCCGCACGTGACCGTGGCGCACGACGTCCCGCGCGACATGCTCGAGCTGGCCTACACCGGCCTCGGCGACCTCTCCGCGGAGTTCCGCGTCACCTCGTTCACCGAGTTCGAGCAGACCCCGGAGGGCACCTGGGCGGTCGCCCGCGAGTACCCCCTCACCGGCCCGCCGCACTAGACCCCCGCGCGGCACCCCCGTCGAGGGACCAGACTCGGACCGGTGGGTGCACCCCGGGACGGACGGTCGCGCGCCGCCGACGTCGTCCGCGCGCCTCTGTCCCGCGTCGCCGGGGTCGGCTCCCGTATCACCGCCGTCGTCGACGGCCAGCGCCGCCGCCGGCCCTGGTTCGACCACCTGGCGCGGGCCGGGGGCCGCTACACCCGCACCCAGGGCGACCTCATGGCCGCCGGCGTCACCTACTTCGTGTTCCTCGGGCTGTTCCCGGTGCTGCTGCTGGTCGCGTCGGTCATCGCGCTGGTCCTCTCCGGCGACGCGCTGCTGCAGCAGGAGCTCTACGACGCCATCCGCGAGGCGTTCCCCGGCTCGACCGGGGAGCAGATCGTCCGGGAGCTGCGCTCGGCCGTCAGCGCGGCCGGCATCACCGGCCTGATCGGCGTCGCGGGCTTCCTCTACGCCGGGCTGCGCGCGATGGACAAGCTGCGGATCGGCATGGAGCGCATCTGGAAGGGTCACGTCGACGAGCCCGAGTTCTGGCGGGACAACCTCGCCGACCTCGTCGCGCTGGTCGCCCTCGGCGGGGCCGGCCTGGCCTCCATCGGCCTGACCGGGTTCGCCACCCAGGCCACCAACGGCGTCCTGACGGCCTTCGGTGTCGAGGACGCGCCCGGCTGGGGCGCCGTCAGCAGCGTGCTCGGCATCGTGCTCGCCTTCGGCGGCGACGTCGTGGTCTTCCTGTGGCTGCTGCGGGTGGTGCCCTCGACGTCGCACCCGCTGCGGCTGCTCCTGCCCGGCGCGGTCTTCGGCGCGGCCGGGTTCGAGCTGATGAAGCTGGCCGGCAGCCTCTACCTGTCGCTGATCTCCGGCAGCGTCACCTCGTCGGCGTTCGGCGGCGCCGTCGGCATCCTCGTGTGGATCAACCTCGTGGCCCGGTTCGCGTTCTTCACCGCGGCGTGGACGGCGACCCTCCCGGCCCTGGAGCGGACGGTCCCGACCGCCCCGGAGGACCCTGCCGGTCCCGGGCGCCCCGACCCGGAGGACCCGCCGGTGCCCGCGGAGCCCGGCGCACCGCCCGCCGCCGGCCGATGAGCGTCGCGGCCACCACCGCGACCGCCGCCGCGCCGAGCGCCACCGCGCCCAGGGCCGGCGGGCCGTCGTCCGCGGGGGGAGCCGGCTCGGCCGGGCCGGCGGCGACCTCGGCCGGCCCCGCGGGGGAGGGGGCGGCGGTGGTCGTCAGCTCGGGAGGGACGACGTCGGCGGCGGAGTCGACCAGCGTGCCGACCCCGCCCAGCGACGGCGGCACCGTGAACCCCCAGTCGAGCAGCAGCGCGGCCTGGTCGGCGGCGCGGCGCGGCACGTTCTCGGTGCCCATGACGCTGACCACCAGCCGCCGCCCGTCGCGCTCGGCGGCGGTGACGAAGGTGTGCCGGGCGGCGTCGGTGAAGCCGGTCTTGCCGCCCAGCGTCCCCGGGTAGCCGGCCAGCGGGTTCTGGTTCTGGATCTGGAAGCCGGGCGAGCGGCCCTCGACGGCGGGCATCTGCGCCGTCGGCGTCATCAGGATCCCGGCGGTGAGCGGGTCGGCGACCAGCGCCCGGAAGACCAGCGCCAGGTCGTAGGGCGAGGCGGACTGCCCGGCGACGTCGAGGCCCGACGCCGAGCCCGCCACCGTGTCGAAGGCGCCGAGCTCCAGGGCGGTGGCGTTCATCGCGGCCACGGTCGCCTCCGTCCCGCCGAACGCCCGGGCCAGCGCGTTGGCCGCGTCGTTGCCCGACTGCATGACCAGCGCCTGCAACAGCAGCCCGACCGGGTAGTGGCCGCCGGCCACGATCCCGACCTTGCTGCCCTCCATCGCCTCGTCCTCGACGGTGCCGGCGACCACCGCCGCCGGGTCCAGCCGGTGCGCCAGGGTGAGCAGCGTCAGCGTCTTGAGCGTGCTCGCCGGGTAGTAGCGGCCGTGCGGGTCGCGGGCGGCCAGGACGTCGCCGGTGCCGGCGTCGGCCACCAGCCACCCGGCCGCGACGACGTCGGCCGGCAGCGGCGGCGCGCCGTCGACGACGACCGTGCCGCGGGTGTCCAGCCCCTCCCCGCCCACGGTGACCCCACCGGGGCCCTCGCCCTGCGGCGGGCCGCCGGGCAGCGGCGCGGTCGGGGTCGGGGCGGCGAGGTCGGCGGTGGGCCGCGCGGGATCGGGAGCGGCCACCGCCGGGCCGCCCCCGAGGAGGACGGCCAGCGCGGCCAGGACGGCCGCGAGCGCACCCCGTCGTCGATGCACGGGGGGACGCTAGCCCCGGCGGCGCCACCTGCGGGGACCGGGCGCAGTGGCGGGGGCCACGGGATCCCGGCCGCTTCACAACGATCCCGTCTCGGTCCGCCGCAGGCATGGCGACCTGCCCGGAGAGCGCGGTTAGCGTGCCGACGTCGTCCACGTCCGGGCGGCCGCCTGCGGGTGGCCGCGACCAGGACCCACGGGAGCGCCCTCCGCGTCCTTCGCGGGCAGCTCCCTCCAGAGAGGAGATCGTCTTGCGCCGAGCGCGGAAGATGAAGGCCGCAGCCCTGCTGCTGGCCGGCAGCATGGCCCTGGCGGCCTGTGCCAGCGACGAGCCCGCCGCCGGCGGCGGGGGCGGCGAGGGCGGCGGCAGCGCCGAGGAGCTGCGCGTCGGCCTCGCCTACGACACCGGTGGCCGCGGTGACCGGTCGTTCAACGACTCCGCCTACGCCGGTGCGTCGGCGGCCGTCGAGGCCCTCGGCGGCGAGCTGCAGGAGCTCAGCCCCAACGACGACGCGTCCAACCGCGCCGAGCTGCTCACCCAGCTGGCCGAGCAGGGCTTCAACCCGGTCATCGCCGTCGGCTTCAACTACGACGACGTCATCGCCGAGGTCGCGCCGCAGTTCCCCGACACCACGTTCGCGCAGGTCGACGGGTCCAACGAGGACGGCGCCAAGGGCGACAACGTCACCGGGCTCGTCTTCGCCGAGGAGCAGGGGTCGTTCCTGGCCGGCGTCGCCGCCGCGCTGAAGAGCGAGAGCGCCCACATCGGCTTCGTCGGCGGCGTGGAGAGCCCGCTGATCGAGAAGTTCGAGGCCGGCTTCGTGGCCGGTGCCCAGGCGGTCAACCCGCAGATCGTCATCGACCGGCAGTACATCTCGCCGGCCGGTGACTTCAGCGGCTTCAACGACCCGGCCCGCGGCCAGATCGTCGCCCAGGGCATGTACGACGCCGGGGCCGACATCGTCTACCACGCGGCCGGTGGCTCGGGCGTCGGCGTCTTCCAGGCCGCCGCCAGCGCCGGCAAGCGCGCCATCGGCGTCGACTCCGACCAGTACCAGACGGTCGACGACCCGGCGCTCCAGGCCGTGATCATGACCTCGATGCTCAAGCGGGTCGACAACGCGGTGGAGGCCTTCATCAACGAGTTCTCCGAGGGCACCGCGGAGGGCGCTGCCGACGTCCGCTACGACCTGGAGGGCGAGGGTGTCGGCCTGTCCACGTCGGGCGGCTACATCGACGACATCCAGCAGGACATCGACGGCTACGCCCAGCAGATCATCGACGGCACCATCACGGTCCCGACGACGATCGAGTGACCCGCTCGGGGGTCGCCCTGCACGACTGATCCACCCTGCGACGCGGGCCCGGGCGGAAACGCCCGGGC
>NZ_JBJGZJ010000018.1:0-95416 GCF_054050435.1 Geodermatophilus sp. SYSU D01036 | reverse complement strand
CGCACCGGCCGGTGCGCGGCGCCGAGACCGGGCACGGCGCCGTGCTGTACCCGCTGGTCGCCGAGGCGGCGCACCGGGGAGGTGCGGCCGCGGTCGGGCTGGTCGGCGTGGACTGCGGGGCCGGGTTCGACCTGTTCCTCGACCGCGTCGGCATCACCTACGGCGACGGGCGGACGCTGGGCGACCCGGCGTCCCCGGTGCGGACGGCGTGCCGGGTCGTGGGGGACCGGCCGGTCCCGGCGCGGGCGGTACCCGGGGTCGTCGCCCGGATCGGCGTCGACCGCGATCCGGTGGACGTGACCGACCCCGACGACGCCCGGTGGCTGCGCGCCTGCCTGCCGCCGGACCGGACCGAGCGGAGGGCGCTGCTCGACGCGGAGATCGCGCTGGCGGCGACGGACCCTCCCCTGCTGCTGCGCGGCGACGCCGTCGAGGTGCTGCCCGACGCCCTCGCCCGGGTGCCCGCGGACGCGCTGCCGGTGGTCACGACGACGTGGGCGCTGTCGCGCCTCCCGCCCGAGGCCCGGCTGCGCTTCCTGCAGCGCCTCGGCGAGGCCGCGGCCGGCCGGGCGGTGGCGTGGGTGTCCGCGGAGGGGGTCGGCGTCGCGCCCGCCGTCCCGACGTTCGGCGACCGCCGAGCCTCCGGCCACAGCATCCTGGGAGTGGCCGTGTTCGACGGCTCGAGCCTCCCCGCCGAGGCGGTCGGCCGGTGCTGGTCGCGGGGCCGCACCCTGGCGTGGCTGGCGGGCTCCTGACCCGCGGGTCAGCCCGGTCGCCGGGCGGTGAGCGCCACCTGGGGTGCCCGGACGCGTCCGCCGGCAGCCGCAGCTCGGACACCGGCTCCAGCCCGCGTCGGCGAGCATCGCGGCGATCTGCTCGGGGACCCACAGGTGGGTCGTCCAAGCCACCGGCACGCCGCAGCCACGAGTGGGCGTGCAACTCGCCCACGCCCGTCGCCACGTAGTTCTCGGCGACCCGGTCGTAGGAGGCCCGGACGACGTCGAGGTCCGCGGGCCGGGCGATGCTCCGTCGCACACCGGGACCGTGGGGATCCCGGGTCGACGGCTCCTCGCCGGGGCAGCACGGTGGGCCCCGTGGGGATCGAACCCACAACCCGCGGATTAAAAGTCCGCTGCTCTGCCAGTTGAGCTAGAGGCCCGGTGGGTGCAGAGAACCTCTCAGACACCCACGAGACAACGCGTGAGACACCTGCGGCGCCTGCGGCCCTCTGCGAGGCTAGCGCGCCGCTGGGACGGCCAGCGGGGCCGCACCGGCCGCTACGCGGACGAATCCACCCGGCGTCGGAGAGCCTTCCACTTCGTCGTGCGGCCGGTGCGGTGATCGCGAGCGCGCCAGAAGTCCCAGCCATCCGTGGACGAGGTGGACTCCCGGGTGTCCGACCCGGAGCCGGCGATCGTGACCGCCCGGCCGGCGCTCGACATCGAACGAGAGGGCTCACCACCGTTGCGGATGCCGCCGTCGGGGCCCGTCGGCACGGCCCGGCTGCGGTGTGCGCTTGCCCACCCGCTCCACGCCGTCGTGAGGCGGCTCGACGTCGGAGATCCTCACCCCCAGCGCGGCGTTCACCGGCCGGTGTTCGCCTCGCGGTCGGGGAAGTGGGTGCGCAGCCGGTCGGCGACCAGCCCCACGGCTGCGGGGCTGAAGGGGCCGGCGCGGCGGATCAGCTGGCTGTGGACCTCGGTCCCTCGAGCCGGACGTCCTCGATGCGGTCGGGCGGGAACAGCGGCCAGTCGGCCTCGAAGAACGCCAGCACCCCGGTGACCGCCACCGCGTCGGGGAGCCGAGGATCGGCAGCGAGCGCGTCGCGGACCAGCTGCACCTGCGCCTGGACGCCGGCGACGAGCTTCGTGCAGTCGCGGCGGCCGACGAGCAGCTTGTACCGCCGGGGGCCGAACAGGCCGCCCTCCCAGTCGACCCGCACGGTGCCGGTGTAGTTCTTCGCGTCGATGACGAAGACGCCCGCGGAGGACACGGCGATGTGGTCGATGTTCGCCCGGGTGCCCGGGATGCGCCGGTCGTGCAGTACCTCGACGCCGTGCTCGACGAGCTGGTCCAGTCGCCGGGCGACCGCTCGCTCGCCGGCGGCCCCCTGCCGCCAGGCGGCGACGTGCTGTGGTTCGTCGGAGAGCGCGAGGATGAGCCCGCCGAGGATCGGGTGGGCGCTGCGGACCCGCTGCTCGCGGCGGGCCTTGCGGCGCTCGTACTCGGCCTCGGCGGACGCGCCCGCGGTGCCGGTCACCCGCGGTGCCACGGGAGGCGCGACCGAGGCAGCCTCCGGCGGGCCGACTGCCGGCAGAGCGACTGCCGGCGGGGCGGGAGGCGCATCGTCGTGGGCCAGGCACTGGACGACCCGCCGCGCCCGGTTCCACAGGGCCGTGGTCCCGGCGGCCAGGTCGGCGCCGCAGCCGGCGCAGGCCGCCGCCCGACGCAGCGTCAGAGTGCGCCAGGTTCCCGCGTCGGTCGCGGGTTGGTCGTCGGAAGCGGGAGCGGGCGCCGTGTGGGACTGACAGCGCACCGCACCGGCGGACCGACTCCAGACCGCGGCCGTGCCCGTCGGCAGGTCCGCGCCGCAGTCGGTGCAGGTGCCGTCCCGCCGCAGGCGCAGCGGCCGCCAGTCCTCGCTCACGATGTCGGGACGGTGCCATAGCGGCTGCTGGTGGTCCACGACTCCGCCTCTGCCTACGACGGCAATCCGTCCCCGCGCCGTCGGCGGGGCCGACCACCGGAGGGGGGCAGGCCCCTCAGCTGCCACGGGGCGCCGCCGGAAGCACCCACCGGTCCAGGGTCGCCTCGTCCTCGCGGCTGAGCTCGAGCCCGGCCTGTTCGCACAGGGTCCGGAGGTGCTTCCGCCAGGCGTACGTCATCTCGCGCGGGCTCGGGACGGCCTCCCTGAGGTCCGTGTCGGCGTAGAGCAGCCCCTGGATCACGAAGTTGACCGCGCGACGGCTCACCGGCTCACCCGCGGCCGTGGTTCGTTCCCGCACGTCGGCGGCGAGCCGGTCCAGCGCCTGGTTGCCCCTGGCGGCGGCCGCGAGGTGCTCGAACAGAGCCGCGTACTGCGCCTTCGTGAGCTGCGGCGCACGGGTCACGCGGCACACCCGGGCGACGACGTCGTCCGGCTGGGCCTCACCGGGGTCCGGCTCCAGCGCGTGCCGCCGCGGGTCCAGGACCCACCCACCGGAGGCGTCGCGCCGGAACTCCAGCTCGGGGAGGCGGTCGCGGACGAACCCGGCGAAGCCGTCGCCCGCCTGACCCCAGCCGCGAGCCGCGATCTGCGGCACAGCCCGCAGCCCGGCGTGGGCCGCGGTCGCGCCCGCCAGAGGCGCGGGAGAAGCGTCGACGAGCGCGCGGATCGCCGCCGCCGCGGTGGACAGGTCGTCTCCTGTCAGGCCGGTGGGCGAGGGCGCCTCGTCCGACGCCGTCGGTGCGGCCGGGGTGGTGAACGCCTCCAGCAGCTGCATCGGTCCGATGCTGGAGTCGCAGACCGCCTCGTAGGCAGCGGCGTACGGGCCGGCGGCCACCATGAGCGTCCGGCGGTCGTGGCGCCGCAGCTTGGTCATCAACGGGCTGAAGTCCGCATCCGCGGAACAGATGACGAACTCGTCGTACCGGGTCGCGTGGCTCAGGGCGTCGACGACGTCGAGCACGATGTGGGTGTCCGCGCTGCTCTTGCCGCGCTGCGTCAGCGAGGGACAGTCGATCACCCGGAATCCCGCGGCGACGAACTGAGCCCGGTACCCCGCGTAGACCTGCGGGTTCAGATAGCAGTCGCGCACGAGGAACCGCCGGCGGAAGACGCCCTCGTCGTCCGCCCCGCTCGCCAACCATGCGAGCAGCCGCCCCGGGTCGTTGGCGAAGACGCTCGCGGCGTCCTGGTCGACCAGCCGAAGTCCGGAGTAGAGGTTGTCGAAGTCGACATAGAGGGCACTGCGGTAGGTCCGCTGGTGTGCGGCACTCCCCTGCGCATCCGACACTGCGCCTCCCGAGATCGACAGCATGCCGAGACCACGGCAGGCGGTCCCCACTCCGGCCTCCCCCATCGACAGTCGTGTGGAGCGACTGGAGTGGGTCGGCGTCCCGAGATCGCTGATCCGGCATCTTAGGAGGTCAGGGCTCCGCCTCGACCATCCGCTGGACAACCGCCGATCCGGATGGGGACGACGAGCCCCCGAGGCCCGGTACCGCCGAGGCTCCCGGACGGAGCGGGCGGTCACCGGCCTCCGGAGGTCAGCGTCGGCGGCGCAGGCCGTCGAGGAAGCCCTTCCAGAGCTGGGTGCCGAAGGACTCCTTCTGACTCCCGCCCCCCGTCGCCTGTGGCTTCGAGGCCCTCCGCGGGGCCTGGCGGGTCCGGTCCAGACGGCGCTGGGGTGGCTGGGCCCGGCGTCGGGTTCCCTCCGGCATGGCGGCACCCTCTTCCATCCGCTGCCTGCCCGCGCGGGGCCGCGGGCGGGGTGCGGCACCGGCATCGTCCCGCCGGCCGGTGACCGCCGGAGCGGCTCCCACGACGACGCGCCCGGGCCGTCAGTGAAGCCGTGACCAGACGTCATCACCCGATGACGGCGTGGCGCGACCGGGGCGCCATCCTCTGCGGACCGGCGGGCGGCGGGCCATCGTGGGGAGGCAGCCGCAGACCTGGGGGAGCTCATGACCGTGTCGACCGTCAACCGCGCGCCCCGCCCGAGTGGCCTGGCCGACGTCCTCGACGTGGTCCTGGACAAGGGCATCGTGCTCGACGCGTACGCCCGCGTGGCGCTGCTGGGCATCGAGCTGGTGACCGTCGACGCGCGCGTCGTCATCGCGAGCGTGGACACCTACCTGCGGTTCGCGGAGGCGGTCAACCGGCTGGACCTGTACCCCGAGAGCGAGCCCAGGGGCCTGCCCGGGCTCTTCGAGGACACCCTCGAGGGCGGCGCCAAGATGGTCGTGAAGAAGAAGCTCAGCGGTCCTGCGGAGAAGATCGAGAACTTCGTCGAGAAGATCACCGGCCGCGGGAGCGAGGAGCGCGAGCGGTAGGACGCCTGGGCCCCGCGGCGGGCCCGGCCGGGGCGACAATCGCAGGCACCGCGACCGTCGGGACCGGGGAGGGTGCCATGACGTCGCAGATCCCGGGACTTCCCGGCCGTGACCTGCTGCAGCCGCTGACCGAGGAGATCGGCGCGGCGGTGCACCGCGAGGTCGAACGGGTCCGGGACGAGGTCACGCGTCCCTACCGCGACTCGCGGGAGGGCATGCGCCTGCTCGGCGGCTCGGCCGTGCTCGGCTCGATGGCGGCCGGCGGCGCGACGGCGCTGCTGATCCGGCTGCTGGACCGCCGGCTGCCGCCGACGGGGTCGGCGGCGCTGGTCACCGCGGCGCTCGGCGCGGGCGCCGCCGCCCTGGCGCGGGCCGGCCGCGCGCGGATGCCCTGGCCGCCGGCGGGCACGGCCCCTCGCCCCGGGACCTGACCGGAGGACGCGGCGCGACCGGCGGGTCTGACCGGCGCGCCGCGTCGTCGTGGCTCAGGCGTCGGTGCGCGCGGCCCGTGCCGGGGCCCTGCGCTCGTCCTCCTCACCTCTCCGGACGGCGGGGATCTCGCGCAGGCCGGGGCGGCGCCGCTGGTCGGGCTGGGCTCGTCGGGGAGTCGGGTCCTGCATCGTGCCCTCCGATCTCGTCGGCGCACGTCCGCGCACGCCGGGGGGTTCCGAGGGCGCCGATCCTGTGGCGGCCGCCCGGACCACCCGTCCCGGACACGCCGGTCGCGCCCCGCCCCGCGGCGCTGCGCAGCAGCTTGCGGTCCCCCGGTGCACGCCCCGTCACCGGCGGTCGACCTCCTCCACCCGCCGCGAGCGCGGCCCGCCCCGGGCCCGGTCCGCCCCGGCCGCCCACGTGGCCAGGACCTCGTCGCCGGTCACAGCACGTCGAGCACCAGCAGCACGACCAGGGTCAGCACCGCGGACACGAGCAGGGATCCCAGGCAGCCCAGGCGGTTGGAGAAGAAGAGGAACACCCGGTCGAGGTGCCCACCGCACGCCGTCGGCAACCGTGCGTCACCGTGGGGCGCCACCCGCGCGGGGACGTGCACCCGTTCAGGGGATCGTGGCATCGGGGGCCACTACCTACGGTCATCCCCAGCGCGCCGGTCACGACCGCGTGCGAGCACTCCGGCCCGGCCGTCCCGTTCCCCCCGGGACAGCCGGGCCGGTCCCTTCGCGGGGTCAGCAGGCGGTGGCGACCAGCCCGAAGAGGACGTCGCGCTGCGCCTGGTCCAGCGGCAGGTCCGCGGGCACCTCGTCGTCGTCGCCCACCCGCAGCCCGAGCACGAACAGGTAGGGCTGCTTGACCTCCGCCAGCGCGTGCGGGTCGCAGCGCGCCATCGTGAACTCGACCGGGACCTCCAGCGTCGGCTCCCCGGCCTCCAGGGTCCGCGGCAGGCCCGCAGCGACGTCGTAGAGGACGTTGCCCTCCAGCCGGGTCACGGTCACCGGGCGGTCGTCGTCGCCGGCCCGGGTCAGCACGAGCGACCCGGCGACGGCGTTCCCGTCCGACGCGAGCCCGGTGACGGTGACCCCCGCGACGCCGAGGACGGCGCGGACGGCGCACCGCTCCTCGTGGATGCGGCCGAGCGCCTCGGCGGCCAGCGGCACGCGCAGGGTCTCGGTACGCCCGTCGGGCCGGACGACGGTCAGCCGCGCCGCGGCGGGCTCGGCGGCCCCGTCGCACACCACCTCGCCGTAGGGCGTGGGCAGGTCGATGGTGCGGCCGGGGGCGTAGGCGGCGGTGACCGCGCGGTCCGGCAGCGGCGCGAAGCCGGGCGAGTCGATCGCCACGGCGGTGACGGTGAACGGCTCGGTGCCGGTGTCGGTGACCCGGACCTGCACCTGCCCGCCGAGCGCCGCGTCGGTGCGCAGCTCCACCGCCTCCGCCTCGATCCCGGGCACCGGCGGCACGGCCGGCCCGGGAGCGGGCGTGGACGACGGCGACGCCGGCGACACCGGCGAGGCCGGCTCGGCGGCCGACGGGGGTGCGGAGCCGCACGCGGCGCACAGCAGCACGGCGAGCACCGCCGCCGTCCGCCGCATGCGGCGAGCGTAGGGCGGGGGGCTACTGGTGGCGGGAGGGCAGCCGCGCCATGACCCGGCCGGCCTCCATCCGCACCTCGAGCTTCTCCTGCGGGTTGGCCGCCGGGCCGCGCCGCGGCTCCCCGTTCTCCAGGTCGAACGCCGACCCGTGCCACGGGCAGACCAGGCACTCGTGCCCGCGCACCTCCTCGACGGCGCCCTCGTAGAGCGGCCCGGCCAGGTGCGAGCAGGCACCCACGAAGACGTCGACCCGCCCGCCCCGGCGGACGGCGGCCAGGGGCGCGGCCACCCCGCTGCCGCCCGCGGTGCGCAGCGCGGGCCGGCCCTCGGGCAGGTCGTCGAGCGGGCCGAGGTCGATCCAGTCGGAGGTCAGCGCGCGGGCCGCCGTCGCCGCGTGCGAGGCGCCCGAGGACTGGGCGTAGGACATGTGCCCGCCGATCGCCGCGGACCCGGTGGCGATGCCCAGCCCGGCGTAGGCGAGCACCCGGCCGAGCGTGCCGCGCCCCTTGGCCCGGGCCACCAGGGAGCCGACGTACAGGCTCAGCGCGGCCATGTTGGAGACGGCGTGCAGCGCGCCCAGCCGGCGGACGCCGACCTCCTGCTCCGACCAGTCGGCCGCGCCGGACATCGCCGCGGGCACCGAGACGGCGACCCCGGTGGCGATCAGGACGGTGGCGGCCGGCCGCAGCGGCGGGACGGCGTCGAGCAGGCCGGCCGAGGTCCAGCTCCCGACGGGGACCTGCACGAGCACCGGGTGCAGCGGGTGACCGAGCCAGGTGCCGTGCAGCGCGTCCTTGAGCGCTGCCGGCCGCAGGACCGCCTGCACCGCCGTGCGGGCCTGCTCGATGGCCCGGTCGAAGGTGCTCACGTCCGCGAGTCGGTCGAGGATCCCCATCAGGCTCATGCGCGGGCTCCTACCCCCGCCGGGCCACCCTGACGCCACCGGCCACGGTGCTGACCAGCGCGGTCACGAGCAGTCCGGCGGCGAGCGCACCGGCCGCGTTGAGCAGCGCGTCCAGCGGCGACACGACCCGGCCGAGCGGCAGCAGCCACTGCAGCGCCTCGATCGCCGCGCCCGTGGCGACGGCCGCGCCCGCGAGGAGGGCCGGCCGGCGCAGGGCCGGGAAGCGGAGGACGGCCACCGCGGCGACCGGCGTCAGCAGCAGCAGGTTGCCCAGCAGCTGCCGGACCGTCGCGCGCGAGTCCAGGCCGGCGAGGTACCAGTGCGCCTCGACGGCGGGCGAGCCCCAGGACCAGCCCCCGTCGCCGGTGGGCAGCAGCGTGAGCGCGGCGACGACCGCCAGCGCCACGGCGAGGGCGGCGGACAGCAGCGGCCTCATGGCCCCGACTGTGACGCAGGTCCCTGGCAGCCCCCTGGGAAGCGCCTGCGGGGACCCGGAGTGAGCGGATGCACACCCGACACAGCGACCCGCAGGGAGTAATGCGGTCGCCCCCAGGTAAGTGTCAGGAGGATCCTGCACAGTGATCCCCGACGACGCCGTGACCAGCGAGGAGGTGCGCCCGTGACGTGCCCGTCGCTGCTGCACCGTCCCGCGGTCGTCGACGTGGTCGCCGACCTCGCCGCGAGCCTGAACACCCTGGTGCGCTCCGACCGGGCCCTGGGTCAGTTCGCGCGCTTCGTGATGGTCGGCGGGTTCTCCAGTGCCGTCTACGCGCTGCTGTTCTGGCTGCTGCGCGACCTGGGCGGCGTGCAGGCCAACGTCGTCGGCTCGGCGCTGTCGTCGATGCTCGCCAACGAGATGCACCGGCGGCTGACCTTCCGCGCCGGTGAGCGGGTCGGCTGGTTCGCCGCGCAGTGGGAGGGCGGCGCGCTGGCGATCGCCGGCATGGTGGCCACCAGCCTGGCGCTGAGCTGGTTCAACGCCACGGTCAGCGAGCCCGCCGTCGTCGCCGAGCTGGCGGTCATCGCCCTGGTCACCGCGACCATCGGGACGCTGCGCTTCCTGGCGCTGCGCTGGGTCTTCCGCCCGCAGCCCGCCTGATCCCCCGGCCCGGTCCCCCGCCGGGTGTTTGACGCGCGCGTGTCGCGAGCACACGACCCGGCAGTGGTTGAACGTGCAACCACGAGACCGCGTACGCGACACGAGAGCCGAGGGAACCGTGGCGAAGATCGCCGTCATCTACTACTCGTCCACCGGGAACGTGCACCAGCTCGCCGGCGCCCTGGCCGAGGGCGCCGAGGAGGCGGGCGCGGAGGTGCGCCTGCGCCGGGTCCCGGAACTGGCCCCCGAGGAGGCCATCGACAGCAACCCGCTGTGGCGGGCGCACGTCGACGCCACCGCGAACGAGGTCCAGGAGGCCACGCCGGCCGACCTGGAGTGGGCCGACGGCTACGCGCTGGGCAGCCCCACCCGCTTCGGCACGCCCGCCTCGCAGATGAAGCAGTTCATCGACACGCTCGGCGGCCTGTGGTTCACCGGCAAGCTGGCCGACAAGGGCGCCACCGCGTTCACCAGCGCGCAGAACGTCCACGGCGGCAACGAGTCGACGATCCTCACCTTCTTCAACGTCTTCTCGCACTTCGGCGCGGTGATCGTGCCGCCCGGCTACACCGACCCGCTGCTGTTCGAGGCCGGCGGCAACCCCTACGGCGTCTCGAACGCCTCGGGCGGCAAGTCGGCCACCGCGTCCGACGCCGAGCTCGCCGCGGCCCGTCACCAGGGCCGCCGCCTGGCCGAGGTGACGGCGAAGCTGGTCGCCTGACCTGCACGGACACACCGCGACGGCCGGCCGGGGCCCATCCCGGCCGGCCGTCGCCGTCCCGAGCAGGGGCGTGGCCCCGGAACTAGCCTCGACGGGATGAGCGAGCCGACGACGCGGGCGCCCGGGCGCTGGAGGCGTCCGGCACGGGCCGCCGGGCGCTGGGCGGTCCGGCTCGCCGTCGCGGCCGCCGGCGCGCTGCTCGGCATCCTGCTGCTCGGCCGCGTCGAGGCGCCCATCGGCCCGTTCGACGCCGGGCTCGCCCTCACCCCCACCGGCGGCGGCGCGACCGTGGAGGTGCCGCCGCTCGGCACGCTGGAGGTCGACGCCTACGACGGCCCGCTCGGCCTGGACGTGCAGCTGCGCCGCGTCGACGAGTCCCGCATCCAGGAGCTGATGAGCGACCCGGCCCGGCTCGACGGCCTGGTCGACCGGGTCAGCGCCGACCTGCAGGACGCCGTCGTCCGGCTGGCCTGGACCACGGCCGCCGCCGGGGTGGGCGGCGCCGCCGTCGCCTCCCTGCTCCTCTACCGCCGCTGGCGCGAGCCGCTGGTCGCGGCGGGGGTCTCCGTGGTGCTGCTCGCCGGCACCGCCGGCCTGGGTGCGGCGACCTGGCGGCCCGAGGCGCTGTCCCAGCCCACCTACACGGGCCTGCTGGTCAACGCGACCAGCCTGATCGGCAGCGCCGAGGACATCGTCGCCCGGTTCAGCGCCTACCGGGAGTCGCTCGAGGAGCTGGTCACCAACGTCGGCACGCTGTACTCCGCGCTGTCGGCGCTGCCGGCGCCGGGCGGGCCCTCCGACACCGTGGCGCTGCTGCACGTCTCCGACATCCACCTCAACCCGGCGGGCTTCGACCTGGTCGCGCAGGTGGCCGACCAGTTCGACGTCGACGCCGTCCTCGACACCGGCGACATCACCGACTGGGGCAGCGAGCCGGAGAACCGGCTGATCGGCTCCATCGGCGCGCTCGGCGTCCCCTACGTGTACGTCCGCGGCAACCACGACTCGGCGACCACCGCCGCGCTGGTCGCCTCCCAGCCCAACGCCACCGTCCTCGACGACTCCGCGACGGAGGTCGCCGGCCTGACCGTGGTCGGCGCCCGGGACCCCCGGTTCACCCCCGACAAGGACGCCTCCGGCGACGGCGAGTCGCTGGAGCAGACCGGCGAGGACCTCGCGGAGGTCGCCGAGGAGCAGGCGGCGACGCCGGCGATCGCGATGGTGCACGACCCCGGGCAGGCCGGGCCGCTGGACGGCGTCGTCCCGCTGGTCCTGGCCGGGCACACCCACGAGCGGGAGGTCGAGACCCTCGACGGCGGGACGCTGCTCATGGTGCAGGGGTCGACCGGCGGCGCCGGCCTGCGCGGCCTGCAGGGCGAGTACCCCGAGCCGCTGACCTGCACGGTCCTCTACCTCGACCCGGACAGCGGCGCGCTGGTCGCCTACGACGACATCACCCTCGGCGGCCTCGGCGAGACCGAGGCGACGATCGTGCGCACCGTCGTCCCGGAGCGGACCGCCGCCGACGGCACCGAGGACGGCACCGAGGACGGCACGGGGGACGGCACCGGCGACGGGACGCCGGCCTCCCCGACGGACTGAGCCGCCCGCCCTACGCTCCCGCCATGGCTCCGACTCCCCGCCTGGCCGCCGGTGTCCTCGCCGGGGCGCTCGCCCTGGTCCCCGTCGCCGGCTGCTCGTTCACCTCGAACGGCTTCTCCTGCTCCGGGTCGACCTGCACGATCACGCTCGACGGGGAGGGCAGCGAGGTCGAGGTCCTGGGGACGACGGTGACGCTGGGGAGCGTGCAGGACGGGCGGGCGTCGATCGACGTCGCCGGGGCCAGCGTCTCCTGCGGGGAGGGCGAGTCCGTGAACGCCGGGAGCCTGTCGCTGGAGTGCACCAGCGTGTCCGGCGACACGGTGGAGCTCACCGCCAGCCTCGGCTGACCGCTCACCCGGCGTCGGCGACCTCGACGACCACCCGGGTCGGGTCCTCGAGCGCGTAGACCCGGAACGGCGCCTGCGAGCGGGTGCCGACGAAGGCGACCGTCGTCCCCTCGAAGGTCGCGTCGAAGACCACCTCGGTCACCGTGGCGGTGCCCTCGCCCGGCAGGGGGTCGGGGCCCGCGTACTCCTCGACGCCGGTGTCGTAGGGGTAGCCGGCGCCGGTGATCGTCACCTGCAGGACCGCCTCGCCGGCCACCTCGACCTCCTCGCCGCTGCCCTGCGAGCTCGCGACGTCGACGTAGCGGACGTCCCAGCCCGGCGTCCCCGTGCCGCCGGCCTCGAACACCACGCGGTCGAAGCCGTCGTGGCGGCCGGTGCGCACGTCGCGCACGGTCACCGACGCGTCGGCGGAGGCGTCGGCGGTGTCGGGCCGCGTGTCGGCGGGGGACGACGGCGCGACAGTGCCGGCGTCCCCGTCGTCGCTCCCGGTGGGCGAGGAGGACCCGCCGGCGGACGGCGTCGCGGAGGAGGTCGCGGAGGACGTCGCCGCGGTCGGGGACGCACCCGCCGCCGGCCGCTCCTCCCCGCCGCAACCGGTCAGCAGCAGCGCCGCGGCGAGCAGGGCGGGGACGGGAGCGGGGGCGCGGCGGGACACCCGCGGATCGTGACAGCCGGCCGGCCCCGGGCGGGCCCGCCACGCCTGGCCGAGGGGTGGTGTCAGGGGCCCTCCGGGGGCCGTGTATCGTTCTCCCTGCCCCCGGCGAACACGAGCCCCCATCGTCTAGCGGTCCAGGACGCCGCCCTTTCAAGGCGGTAGCACGGGTTCGAACCCCGTTGGGGGCACGGCACCACCAGCAGTACCAGCAAGGCCCTGTAGCGCAGTTGGTTAGCGCGCCGCCCTGTCACGGCGGAGGTCGCGGGTTCGAGTCCCGTCAGGGTCGCTTCCCCGGTGCATCGTCACCGGGAGGGGCAGGTAGCTCAGTCGGTACGAGCGCTCGCCTGAAAAGCGAGAGGTCGGCGGTTCGACCCCGCCCCTGCCCACACACTCTTCTCCCCCTCCGGAGCCCGGTGGTCGTCGAAGCCCGCGACCCGGCCCGGGACGCCGGCCTCGCGGCCCGCCTGCTCGAGGTCCAGCACGCCGCCTACGCCGTCGAGGCGCGGCTCATCGGCGACGACCGCATCCCCGCCCTGCACGAGGACCTGGCCGCCCTGCGGGCCGCCGGCCTGTCCTGGCTGGTCGGCCGCGACGGCGCGACCGTCCTCGGCGCCCTCGGCTGGCGGGACACCGGGAGCGGCGTCGACGTCGACCGGCTCGTCGTCGACCCCGCGCACGCGCGCCGCGGCACCGGGCTGGCCCTGGTCGCCGCCGTGCTGGAGCGGGCCGGGCGGCGCCCGGTCACCGTCTCCACCGGCCGCGACAACACCCCGGCCCGCCGGCTCTACGCACGGGCCGGGTTCACCGAGGTGGCCGAGCGCGAGGTGCTGCCCGGCCTGTGGATCACCGACCTGGTCAGGCCCTGACGCCTCGAACCCGGACGGCGCGGTCGGCCACCACCTGGTCGTAGACCTGCTCGTGCACCGCCCGCACCGCCGCGCGCTGCTCCGCCCGCCAGCCGCGGTCGGCGGGGCGGGGCATCGGCCGGGTCAGCGCCGCGCCGACCGCCACGCCGAGTGACACCGGGTCGAAGCCGCACTCCTCGTCGTTGCCGTAGCCGACGACGTCGGACCACTGGTCGGCGAACCACCCGCAGCGCGGCGCCACCACCCGCGTGCCGACGTCGCGGCACACCTCCAGGTCCCGCGAGTGCGTGCCGCAGCGCTGCGGCAGCACCGCCACGTGCAGCTCCTGCAGCTGCGCGGCCCAGCGCGCCGGGTCCCGGACGACCACCTCCAGCCCTTCGGCGCGGGGCAGGTCCGGGTCGAGGGCGAGCGACTGCCCGGGCTCGAGGAACACCCGCAGCCGCCCGCCGCCGGAGACCGCGCCCGACAGCGCGGCCCGGACCATCCCGACCGGGTCGGTGACCGTGACCCCCGGGATGCCGAGCGCCAGCCCGACCAGGCCGCGCTCGGCGCCGGTGTCCGGGTCGGCCGCGGCGACCGAGGGGTGGGCGACGACGATCGCCGTCCGCCCGAAGCGCTCGGCGATCTCGTCGGCGGCGCCGGGGGTCAGCGTGAAGACGACCTCCGCAGTGGCCAGCAGCGCGGCCAGGTGGGCGTCGTGCCGGTGCCGCTCGGGCCGGGCGGGGTCGCGCAGCTGGTGCACGGTGACCACCAGCGGCACGCCGGTGCGGCGCAGCGCCTCGGTCCAGCTGACCACCTCGTCCTCGTGCAGGTGCCCGTAGCCGGTGTGCACGTGCACGACGTCGACCAGGCCGGCGTGCGCGGTGAGGTACGCCGGGTCCAGCCACGGGCTCGGGTCGTGGTCGGGACCCACCCGCACCGCGGAGGCGGGCAGCACGGCGTCGACGTAGGGATCGGCGTGCGGCACCGTCGCGACGCGGATCCGCGCGGGCGACGCGGACGTCGGTAGAGCGTGCATCACTCGGACGGCCACTCCTCCTGCGGTCGAGCACTGCGACGGCAGGGGCGGTGCTCCTCGGTGAACTCCGGGGAGTTCCGATACCCCAGGATGGTGCCGCACAACCGTGTGGGAAGTCACCGGGTGGCCTGCGTCACCCCTGCGGGGCTCATCCCGGGCTGCTGCGGCCCTCCCGCGCGGCGGCGTACGCCGGGGCCCGGAACCGGGCCATCGGGCCGTCGGCGAGCAGCCCCGGCGGCGGGTTGCGGACGGCGTCGAAGCGCAGGTCGGGGTCGGGGGGGTCGGCCGGGTCCCCGAGGGTCAGCCGGCCGAACGGCACCCACTCGCCCGCGCCGCGGGCGACCACCAGGCGGAACGTCGGCCCGGGGGCCGCGGCGGCGACCGGCGCCGGGTCCGACGGCAGGGCCTCCGGCCGGTCCGGGACCGCGGCCAGCCGGAGCGTCCCCGCGGCCGAGCGGTAGCCCATGATCGACGAGTAGGTGGTCGCGGCGTCGACCCGGAGCACCGGCAGGAGCCGCGTCCAGCGGCCGGAGCCGGTGCTCGACAGCAGGAGGTCCACGGGCCGGCCGCCGTCGGGCAGGCGGACCGCGAGACCCAGGAGGTCGGGCAGCGGGGCGGGCAGGCCCGCCCCGCGGGACAGCCGGACGACGGCGGCCTCGCGCGCCGGCTCGTCCAGCCAGGGGACGCCCCAGGAGCCGGGGACGCCGGTCCGCTCCAGGACGGCCGCGACGACGGCGCCGCGGGGGTGCATCGGCTTGCCGCGGCGCCGGCGCGCCAGGGCGCCCAGCGGCACCGCGGCCAGTCGTCCGGCCAGCCTCGCGAGGTCGTGCACGCCGCTGCCCTACCCGCGTCCTCGGGCCGTGCACGTGTCGTTCGTCAACCGGCAGGACCTGCCGGTGGCCGGCCGGGATGTCCGTCGTTCCTTGCCTGTGACACGGAGCAGTCCGCCGCATACGGTCAGTCAGTGCTCACGACGCTCCTGGTCACCGGCGGGGTCCTCGCCGGGCTGCTCCTGCTGCTCGCCCTGATCGTCGCCCTGAGCTCCCGGCCCGCTCCCCGCACCGCTCCGCGGCCGGGTGAGCGCGCGGCCGGCTGGGTGGCCGACGCCGGCCGCCCGCACCCCGACGCGTGGTCGCCGATCACCACGACGACGGAGATCCGCCCGGTCCGCTGACCGGGCCCCTGGTCCGGCGTCCCGGCGGCTGCGGACGGCGCGCCGCCGGGACGACCCGCCCCCTCAGCGCCGCACCGGCTCCCACTGCGACTCGGCGCGCAGCACCGGCTTGAGCACCTTGCCGCCGGGGTTGCGGGGCAGCACCGCCGTCCGCACGGACACGAACTGCGGCACCTTGAAGTCGGCCAGGTGCTCCCGGGCGTGCGCCAGGAACGCCTCGACGTCGAGCTCGGTGCCGGGCACCGGCACGACGACGGCGCCGACCTTCTCCCCCATCACCGGGTCGGGCACCCCGACGACGGCGACCTCGAAGACCCCCGGCGCGGCCGCCAGCGCGTTCTCCACCTCGACGCAGTACACGTTCTCGCCGCCGCGGTTGATCATGTCCTTGGCGCGGTCGACGACGTAGGTGAACCCGTCGTCGTCGATGCGCGCCAGGTCGCCGGAGTGCAGCCAGCCGTCGGTGAACGCCTGCGCGGTCGCCTCCGGCTTGTTCCAGTAGCCCTGGACGACATTGGCGCCGCGGATGAGCAGCTCCCCGACGCCGGTGGCGGGGTCGACGCCCTCCAGCCGCAGGTCGACCACCGGCGCGGGGAAGCCCACCGAGTCGGCGTGCGTGCCGGCGTACTCGTGCGGCAGGAACGTCGAGATCGACGACGTCTCCGACAGCCCGAACCCGTTGCCCACCCGCGCAGCCGGGAACGCCTCCTTGATCCGCGCCACCAGCTCCGGCGCGATCGGTGCCCCGCCGTAGGTGGCGAACCGGACCCTGCTCACGTCGACGTCGGCGAAGGCCGGCTGGTTGACCGCCAGCCAGAACACCGCGGGCACCGAGGTGACGACCGCGATCCGCTCCTCCGGGATGACCCGCAGGAACCGGCCGACCTCGAACGCCGGCATGACCACCGCCGCCGCGCCGCCCTCCAGCGCCGGCAGCAGCTGGCTGTTGCAGCCGGTGACGTGGAACAGCGGCACGCTGACCAGGTTGCGCAGCGTCGGGTCGTGCCGGCCCAGCCCGACCACCCGGCGGGCGTTCTCCGTGTTGGTCAGGAAGTTCTCGTGGCTGGTCATCGCGCCCTTGGGGAAGCCGGTCGTCCCCGAGGTGTAGAAGATCGCCGCGAGGTCGGACCGGGTGAGCCCCTCCTCCGCGTACGGCGCCCCGTCGGGCAGCGGCGCCCCCGGCGCCAGCACCACCCGCGCGCCGCTGTCGTCGACCACGTACTGCGCCTCGGGCTCGGTGAACCGGGTGTTCACCGGCACCGCGACGCCGCCGGCCAGCAGCGTGCCGAAGAAGCCCAGGACCCAGTCGGCGCCGTTGCCCAGCCGGATCGCCACCCGGTCGCCGCGGCCGACGCCGGCCTCCCGCAGCCCGCCGGCGACCCGCGCCGCGCCGTCCCACAGCTGGCGGAAGGTCAGCCGGGGGCCGTCGACCTCGACGACCGCCTCGCCGTCGGGGTCCCGCTCGACCGAGGCCCGCAGCATCGCGACGACGGACGCCGGCAGGTCGGTGTAGTGCTTGACGCCGGCCGCGTCGCGCTCGACCCCCGCCTCGTCGAAGGGGTGCAGCGCCATCTCAGTAGGTCCCGGTGTTCTCGAAGTACCGGCGCGGGACGTCCACCAGCATCGTGGTGATCTGCTCCTCGGTGACGCCGCGCTCGCGCACGTAGGGCAGCACGTCGTCGTGGATGTGCGTGTAGTGCCACTGCGGCAGGAGGTCCATCACGCCGGGCGCCAGCCAGTCGATGTAGCAGGAGGCGTCCTGCGAGAGCACCATCCGGTCGGCGTAGCCGCGGCGGCACATCTCGACCAGCGTGTCGGCGCGGGCCTCGAAGGTGGTGTCCAGGTTGATGCCGAACCGGTCCATGCCGAGGACGAAGCCCGCGTCGGCGAGCTCGGACAGGTGGTCGACGTCGGTGGTGTCCCCGCTGTGCCCGAGCACGACCCGGCCCGGGTCGACGCCCTCGTCCGCGAGGACCTTCTGCACCTCCAGGCCGGTGTGGCTGCCCGGGTGGGTGTGCACGGTGATCGGGGCGCCGGTGGCGCGGTGGGCCTTGGCGACGGCGCGCATCACCCGCTCCACGCCGGGGGTGAGGCCCTGGTGGTCGATGGCGCACTTGAGGAACGCCGCCCGGACCCCGGTGCCGGCGATCCCGTCGGTGATGTCGCCGACGAACATGTCGACCATCGGGTCGGGCACCTCGGCGCCGACGGCCGCGTCGAGCGCCGGGCCGCGGTAGTGGAAGAAGAACGGGACGTCGTCGTAGGTGTAGCAGCCGGTCGCGACGACGATGTTGAGGTCGACCTGCTCGGCGATCCGCTGGATGCGCGGGATGTACCGGCCGAGGCCGATCACGGTGGGGTCGACGATGGTGCGCACGCCGGTCCCGGCCAGCTTCGTCAGCTTCCGCACCGCGTCGGCGACCCGGTCGTCCTCGCTGCCCCACTCGTCGGGGTAGTTCTGCTGGACGTCGGCGTTGAGCACGAACACGTGCTCGTGCATGAGCGTGGGGCCGAGGTCGGCGGTGTCGACGGGGCCGCGGACGGTCTGCACCTGGGGCAACGGGTCCTCCTCTGGACGTCCCGGACGACGCCGTCCGGGAACCGGGACGCTACCGAGGACGTGACCGGCGTCGCACCGGGTCAGGCGCCGGTCATCAGCTCCGCGGCCCGCTCGCCGACCAGCACCGCGGTCGCCGCGGGCCCGCGCGAGGGCGCCTCCGGCAGCACCGACGTGTCGGCCACCCGCAGTCCCGCGACGCCGCGCACCCGCAGGTGCTGGTCGACGACGGCGCCCGGGTCGCCGTCGGGGCCCATCCGGGCGCTGCCGGCCAGGTGCACCGCCGTGGTCAGGTGCGCCCGGACCCAGCCGTCGAGCGCGGCGTCGTCGGCGAGGACGTGCGCGGGCGGGCCGGGGCGGGCGGCGACCAGCGGCGCCAGCGCGCGGGTGCGCAGCAGGCCGGCGGCCAGGCGCACCACCTCGCGCAGCCGCCGCCGGTCCGTCGCGGTCGCCAGGTACCGGTGCTCGATCCGCGGCGGCGCCGCCGGGTCGGCCGAGACCAGCGACAGCCGGCCGCGGCTCTCCTCGCGGTACAGGCCGGCGGCCAGCGACAGCGTGCTGTCGTCCCCGCCGCCGCCGGGGACCACCCGCCCCCAGGGCCGCAGCCAGGGCAGCACCTCCAGGTCTCCAGGCACGGGCGAGTCCGAGGAGGTGGCGTTGAGCGACCCGTGCAGCGGCAGCGGCCAGTCGCCCTCGGGCAGCCCGGGCACGGGGACCCACGGCAGGTACACCAGGGGGTGGTCGGACAGGCCGGCGCCCACCCCGCGCAGGTCGGCGACGACGCCGAGGCCGTGCGCGCGCAGGTCCGCGGCCGGGCCGATCCCGGACAGCAGCAGCAGGTGCGGCGAGCCGACGGCGCCCGCGGCCAGCACCACCTCGGCGGCGCGCACCGGGCCGGCGTCGGTGTCCACGCCCACCGCGCGGCCGCGCTCGACGAGCACCCGCCGCACCCGCACCCCGCCGCGCACGGCCAGCCGCGGCGACCCCCGCCGCGGGGACAGGTAGGCCATCGCCGCGTTGACCCGCAGGCCGCCGTCGACGGTGAACGGCACCGGCCCGTAGCCGGGCGGGCCGCCGGCGTTCTTGTCCGGCTCCTCCGGGACGCCGAGCTCCGCGGCCGCCGCGGCCAGCGCCTCCGTCAGCGGCGAGCCGCCGGAGGGCCGGGTGACCGGCAGCGGGCCGCCGCGGCCGTGCCCCGGCCGGTCGCCGTACTGGCGGTCGTCCTCGAGCCGGCGCCAGGCCGGCAGCGTGACCGCGAGGCTCCACAGGTCGTTGCCGGCGGCGGCCCAGCCGGCGTGGTCGGCGGGGGTGGCGCGGACGAAGTAGCCGCCGTTGACGGCGCTGGACCCGCCGACCACGCGCCCGCGCGGCAGCGGGGCGGTCGTGCCCGGGGTCAGCTCGGTGGTGAACGACCAGTTCACCGGGTGCCCCGGCACGGTGGCGCGCAACGTGGTGGCGTCGCGCAGGTCGGGCGGGAAGTCGGCGGGCCGGGGGTGGTCGGCGCCGGCCTCGAGCAGCAGCACCCGGCGGCCGGCGTCGGCGAGGCGGGCGGCCAGCGCGCAGCCGGACGAGCCGGCGCCCACCACGACGACGTCCCAGCGGCCGATGTCCCAGCTCACAGGCCGAGGACCCCCGGCAGGTCCAGCCGCCGGACCTTGCCGGTGGAGGTGCGCGGCAGCTCCCCCACCGGGTGCAGGCTCTTGGGCCGCTTGGCCGGGGACAGCCGCTCGCGGGCCCAGGCGCCGAGGTCGGCGGGGTCGGCGGCGCCCACGTAGGCGGCGACCACCCGCTGCCCCCACTCCTCGTCGGGGACGCCGACGACCGCGCTCTCCACCACGTCCGGGTGCGCGTCGAGGACCGCCTCGACCTCGGCCGGGTAGACGTTCACCCCGCCGGAGATGACCAGGTCCTCGCGGCGGCCGTCGAGCCAGACGGTGCCGTCGGGGTCGACCCGGCCGAGGTCGCCGACGGTGACCCGGTCGCCGCGCCAGGCCGCCGCGGTCTTCTCCGGGGCGCGCCAGTACTCGAACCGCGCCCACCGCGGCACCGCGCACCACAGCTGGCCGCGCTCGTCGGTCTCCAGCCGCCGGCCCGGCCGCGCGCGGCCGACGCTGCCCGGGTGCGCCAGCCAGTCGTCGGTGGAGCAGACGGTGAACTGGGCCTCGGTGGAGCCGTAGAACTCCCAGACGCTGCCCGCCGGCAGCGCGTCGAGCACCGCCCGCTTGAGCGGCTCGGGGCAGGGCGCGCCGGCGTGCGCGAGGACGCGGAAGGAGGACCAGTCGACGTCGTCGCGGGCGAGCAGCCGGCGCAGGTGGGTGGGGACGCAGAACGTCGTCGTGGGGGCGAGCGTGCCGACCGCCGCGGCCGCCCGGGCGGCGTCGAACGGGCCGGGCAGCAGCACCTCGCCGCCGGCCAGCAGCGTGTGCACGGCGAACCGCAGCGGCGCCGAGTGGTGCAGCGGCGAGAGCACCAGGTGCCGGTCGGCGGCGGTGAAGCCCCAGAGGTCGATCTCCTCGGCGGCCAGCGCGCGGGCGTCGCCGTCGTCGAGGACGCCGGACCACACGCCCTTGCGCCGTCCGGTGGTGCCCGACGTGTAGTGCATCGGCCGGGCCAGCGGCACGTCGGCCAGGCCGGCCTCGTCGTCGCCGGTGAGCAGCGCAGCGGGGTCGCCGCCGGCGTCGAGGGCCGCGTCGGCGTCGTCGGCGAGGGCCGCCCGCTCGGCCGCGGGCAGCGCCGGGTCGAGCACCACGGGCACGATCCCGGTGCGCAGCGCCCCGAGGACGACGGCCAGCAGCGCCGGGGAGGACGCCGCCGAGACCAGCAGCCGGTCGCCGCGCCGCAGCCCGGCCGTCCGCAGCGCCGCCGCGGCCCGCCGCTGGTCGCGCTCGCTGTCGGCGGCCCGGACGACGGCGGCCCCGCTCACGGCAGGCGCACCCGCTCGCCCTCGACGACGACGTGCCCCTCGGCGGCCAGCTTGGCCAGCGTGGCCCGGGTCGACTGCGCGGCCGCCGGCCACAGGGCCCGCGGCACCTCGGCGTAGACGTCGGCCACCACCGCGTCGACGGTGCCCGCCCCGCGGACCAGCGCGGCCAGCAGCTGCGACTCCCGGAACGCGCGGTGGGCCAGGTAGAAGTCGAGGACGGCGCCCGGGTCCTCGGTCAGCTCCGGCCCGTGCCCGCAGTACAGCGCGCTCGGCCCGAGGTCGTGCACCCGCCGCAGCGACTCCAGGTAGGCGACGACGTCGCCCTCCGGGTGGGTGACCACCGACGTGCCGCGCCCCAGGACGTGGTCGCCGACCAGCACCGCCCCGGACTCCAGCCGGAAGGCCAGGTGGTCGGGGGTGTGCCCGGGCGTCGGGACGACGTCCAGCGCGGTGCCCGCCAGGCGCAGCCGCTCCCCCGGCTCGAGCACCCGACCGCCGGGCCCCGCGACGGCGGCGTCGGCCGCGGCGACCGGCGCGCCGAACCGGGTCCCCCACGGCCGCGCGGCCTCGGCGTGGTCGCCGTGGTGGTGGGTGACCAGGACGGCGACGCAGCGCGCGCCGCGGGCGGCCAGCGCCTCCTCCACCGCGGCGAGGTGGGCGGGGTCGTCGGGCCCGGGGTCGACCACGACGGCCTGCCCGCTGCCCGGCGCGCCGACGAGGTAGGTGTTGGTGCCGTCGAGGGTCATGCCCGACGGGTTGGGGGCCAGCACGCGGGTGACCAGCGGCTCGAGGTCCGCGGTCCGCGGCAGCCCGCCGGGGGCGGGGAGGTCCCAGGTGACGCGTGGGTCGGCGGGGGCGCGCACGCCCGCACGGTAGCCGCGCCCGCACGCGGACCGCCCGCCCGGCCGTTAGCCTCCGGGCATGCGATCGATCGCGCACCTGTCCCGCTCCGCCGTCGTGGCCGCGGCCGCGGCCGTCGTGCTCACCGCCTGCGGGGGCTCCGACGGGTCGGGCAGCGAGGAGACCGCCGAGTCCACCGCCGCGAGCACCTCCAGCTCCGCCGAGTCCAGCGGCAGCCCCAGCGGCCCCTCCGGCGCCAGCGACGACCCCGCCGTCGCGGCGTTCTGCGAGCAGGCCGCGCAGTACGAGGAGCTCGGCAACCAGCTCTCGGCCGCGACGCCCGAGCAGCTGCCCGGCCTGCTGCAGCAGGCGGCCGCCGCGTTCGACACGGTGCAGCCGCCGGCCGAGATCGCGAGCGACTGGCAGGTCGTGGGCGACGCCGTGCAGGCCTTCTCCGACACCGCCAACTCCGTCGACCTCACCACCCCCGACGGCCAGGCCCAGCTGCAGACCGCGGCCCAGGAGTTCGTGACCGTCGCGCAGGGCCCGGAGGCCACCAACGTCGCCCGGTTCGGCGAGCAGAACTGCGGCGCCGCCGCCCCCACCAGCTAGTCGGCAGCACGACGACGGCCCGCTCCCCGCTCGGGGGGCGGGCCGTCGTCGCCCCCGGCCCCTGCAGGCGCCCGCCGCGAGCCGGCGAGGGGTGGGGACGGGAGTCCTCCGATCAGCAGCCGCTGATCGACACCCCGCGGGCGCGCAGCCACGGCACCGGGTCGACGTGGCCGCCGTGGAGGGCGCCCGAGGGGTGGACCTCGAAGTGCAGGTGCGGGCCGGTGGACTGGCCCCGGTTGCCGACCTCGGCGATCAGCTCGCCCGCGACCACGCGCTCGCCGGTGCCGACGTACTCGACGTCGACGTGGCCGTACACCGTCACCGCGCCGTCGTCGCCGCGGATGTAGACGGCCAGGCCGAAGCCGGTCGCCGGGCCGTGCCGGACGACGACGCCGGAGGTGGCGGCGTAGATCGGCGTCCCGATCGGGGCGGCGATGTCCACGCCGCCGTGCAGGACGCCCCAGCGGGCGCCGAAGCAGCTCGAGGTCCGGCCCGAGGTCGGCTTCACGTAGCCGGACCCGCTGACCTCGGAGGCGGCGGCGGTCGGGGTGCCCGACGCCGCCGCGGCGCGGGCGGCGGCGGCCGCGGCCGCGGCCTCCTCGGCGGCCCGGGCGGCGGCCGCGGCCGCGGCGGCCTCCTCCTCGGCCTTCTGCCGCTGCCACTCCTGGTAGGCGTCCCGGGCGCCCTGCAGCTCCAGCAGGTGGATCTGCGCCGCCTGCAGCTGCTGGTCCAGCGTCGCCTTGTTCGCCTCGGCCGCGGCGACGGCGGTCTGCTGCGCCGCCACCTGCGCGTCGGCCGCGGCCTTGGCGTCGGCAGCCTGCTGCTCGGCCGCCGCGGCCGCGTCCCGGGTGGCCCGCGCGGCGGACTCGGCGTTGGCCTGCCGGACCCGCGCGACCTCGAACTCCTCGAGGACGTCGACCTGGGTGTCGGCGACGTACTCGAGGAGCGCGGCCCGCTGGACGAGCTCACCGGGGCCGGCGGAGTCGAGCAGCGCGGACGCGGTGGCCAGGGTGGGGTCGTTGACGTAGCTGTCGCGGGCGAACCCGGCGATGCGGCCGATCGCGGCGTCGACGGCGTCGGTCGCGCCCTGCAGGTCGGCGGCGGCCTGGGCGGCGGCCGCCTGGGCCTGGACGAGGGCCTCCTCGGCGGCGAGGTAGGCGGTGCCCGCGGCCTCGGCCTGCACGCCGAGCCGCTCGAGCTCGCTCTCGGCGGCGGCCACCTCGGCGGCGAGCCGGCCCACCTCGGCGGCGGCCGCGTCCTGGGCCGCCTGGGCGTCGGCGATCTGGCCGTCGCTCGGGTTCGGCGGCGGTGGCGGGACGGCGAGCGCGGGCCCGGCGGTGCCGAGCAGGACCGCGCAGGAGAGCAGGCCTACCAGGGCGGCGCGGACGCCGCCACGGCGGCCGCGGGTCCGGGCGGGACGGCACTGCGGCATCGGGCGCTCCCTGGGGAAGAGGGGGTGGTGCAGGTGCGGCGTCAGCGTCGTCCGGCGGACACGCGCCACAGTGGCAACACGCGGCACGGAAGTCACACCGTGACCGCACGACACAGTCACCGACATCCGTCACAGCACTTGTCGACATCCCGGGCGGCGGACTTGAGGCCCCCTCGGGGTGACGGACGGCACTTCCGCACGTTCTAGGCTCGGCGGTCGTGGACGTCTTAGGCTCCGGCGCTGAACAGGTGGTCTTCTGCTCCGACCCGGCCTCGGGCCTGAGGGCGGTGATCGCCGTCCACTCGACGGCGCTGGGCCCCGCGCTCGGCGGCACCCGCTTCCACCCCTACGCCACCGAGGACGAGGCGGTCGCCGACGCGCTGCGCCTGGCCCGGGCGATGACCTACAAGAACAGCCTGGCCGGCCTCGACCTCGGCGGCGGCAAGGCCGTCGTCATCGGCGACCCGCGCACCGACAAGACCGAGGCGCTGCTGCGGGCCTACGGCCGGTTCGTCGAGGCCCTCGGCGGCCGGTACCTGACCGCGTGCGACGTCGGCACGACCAACGCCGACCTCGACCTGGTCGGCCGGGAGACCCGCTTCGCCCACGGCCGCTCCGAGGTGTACGGCGGCTGCGGGGACTCCTCGGTGCTCACCGCCTTCGGCGTCTTCCAGGGCATGCGCGCCGCCGCCCAGCACCGCTGGGGCGAGCCGACGCTGTCCGGGCGCACCGTCGCCGTCGCCGGCGTCGGCAAGGTGGGCGGTTGGCTGGTCGACCGGCTGGTCGCCGACGGCGCCGACGTCCTCGTCACCGACGTCGACCCCGCCGCGGTGCAGCGGGTCCTCACCCGCCACCCCGGCGTCGAGGCGGTCGCCGACACCGCGACCCTGGTGCGCTGCCCGGCCGACGTCTACGCGCCCTGCGCCCTCGGCGGCGCGCTCGACGACGCGACGGTCGCCGCCCTGCAGGCCGAGGTGGTCTGCGGCGGCGCGAACAACCAGCTCGCCCACGAGGGCATCCCGGACCAGCTGACCGCGCGCGGGATCCTCTACGCCCCCGACTACCTGGTGAACGCCGGCGGGGTCATCCAGGTCGAGGACGAGCGGCACGGCTTCTCCTTCGCCCGCGCCGAGGCCAAGGCGGCCGGCATCTTCGACGTCGCACTGCGGGTGTTCGAGACCGCCGCGGCCGAGGGCGTCTCCCCCGCCGTCGCCGCCGACCGGCTGGCCGAGCAGCGCATCACGTCGGTGGGCCGGCTGGCGACCATCCGCCTGCCCCGCTGACGACCGGCGGCGTCCGGGCAGGGCCCGAGTGCCCTGGCCGAGCGGACCCGGATCGGCAGACCCTGGTGACACACGACCTCCGGACCGGGGCACCTGCGCGAGGAGCCGTCATGGGAAGCCGCCGCCTGCTCTCTCTCCTCGTCCTGGTGTCCGGGCTGCTGGTGGGGGTCCTGGCCGGCACCGCGCAGGCCCATCCGCCGGCCGGGGAGGGCTCCCCGGTGGAGCTGCAGGCCACCCGGGTGGGACAGGCATCGGCCCCCTTCGACGTGCGCGTGAGCGGTGACGTCGTGCGCTTCCGGCTCTCGGAGACGGCCGTGACCACCGGTACCGGCATCTCCTTGCAGGAGACCGCGCGCTACCGCTGCACCCAGACCGCCGAGGCGATCCGGTGCCGTGGCGCGGTCCAGGCCACCGGGGAGGTCCTCGGTCAGAGCGGGACGGCGCGCGCCCGGCTGTCCCTCACCTGCGACCTCGCCCTCACCTGCGAGGGTCGCGCCGTCATCCACGGCGTGAGCGGCGAGCTGGCCGACCTCTGGGGCACCGCCACCGCCACCAGCTCGCCCGGCCGGGCGGAGATCTCCTACCGCCTGTACGGGATCTGAGGGCGTCGGCTCCGCCATCCCTCGCCGAGCACCGTTGCCCGGGTCGGCGCCGGCCGTGGCCCGTACCACGCCCCCGGTCGGGGGACGGCGGGGGGAGACCCGTGCCGGTGGTCGATCCGTGTCGTAGTCTTGCTCAAGACACAGTCACTCAGTCGGGGTCGCCACGCGGGCCGTCCAGCCCGTGAGCTGGGCTCCCGTTCTCCGTTATGAGGGGGTCGAGCCGATGGGGCGCGGCCGAGCGAAGGCCAAGCAGACACGCGTGGCCCGTGAGCTCAAGTACAGCTCACCGAACACCGACCTCTCCGCGCTTCAGCGCGAGCTGGCGGGTTCTACTCCGTCTCCCTACACCGCTCCGGCGGCGAAGGACGACGACGAGGACGAGTACACCGACCGATGGGCGGACGACGACTCCGAGGACGACTGGGCAGCCAGTCGCTGAGGGTCGGCTCCCCGCCGGTCTGATCGACACGACACACCGCCGTCCCCCGTGGGGCGGCGGTATGTGTCGTGATCAGCGGTAGGACCCCACCAGCCGCGCGCCGGCCCCGCCGGCGGCGACGGTGCCCGCCACCCAGGCCGGCACCCCGCGGCCGGTCAGCAGGCCCACCACCCGCTCCGCCGCCTCGGCGGCGACGACGGCGACCATGCCGACGCCGCAGTTGAACGCCCGCTCGGACTCCTCGCGCGGCACGCCGTGCTCCTCGAGCAGGGACACCGCGGCCGGCAGCGCCCAGGTGCCGCGGTCGAGCACCGCCTCCAGCCCGTCGGGCACCACCCGCGCGGTGTTGCCGGCGAGCCCGCCACCGGTGACGTGCGCGAACGCGTGCACGCCGTCGACGCCGAGCTCCGCCACCAGCGCCAGGCAGTCGAGCGCGTAGACGCGGGTGGGCTCGAGCAGCACGTCGCCCAGCGGCCGGTCCAGCCCGACGGGGGTGGCGGCGAGGTCGAGCCCGGCGGCGGACACCACGCGGCGGACCAGCGAGTAGCCGTTGGAGTGGAACCCGCTCGAGGCCATCGCGACGACGACGTCGCCGTCGCGGACCCGCTCGGGCCCGAGCACCGCGTCGGCCTCGACGACGCCGACCGCGGTGGCGGCCAGGTCGTACTCGTCGGCGGCCATGAGGTCGCCGTGCTCGGCGGTCTCCCCGCCGACCAGCGAGGCCCCGGCCAGCTCGCACCCGGCCGCGATGCCGGTGACGATCGCGGCGATCCTCTCGGGGACGACCCTGCCGCAGGCGACGTAGTCCTGGAGGAACAGCGGCTCGGCGCCGCAGGCCACGAGGTCGTCGACGACCATGGCGACCAGGTCGATGCCGACGGTGTCGTGCCGGTCCAGCTGCCGCGCCAGGGCGATCTTGGTGCCGACGCCGTCGGTGGACGAGGCGATCAGCGGGCGCCGGTAGCGGGTCGTGTCGAGCGCGAACAGCCCGGCGAAGCCGCCCAGGCCGCCGACCACCTCGGGCCGGCGGGTCCGCTCGACCGCCGTCCGCATGAGGTCCACGGCCCGCTCGCCGGCGTCGATGTCGACGCCGGAGTCCGCGTAGGTGAACCCGCCGCTCACGGACGGCGCAGGGCGTCGTCGGCGCCGCCGGGCACCGCGGGGCTGCCGGCCTGCTGGCCGGTCCAGCCGGTGACGGCGCGCTGGGCGTCGTCGACCCGCGGCATGGGGGTGCGGGCCACGCCCGCGGGGAGACTGCCCTCGAGGACGTGCTTGCCGAGCACCCCGGACTCGCCGAGCGGGATCGGGTACTGGCCGGTGAAGCACGCGGTGCACAGCCGGTTGACCGGCTGCTCGGTGGCGGCGACCAGGCCCTGCTCGGAGACGTAGCCGAGGGAGTCGGCGTTGATGGAGGCGCGCACGCCGTCGACGTCGAGGCCGTTGGCGATCAGCTCGGCGCGGCTGGCGAAGTCGATGCCGTAGAAGCAGGGCCACTTCACCGGCGGGCTGGAGATGCGCACGTGCACCTCGACCGCGCCGGCCTCCCGCAGCATGCGGATCAGCGCGCGCTGGGTGTTGCCGCGCACGATCGAGTCGTCGACGACGACCAGCCGCTTGCCGCGGATGACGTCGCGCAGCGGGTTGAGCTTGAGCCGGATGCCCAGCTGCCGGATGGTCTGCGACGGCTGGATGAACGTGCGGCCGACGTAGGAGTTCTTGACCAGCCCGAGCCCGTAGGGGATGCCGCTGGCCTCGGCGTAGCCGACGGCGGCGGGCGTGCCGGACTCCGGGACCGGGATGACCAGGTCGGCGTCGGCGGGCTGCTCCTTGGCCAGCCGGCGGCCGATCTCGACCCGGGCGGCGTGCACGCTGCGGCCGCCGATCGTGGTGTCGGGGCGGGCGAGGTAGACGTACTCGAAGACGCAGCCCTTGGGCTCGGCCGGGGCGAAGTGCTGGCTGCGCAGGCCGTTCTCGTCGATCGCCAGCAGCTCGCCGGGCTCCACCTCGCGGACCACCGAGGCGCCGACGATGTCGAGGGCCGCCGTCTCGCTGGCCACCACCCAGCCGCGCTCGAGCCGGCCGAGGACCAGCGGGCGCACGCCCTGCGGGTCGCGGGCGGCGTAGAGGGTGTCCTCGTCCATGAAGGTGAGGCTGAACGCGCCGCGCAGCTGCGGGAGCACCTCCATCGCCGCGGCCTCGATGCTCATGTCGGGCCGGGCGGCGATCAGCGAGGTGACCAGGTCGGAGTCGGTGCTGGCGGTGAACGCGCCGGGGACGCCGGCGTCCGCGGCCCGGCCGGCCAGCTCCGCGGTGTTGACCAGGTTGCCGTTGTGGCACAGGGCCAGGCCGGTGCCCGCGTCGGTGGTGCGGAACGTCGGCTGGGCGTTCTCCCAGGTGGAGGCGCCGGTGGTCGAGTACCGGGTGTGCCCGACGGCGAGGTGGCCGCGCAGGCTGCCCAGGGTGGACTCGTCGAACACCTGGCTGACCAGGCCGAGGTCCTTGTAGACGACCACCGACGCGCCGTCGGAGACCGCGATGCCCGCCGCCTCCTGACCGCGGTGCTGGAGGGCGTACAGGCCGAAGTAGGTCAGCTTCGCGACCTCCTCCCCCGGTGCCCAGACGCCGAAGACGCCACAGGCGTCCTGGGGGCCGGGAGCATGGGGGTCGAGGTCGTGCGTCAGCCGTCCGTCACCGCGAGGCACACCGACGAGCGTACCGGCGCCCCCGGGGGTACCTCCTGTCCGAGCCGTGATCGTGACCACCCGGCTGCGATGCCCGCAGGTCCGGTGTGCGCCACGGGCGCGCGGAACCCCGGCCGGGTCCGGCGCGTTGACGGACGGTCCACCTGAGAGGAACCGACATGAGCAGCGACCGGCCCGACCCGAACGACTTCCTGGAGATGGCCCAGCGGATGCTGCGCGGGCTGTTCGACCCCTCGCGCGGCGGCGACAGCGGCGAGGACGAGGACCCGTGGCGGCGGGCGACCGACCGCGACACGCGGCAGCGCCGGCACGAGCCCAGCGCCGAGGAGCGGCGGGAGAACCTCACGTTCGCCCTCGCCACGCGCGCCGTCGAGGCGCTGGAGGACCTGGCGCTCAACGTCGCCGCGATCCGCCAGCGCCTGGAGCGGTCGGGCACGCCGGAGACCCCGGCGGCAGGGTCCGGCAGCGACGGGACCCCGACCGGGGGTGACGCCGGCCCGGCGTGACGCCGGGCCGGCGCCCCTAGGAGACGGTGCCGATCTCGGCGGAGATGCGGGTGTCCTCGCCGTGCCCGGTGTGCACCACCGTGTCGCCGTGCAGGGTCAGCAGCTTGCTGCGGATCGACCGCACGATCGTCGGGTGGTCGCTGAAGCTGCGTCCGGTGGCGCCGGGGCCGCCGTGGAACAGCGTGTCGCCGGTGAAGACGGCGGCGAGGTCCGGCGCGTGCAGGCAGGTGCTGCCCGGCGAGTGACCGGGGGTGTGCAGCGCGGTCAGCGACGTGCCGGCGACCCGGAAGCGGGTGCCCTCGGCCAGCGCCTCGTCGGGCTCGGCGCTCTCGTGGACCATCTCCCACAGCACCCGGTCGGCGGGGTGGAACCAGACCGGCGCGCCGGTGGCCTCGCGCAGGTCGACCGCGGCGGTGATGTGGTCGTTGTGCCCGTGGGTGAGCACGATCGCCGTCACCTTGCGCCCGCCGACCGCCTCGACGATCGGCTCGGCGCGGTGCGGGGCGTCGATCACCAGCACCTCGTCGTCGTCGCCGACGAGCCAGACGTTGTTGTCGACGTCGAAGTCCTGCCCGTCGAGGCGGAACACCCCGGACACGACGGCCCTCTCGATGCGGGCGGCCATCAGAAGACCACCACCGACCGCAGCACCTCGCCCTTGTGCATCTTCTCGAAGGCGGCCTCGACGTCGTCGATGCCGATGGTCTCCGAGACGAAGTCCTCGAGCGGGAAGCGGCCCTGCCGGTAGAGGTCGACCAGCATCGGGAAGTCCCGCGACGGCAGGCAGTCGCCGTACCAGGAGGACTTCAGCGCCCCGCCGCGGCCGAACAGCTCGATCATCGGCAGGGTGAGCTGCATGTCCGGGGTCGGGACGCCGACCAGCACCACCCGGCCGGCCAGGTCGCGGGCGTAGAAGGCCTGCTCGAACACCTCCGGGCGGCCGACCGCGTCGATGGCGACGTCGACGCCGAACCCGCCGGTGAGGCCCTTGATCGCCTCGACGGCGTCGGTCTGCCGGGAGTTGACGGTGTGGGTGGCGCCGAACCCCTTGGCCCACTCCAGCTTCCGGTCGTCGACGTCGACGGCGACGATCGTCGTCGCGCCGGCCAGCCGGGCCCCGGCGATCGCGGCGTCCCCGACGCCGCCGCAGCCGAAGACGGCGACGGACTCGCCGCGCTGCACCGCCCCGGTGTTGATCGCCGCGCCCACGCCGGCCATGACGCCGCAGCCGATCAGCCCGGCGGCGGTGGCCGGGGCCTCCGGGTCGACCTTGGTGCACTGCCCGGAGGCGACCAGCGTCTTCTCCACGAACGCGCCGATGCCCAGCGCCGGGGACAGCTCCGTGCCGTCCTCGAGGGTCATCTTCTGCGTGGCGTTGTGGGTGTTGAAGCAGTACTGCAACTGGCCCTTGAGGCAGGCGCGGCACTGCCCGCACACCGCCCGCCAGTTGAGGACGACGAAGTCGCCCACGGCCACGTCGGTGACGCCCTCGCCGACGGCGGCGACGGTCCCGGCGGCCTCGTGGCCGAGCAGGAACGGGAAGTCGTCGTTGATGCCGCCCTGGCGGTAGTGCAGGTCGGTGTGGCAGACCCCGCAGGCCGCGACGTCGACCACCGCTTCGCCCGGCCCCGGGTCGGGCACCAGGACCGTCTCGACGCTGACCGGTGCTCCCTTGCTGCGGGCGACGACGCCCCTCACCTCGTAGGCCATGCCGGGAGCCTATGGGCGGTCCCGCGGGGTCCGCGCCCGCTGCTCCCGCTGGCCGGGAACCCCGCCCCGACGGGCAGGTTCCCGAACCCGGCCGTAGCGTTCCCCGCAGTCGTCGTCCCTGTGGAGGTCCTCCGTGGCGCTACCCGGCTTCCTGCGCCGTGAGCGCATCGTCGCCCGTCCCGGCTTCAACCGGTGGCTCATCCCGCCGGCGGCGCTGGCGGTGCACCTGTGCATCGGGCAGGCCTACGCCACCAGCGTCTACAAGCCCGCGCTGGTCGAGCACTTCGACACATCGCTGACGGCGATCGGCATCATCTTCTCGATCGCCATCGTCATGCTGGGCCTGTCGGCAGCCCTGTTCGGGACGTGGGTCGACCGCAACGGCCCCCGCGCGGCGATGTTCACCGCGGCCTGCCTCTGGGTCACCGGCTTCCTCGTGGGCGGGCTCGGGATCGAGATCCGCCAACTGTGGCTGGTCTACCTCGGCTACGGCGTCATCGGCGGCATCGGCCTGGGCATCGGCTACATCTCGCCGGTCTCCACGCTGATCAAGTGGTTCCCCGACCGGCCGGGCCTGGCCACCGGCATGGCCATCATGGGCTTCGGCGGCGGTGCGCTGATCGCCTCGCCGCTGTCCCGGCAGGTGATGAGCTGGTACGACCCGGCCTACGACCCCGGCACCCAGGGCTCGGTGCCGAACGGGGACGCCGTCGCGGCGCTGTTCTTCACCTTCGCCGCGCTCTACCTGGTCTTCATGATGTTCGGCGCCTTCATCGTGCGGGTGCCCGGCGAGGGCTGGAAGCCCGCCGGCTTCGACCCGTCGACGATCAAGCAGAAGGCCCTGGTCACCACCGAGAGCGTCTCGGCCAACAACGCGATCAAGACCCCGCAGTTCTGGCTCCTCTGGGTGGTGCTGTTCTGCAACGTCACCGCGGGCATCGGCATCCTCGAGCAGGCCGCGCCGATGATCCAGGACTTCTTCCGAACCGGGGACACGTCGCTGGTGGCCGGGACCGCGGCGGCCGGCTTCGTCGGGGTCCTGTCGCTGGGCAACATGGCCGGCCGCTTCGTGTGGTCCTCGACGTCGGACTACATCGGCCGCAAGCCGATCTACATGGTCTACCTCGGCGTCGGCCTGCTGCTCTACGTCGCGCTGGCCACCATCGGCAACAGCGCCACCTGGGTGTTCGTGCTGCTCGCCGCGGTGATCATCTCCTTCTACGGCGGCGGGTTCGCCACCGTCCCGGCCTACCTGCGCGACCTGTTCGGCACCTACCAGGTGGGCGCCATCCACGGCCGGCTGCTCACCGCCTGGTCGGCGGCCGGCGTGGCCGGGCCGCTGATCGTCAACAGCGTCCTGGACACCCAGGGCGAGCCGGGCAGCCTCGTGGCGGCCAACTACCGGCCGGCGCTGTTCATCATGGTCGGCCTGCTCGCCGTGGGGTTCGTCGCGAACCTGCTGGTGCGGCCGGTGGCCGGCAAGTGGCACGAGCCGCACCACGACGCCGCCCCGGCCGCCCCCTCGACCCCGGAACGGAGCGCCGCCCGATGAGCACGCCGCTGTCGAAGACGACCTCGTCCGACGGGCAGCAGCCCGTGCACACGCCCACCGGGCTGATCGCGTTCGCGTGGACGCTGGTCGGCGTCCCGCTGGCCTACGGCCTGTACCAGACGGTCAAGACCGCGCTGACGCTCTTCACCGGCTGAGCGGCCGCAGCGGCAGGTGGGCCGAGAGGTCGGCCCGGTTGCCGCTGGCGCTGACCCGGCCCCCGGCGACGGCCTCGGCCCAGCCGAGCTCGCCGGTGGCCAGCCGCAGCCAGGTGGCCGCGTCGGTCTCGACGACGTTCGGCGGCGTGCCGCGGGTGTGCCGCGGCCCGGGCACCAGCTGGACGGCGACGTGCGGCGGCACCCGCAGCTCCACCGAGCGGCCGGGTACCTGCTGGGCCAGCCACCGCGCGGTGGTCTTCACCGCCGCGCCCAGCACCGACCGCGCCGGCTGCTCGGCGTCCCCGGCCAGCCAGGGGCGGACGGCGTCGACGGCGGCGCGCAGCTCCTCGGCGGGGATCGGCTGCTGCGCGGGCATCAGCTGGTGGGGACGGTGCCCGCCGGGACGCTGCCCACGGTCGCCTCCGGGGTGCCGAACAGCGCCGGGAGGGTCGCCGTCCACGCCGCGCGGAGCTCGGCCAGCGGCAGCTCGCCGACGCCCTCGACGGTGAGCGCGTCGCCGCCGGTGGTGCCCAGCTCGGTGACCGCGACGCCGGCCCACTCGGCGGTGGTGCGCACCGCCTCGGGGTCGGTGGTGGTGACGACGGCGCGGGCGCCGGACTCGCTGAACAGCGCGGTGAACGCGTCGTCCCCGAGCCGCAGCGTGCCCCCGGTGCCGTAGCGCAACGCGGACTCGGCCAGCGCCTGCGCCAGGCCGCCGTCGGCGAGGTCGTGCGCGGAGGTGACCAGGCCCTCGCGGCCCAGGGCCCCGAGCAGCTCGCCGAGGGTGCGCTCGGCCTCGAGGTCGACGGCCGGCGGGCGGCCGCCGAGGTGGCCGTGGACGACGCTCGCCCAGGCCGACCCGCCGAACTCCGGCCGGGTCTCGCCGAGCAGCAGCACGGTCTCGCCACCGGCCCGCCAGCCGGTGGGGATCCGCGTGCGGACGTCGTCGTGCACGCCCAGGACGCCGATGACCGGGGTCGGGTTGATCGCGACGTCGCCGGTCTGGTTGTAGAGGCTCACGTTGCCGCCGGTGACCGGCAGGCCGAGGTCGCGGCAGGCGTCGGCCAGGCCGCGGACGGCCTCGGCGAACTGCCACATGACCTCGGGCTCCTCCGGGGAGCCGAAGTTCAGGCAGTTGGTGACCGCCAGCGGCCGGGCGCCGGTGACGGCGACGTTGCGGTAGGCCTCGGCCAGGTTGAGCTGGGCACCGGTGTAGGGGTCGAGCCGGGCGAAGCGGGCGTTGCCGTCGAGGGCCAGCGCGATGCCGCGGTGGGTGTCCTCGTCGATGCGGACCACGCCGGCGTCGTCGGGCTGGGCGAGCACCGTGTTGCCGCGGACGTAGCGGTCGTACTGCTCGGTGACCCAGGTCTTGTCCGCGCCGTCGGGGCTGGCGACGACGGCCAGCCAGTGCGCGGTGAGCTCCTCCGGCGTGGCCGGGCGGGGCAGCGCGGCCGGGTCGTCGGCCTGCAGGGCGTCGAGGTCGGCGGGGCGCTGCATCGGCCGCTCGTAGACCGGGCCCTCGTGGGCGACGGTGCGCGGCGGGACGTCGACGATGCGCTCGCCGTGCCAGTCGACGGTGAGCCGGTCGCCGTCGGTGACCTCACCGATGACGGTGGCGAGGACGTCCCACTTGCGGCAGACGGCGAGGAAGGCGTCGACCTCGTCCGGCTCGACGATCGCGCACATGCGCTCCTGCGACTCGCTCATGAGGATCTCGGCGGGCGTCAGGGTGCTGTCGCGCAGCGGGACGCGGTCGAGGTCGACGTGCATGCCGCCGGTGCCGGCGCTGGCCAGCTCGGAGGTGGCGCAGGACAGCCCGGCGCCGCCGAGGTCCTGGATGCCGGTGACCAGGTCGGCGGCGAAGATCTCCAGGCAGGCCTCGATGAGCAGCTTCTCGGTGAACGGGTCGCCGACCTGCACGCTCGGGCGCTTGGCCGGGCCCTCCTGGTCGAAGGTCTCGCTGGCCAGCACGCTCACGCCACCGATGCCGTCACCGCCGGTGCGGGCGCCGAACAGGACGACCTTGTTACCGACGCCCTCGGCCTTCGCCAGCCGGACGTCCTCGTGCTTCATGACGCCGACGCACAGCGCGTTGACCAGCGGGTTGCCGGCGTAGCACTCGTCGAACAGCAGCTCGCCGCCGATGTTGGGCAGGCCCAGGCAGTTGCCGTAGCCGCCGACGCCGGCGACGACGCCGGGCAGCACGCGGGCGGTGTCGGGGGCGTCGGCGCGGCCGAAGCGCAGCGAGTCCATGACGGCGACCGGGCGGGCGCCCATGGTGAGGATGTCGCGGACGATCCCGCCGACGCCGGTGGCCGCGCCCTGGTAGGGCTCGACGTAGCTGGGGTGGTTGTGCGACTCGACCTTGAAGGTGACCGCGTAGCCGTCGCCGACGTCGACCACGCCGGCGTTCTCGCCGATGCCGACCAGCAGGTGCTCGCTGCGCGGCAGGTCACCGAACCGGCGCAGGTGCACCTTGGAGCTCTTGTAGGAGCAGTGCTCGCTCCACATGACCGAGTACATGGCCAGCTCGGCGGTGGTGGGCCGGCGGCCGAGGATGTCCCGGATCCGCGCGTACTCGTCGCTCTTCAGGCCGAGCTCGGCGAAGGGCTGCTCGACGTCCGGGGTGCTCTCCGCGAGCGCGACGGTGTCGAGCCGGTTGGCCAGCGGGCCGGGGCCCGTGTCGAGGTCGGAGAGACCCTGCGTCATGCGCTGACGACCGCCTTCAGGACGCTGGTGAAGAAGCCGAGCCCGTCGGTCGACGGCCCGGTGAGGTCCTCGACGGCGTGCTCGGGGTGGGGCATGAGCCCGACGACCCGGCCGTCCTCGCTGGTCACCCCGGCGACGTCGCGGAGGCTGCCATTGGGGTTGCCGCCGACGTAGCGGACGGCGACCCGGCCCTCGCCCTCGAGCCGCTCGAGCTCGGCCGGCGCGGCCACGTAGCGGCCCTCGCCGTTCTTGACCGGGACGACGATCTCCTGGCCCTCGGCGTACGCCGACGTCCACGCGGTGTCGGCCCGCTCGATCCGGAGCCGCTGGTCGCGGTTGCGGAAGTGCAGGTGGCTGTTGCGGGTGAGCGCGCCGGGCAGCAGCCCCGCCTCGCAGAGCACCTGGAAGCCGTTGCAGATGCCGAGGACCGGCATGCCCTGCCGCGCCCGGTCGACGACGTCCCGCATGAGAGGCGCGCGGGCGGCGATGGCGCCGGCGCGCAGGTAGTCGCCGTAGGAGAAGCCGCCGGGCAGGACGACGGCGTCGACGTCCTTGAGGTCGTGGTCGGCGTGCCAGAGGACGACGGGCTCGGCGCCGGCCAGCCGCACCGCCCGGGCGGCGTCGACGTCGTCGAGGGAGCCGGGGAAGGTGATGATCCCGATGCGCACGGCTCAGGCCCCCGGCAAGTGCAGCTCGACGTCCTCGATGACGGGGTTGGCCAGCAGCGTCTCGGCGATCTGCTTCAGCTCCGCCTCGTCCGGGGTGCCCTCGACGTCGAGGACGAAGTGCTTGCCCTGACGGACCCCCGTGACCTGCGTGTGGCCGAGGCGGCCGAGTGCGCCGAGCACCGCCTGCCCCTGCGGGTCGGAGATCTCCGGCTTGAGGACGACGTCGACGACCACCTGCGGCACGGCTCCCGAGCGTACCGGGCTCCCGCACCCGGCCCCGCCCGTCCCCGCGAGATCGGCGCTCTCCCCACGGTCGAGATCACGCGATTTCGCCACCGTGGGGGCCCCTGCCCGGCGAGATCACGTGATCTCGCCAGGTCGCGGGCCGATGACGGTCGAGATCGTGTGATCTCGTCAGCGCAGTGCCGCGCGGATGGCAGCGATGACCTCGTCCGGCCGGCCGAGGACGTCTGCGGAGGTGAACCGGAGGACCGTCCAGCCGGCGGCGACCAGGCGGTTCTGGCGTCGGAGGTCGTTCACGAACACGTCGCGGTCGCGGTGCCCGTCGCCGTCGAACTCGACGACGACACGGTGATCAGGCCACGCGAGGTCGACGCGCGCCACGAACCCAGCCGCGTCACGGATCTCGTACTGGACCACCGGAGTGGGTGTCCGGGCCCGGTGCAACAGCCAGCGCAGCACCGACTCCATCGGTGACTCGGCCCGGGCGTCGGCGACGGGTACCACCCTCCGGGCTCGGGCCGCGCCCCGGCCCGTCGGCCGGCGGGCGAGCTGACGCTGCAGGTCGGCGGTCGAGCACAGGCCACCCAGGAGTTGGTCGGTCGCCGCCAGCAGGGCCGGCGGTTCGAGCACCCCGGCCAGATCGCGCCACGTGCGCGACGGGATGGTGACCGGTTGCCCCCACCGGTACGTCACCTCGTCGCCTGCCAAGGGCAGCCGGTGCACCCGCCTGTCGCGGCGGCTCTCCGCGCGGGTGGCTCCCGGGACGGTCAGGTCGACGCGCCGGTCGGCGAGGTCCTGCAGCGGGAGCCGGAGACCCCACAGGTCCGCAGCGGTCCGGTGGCTGACGACGGCACCGGGCGGGGCGGTCATCAGCACCGCAGCGACCCGCGCACCGACGTCGTCCACCAAGGCACGCGGCAGGTAGGTGTCGCGCGACAGCCGTTGCACGGCCGGGTGGCGCAGGTGCCGGTCGCCGAGTCCGGCCGCGTGCGCAGCGGCGCGGGTCGTGGGTCCGGTGATGCGCTGACGGCGTCGACTGGGCACCGCGGCACCTTGCCGCGGGATCCCAGCTGTCCGCTCACCCCGTCCACAGCCCCGTCGAGATCGCGTGATCTCTGCACGCACGGCCCCCCGGAGCGGCGAGATCACGTGATCTCGCCGGGGGAGAGGGGCGAGGAGGCTCAGGGGACGAGCAGGCGCCACACGGCCTCGGGGGCCTCCCAGTGGGCGTTGTGACCGGCGCCCTCGAGCAGCACCGCGTCCGGGTCGACCCGCCGCATCGCGTCGGGACCGACCATCGGGTCGGCGGAGCCCGCGGCCAGCCGCAGCGGCGCCACCGCGCGCGCCAGGACCTCCTCGACCGGCGGGCCGACGGCGCCGAACGCGCGCGGGTCCAGCGTCGGGGCGAACCCGCCGTCGACCTCGCGGACCCCGGCGCGCGCCACCTCGGAGGACGGGTCCACGAGCCCGGTCAGCCCGGCCAGCCGCAGGTGCCGCGCGGCGGCCCCGGCGGCGGTCGGGAACACCTGCGGCGGGCGGGCGGCCATCCGGTGGGCGCCGGCCTCCTCGTCGGGCGTCCAGTCGATCTTCACCCCGACCGCGACGACCCGGACGACGTCGACGCCGTACCAGCCGCCGGCCAGCACCGCGCCGACGACGCCGCCGAAGGAGTGCCCCAGCACGGTCACCCGGGTGGCGCCCAGGTCGGCCGCCACCGTCGCGACGTCCGCCGCGTGCACCGCGTACCCGTAGGGCGGCTCGGCCACGGAGCGGCCGTGCCCGCGCAGGTCGGGGACCGCCCAGGACCCGGGCCAGTCGCGCTCGACCAGGGGCAGCAGCCGGTCCCACACCGCGCCGGTGGCGCCCAGCCCGTGCAGCAGCAGGAGCAGGTCCCCGCCGGACCCGCCGGAGCGGTACCCGATGCCCGAGCGCGTCCGCATCAGCGGAAGGAGGTGCCGGTCAGCTGCTCGTAGGCGGCGACGTAGCGCTCGCGGGTGGCGGCGACGACGTCGTCGGGGAGCTCCGGCGGCGGGGAGACGCGGTCCCAGCCCGAGGCGGTCAGCCAGTCGCGGACGTACTGCTTGTCGAACGAGGGCTGCGGCGCGCCCGGCGACCACGACGCCGCCGGCCAGAAGCGCGACGAGTCGGGGGTGAGCACCTCGTCGCCCAGGACGAGCCCCTCGCCGGAGGGAGCCAGCCCGAACTCGAACTTCGTGTCCGCCAGCAGGATGCCCGCCTCCGCGGCGACCTCCGCGCCCCGCCGGTACAGCGCCAGCGTCAGCTCGCGCAGCTCCTCCGCCCGCGCGGCCCCGACCAGGGACACCACGCGCGCGAAGTCGATCGCCTCGTCGTGCTCCCCCACCTCGGCCTTCGTCGACGGCGTGAACACCGGCTCCGGCAGCCGGGAGCCCTCGACCAGCCCCGGCGGGAGCGGCACGTCGCGGATGGACCCGGTGCGCGAGTACTCGACGGTCCCCGAGCCGGACAGGTAGCCGCGGGCCACGCACTCCACCGGCAGCATGTCCAGCCGCCGCACGAGCATCGCCCGCCCGGCGACGCCGGCCGGCACGTCGGTGGCCGACACCAGGTGGTGGGTGGCGCCGAACGAGGAGAGCACCGGCGCCAGCTGCCCGAACCACCACACCGACAGCTGGGTGAGCACCCGCCCCTTGTCCGGGATCGGCGTCGGCAGCACGTGGTCGTAGGCCGAGATCCGGTCCGACGCCACGAGCAGCAGCCGGCCGGGCCCGGCGTCGTAGACCTCGCGGACCTTGCCGCGCGCGACGAGGGGCAGGCCGACGGTCACGACAGCGCAGCCAGCCGGTCGAACAGCGGGCCGAGGTTGCGCACGTAGCCCTCGGGGCGGCAGATCTCGTCCAGCCGCGCCTCGTCCAGCGTCACGCCGGAGACGTCCGCGCGGGACCGCAGCGTCGACCGGAACGGCGTCCCGGAGTTCCACGTCTCCATCGCCGCGCCCTGCACCAGCGCGTAGGCGTCCTCGCGCGAGAGCCCGGACTCGACCAGCTCGAGCAGCACGGCGGAGGTGTAGATCAGCCCGCCGGTGAGGTCGAGGTTGGCCCGCATCCGGTCGACGTCGACGACCAGGTTCTCCACCAGGCCGGTGGTCAGGTGCAGCAGGTAGTCGGTGGTGATCGCGGCGTCGGGGAGGAACACCCGCTCGGTGGAGGAGTGCGAGATGTCCCGCTCGTGCCACAGCGGGATGCCCTCCATCACCGGGACGACGGCGGCGCGCACCACCCGCGCGAGCCCGGCGATGCGCTCCGAGCGGATCGGGTTCTTCTTGTGCGGCATCGCGCTGGAGCCCTTCTGGCCGGAGCCGAAGGCCTCCGACAGCTCCCGCACCTCGGTGCGCTGCCCGTGCCGGACCTCGAGCGCGATCGTCTCGCAGACGGTGGCGATCACCGCCAGCGCGGCGACCCACTCGCTGATCGAGTCGCGGATGACCACCTGGGTGGAGGCGTCGGCCGGGCGCAGCCCGAGCGCCTCGGCGACGGTGACCTCCACCGACGGGTCGATCAGCGAGTACGTGCCGACGGCGCCGGAGATGGCGACGACGCCGACCCGCTCGCGCGCCGCGCGCAGCCGGTCGCGGGAGCGGGCCATCGCGAACGCGAGGTCGGCCACGCGGTGCCCCCACACCACCGGCTCGGCGTGCACGCCGTGCGTGCGCCCGACCCGGAGGGTCTCCCGGTGCGCCAGGCCGTGGTGGCGCAGCGCGGCCACCAGCCGGTCGGCCTTGGCCAGCAGCACGTCGGTGGCCTCGGTGAGCTGCACGGCGAGCGCGGTGTCGAGCAGGTCCGACGACGTCATGCCGTGGTGCACGTAGGCCGCCGCCGCGCGGGGCTCGGTGTTGTCGGCCCACGCGGTGAGGAAGGCGATGACGTCGTGCTGCGTCGTCTCCTCGATCTCCGCGACCCGGGCGGCGGTCGGCGGCGGGGCGGTGCGCACCGGCTCCACGACGTCGGCCGGGACCCGCCCGGCGGCCGCGTGCGCCTCCAGCACCAGCGTCTCCACCCGGCACCACAGCTCGTACTTGTGCTCGTCGCTCCAGACCCGGCCCATCTCGGGGAGCGTGTAGCGGTCGATCACGCGGGTACCCCCGGCAGCCGGTCGAGTCGTCGAAGCACGGGAGCAGTCTCCCGCAGCGCTAGCGTGATCGAGAACGGCCCCCACCGACCGCGGAAGGACCCCGATGCTGCGACAGGCCGGCTCCCTGGTCGCCCGCGCGCGCGAGCGCATCCGGGCGGCGGGCGAGCGGGACCCGCACGCGTGGCCGGAGCGGGACGGTGACCGGGCGATCCTCGTGCACGACGACGAGGTGCACGACGAGGAGGCCGACCGCGGCCCCGCCGACCCGCTCGCCGACGGCGAGCCGCCGCTGGGCAGCCCCGAGCCCGGCGCCCCCGACCTCGACGGGCCGCTGGCCCCGGGCGGGGTGAGCGGCCCCCCGGACGGCGGGCGCCCGCACCGGGCCGCCGAGCGCGGCCGCCGGCTGCTGGGCCCGGGCCGTGAGGCACCGCAGGGCGACGCCGCGGTGCCCGGCGCGCTGCGCACGGCGGCGGCCTGGTCGTGGCGGCTGATCGCCGTCCTCGCGGGGCTGTACGTGCTGCTCTACGCGGCGGCCTACGTCGCGGTGGTGATCGTCCCGGTGATGGTCGCGCTGCTGCTCGCGGCGCTGCTGCAGCCGGGCGCGGCCTCGCTCATCCGGCGCGGGTGGCCGCGGTCGCTGGCCGCGATGGCGATGCTGCTGGTGGGGCTGGCCGTCGTCGCCGGGATCATCACGCTGGTCGTCGAGCGGTTCAGCGCCGGCTTCTCCGACCTCGCCGACCAGGTCAGCCAGGGCCTGGACCAGATCCGCGACTTCGTCGTCGAGACCTTCCCGGTCACCCAGCGGCAGATCGACGACGCCGTGACCGCCGCCCAGGACGCCATCGTGTCCAACCGGGAGACGCTGGCCACCGGGGCGCTGACCACGGCCGCCACGGTCGGCGAGGTGTTCACCGGCATCGTCCTGGCGCTGTTCACCCTGTTCTTCTTCCTCAAGGACGGCCGGTCCATCTGGCTGTGGCTGGTCGGCCTGTTCCCCCGCGACTCGCGCGCCTACCTCGACGAGGCCGCCCGCCGGTCGTGGCGCACGCTCATCTCCTACGTCCGCGCCACGGTCGTCGTGGCCCTGGTCGACGCCGTCGGCATCGGCATCGGCCTGGCCGTGCTCGGCGTGCCGCTGGTCATCCCGCTCGCGGCGCTGGTGTTCCTCGGCGCGTTCATCCCGATCATCGGCTCGTTCCTGGCCGGCTCGGTCGCGGTGCTGGTCGCGCTGGTCGCCGTCGGCCCGATCAAGGCGCTGATCGCGCTGGCGATCGTCGTCCTGGTCATGCAGCTCGAGGGGCACGTCCTGCAGCCGCTGCTGCTGGGCAAGGCGGTGCACGTGCACCCGCTGGCGGTCGTGCTGGCGATCGCCGCCGGCCTGCTGGTCGCCGGGATCTTCGGCGCGCTGATCGCGGTGCCGGTGGTGGCCTGCTCGAACGTCGCCGGCACCTACCTGTCCCGGCGGCACGACGGCCCGCGGCCACCCGAGCCGCGCCCGGAGCGGGCCCGCCCGGCCGTGGGGGTCCGGGGCTAGAGGGGCGCGTAGGCCCCGGGGGAGCGTCGGAGGTGCTCCCGGAAGGCCCGCTCGATCGTGTCGTCCCACTCGGGCAGCGCGGCGGCGTAGCGGCGGTCCGCCTCGACCTCGAGCCGCTCGGCGGCGTCGAGGTCGTCCTCCCGCAGCCCGGCGGCCCGCCGGGCGACGTCCTCCACGGCATCCGCGGCCTCCTCCAGCCCGATCAGGCGGAAGCCGGCCGCGGCACGCCCGAGCTGCTCGGGCTCCAGGCCCTCCACCGCGTGCAGCAGCCCGCCGTTCATCGCCATCCCGTGGCAGAGGAGGACGGCGGTGAGCGCGGCGTCCCCGGGGTGGGTGGCCGGCGCGGACGGGTCGCAGGCCCGGTTCCACACCGCCTCGGCGGGGTCGGTCACCCGGGCACCGAGACCCGGCCCTCGACGGCGGCCAGGGCGATGTCGGTGCGCCAGTGCGCGCCGGCCAGCCGGACGGCGACCACCCGCTCGTAGGCGGCCTGCCGCGCGCTGGCGAGGTCGGCGCCGGTCGCGGTCACCGCGAGCACCCGCCCGCCGGCCGAGCGGACGGTGCCCTCGGCGTCGACGGTGGTGCCGGCGTGCAGCACCCCCTCGCCGTCGGCGCCGGTGACCGGGTCGCCCGTGCGCGGCGCCTCGGGGTAGCCGGCCGCGGCGACGACGACCGTGACGGCCGCCCCGGACCGCCAGCGCAGCGGCGGGTGGTCGGCGAGGGTGCCGGTGGCCGCGGCGTGCAGCAGCCCGGCCAGCGGCGTCTCCAGCAGCGGCAGCACCACCTGGGTCTCCGGGTCGCCGAAGCGGGCGTTGAACTCGACCACCCGCACGCCGCGGGAGGTCAGCGCCAGGCCCGCGTAGAGCAGCCCGCTGAACGGCTCGCCGCGGCGGCGCATCTCGTCGACGGTCGGCTGCAGCACGGTGGCCAGCACCTCGTCGACCAGCCCGGGCGGCGCCCAGGGCAGCGGCGCGTAGGCGCCCATCCCGCCGGTGTTGGGGCCCGCGTCGCCGTCGTCGCGGCGCTTGTGGTCCTGCGCGGGCAGCAGCGGCAGCACCGTCGTCCCGTCGGTGACGGCGAACAGCGACACCTCGGGGCCGTCGAGGTACTCCTCGACCAGCACCGCTCCCCCGGCGCCGAGCACCCGGTGGCCGTGGGCGACGGCGGCGTCCCGGTCGGTCGTGACGACGACGCCCTTGCCGGCGGCCAGCCCGTCGTCCTTCACCACGTACGGGGCGCCGGCCTCGTCGAGCGCGGTCTCCAGCTCGGCGGGCCCGCCGACCGGCCACGAGCGGGCGGTCGGCACCCCGGCGGCGGCCATCACGTGCTTGGCGAAGGACTTGCTGCCCTCGATCTGCGCGGCCTGCTCCGACGGGCCGAAGCAGGCGATCCCGGCGTCGCGGACGGCGTCGGCGGCGCCGGCGACCAGCGGCACCTCGGGTCCGACGACGACCAGGTCGGCGGCCCAGCCGGTGGCCAGCGCGGCCACCGCGACCGGGTCGGCGACGTCGACCGCGGCCTGCTCGGCGATGCGGGCGGTGCCGGCGTTGCCCGGCGCGCAGGCCAGCGCGGTCACCGCGGGGTCGGACTGCAGAGCGACGCACAGGGCGTGCTCCCGGGCACCGGAGCCGATCACGAGCACGCGCACGGAGCGCGACCCTACCCAGCGCCCGGCTACCGCACCCGGTTCGGCTGCGAGCGGTACGCCCGGTGCAGCGCCTTGACCCGCTGGTGCTCGGCGGCGCGGGCGCGGGCGTCGGCCCGCAGCAGCTGGCGGCGGGCCTCGGCCTGCAGCTTGCGCCAGCCCAGCAGGCGGGCCGGGTCGAGCCGGCCCTCGTCGATGGCCGCGGCGACGGCGCACCCGGGCTCGGTGCGGTGCTCGCAGTCCCGGAACCGGCAGTGCGCGGCCAGGTCGGCGACGTCGGCGTAGGCGGTGTCCACGCCCTCGTCGTCGTAGAGGCCGAGCTCGCGCATGCCGGGGGTGTCGACGAGCAGGCCGCCGCCGGGCAGGACGTGCAGCTCGCGGGAGGTGGTGGTGTGCCGGCCGCGGCCGTCGGCCTCCCGGATCTCCCGGGTGGGCGCCACCTCCCGGCCGGCCAGCGCGTTCGCCAGCGAGGACTTCCCCACGCCGGACGGCCCCACCATCGCCGCCGTCACGCCGGGGCCGAGCAGCGCCCGCAGCGCGTCCAGGCCCGCGCCGGTGCGCGCGCTGACGGCCAGCACGTCCGCGCCGACGGCGTCCTCGGCCACCGCCGCGACGGCGGCGGCGACGTCGTCGCACAGGTCGGCCTTGGTGAGGACGACGACCGGCGTCGCCCCGCTCCCCCACGCGACGGCGAGGTAGCGCTCGACGCGGCGGGCCCGGGTGGGGCCGGCGAGCGCGTCGACCACGAGGACCAGGTCCAGGTTCGCGGCGACGACCTGCGCGGCGGAGGTGCGCCCCGCGACCGTGCGGGTGAACGCCGAGGTGCGGGGCAGCAGCGCGACGGCGAGCTCCCCGCGCAGCGCCACCCAGTCGCCGACCGCGGGCGCCGCCACACCGTCGGGGTCGTGCAGCGCGGCGGCCGGGTGCACCCGCCGCTCGCCGTCGGCGGTGAGCACCGTCAGCCGGCCGCGGTCGACCCGCGCCACCCGTCCGGGCTCGGTCCCCGGGGGGAGTTGCTCGAGACGCGCCCGGGACCAGCCGATCCCTGAGAGATGTGTCACGGGGCGGATGGTCCCGCGCAGGTCAGCGCGGTGTCCTCCCAATTCTCGGAGACTCGCCAGTCCGCGTTCGCCATCCCGACACCTCGGTCGGGTGTTCTGGATGGCATGCACGCGATCGAGTCGCTTGCGACTCCCGCCGTGGCCCGGTCCTCCCGTCCTCTCGTGGTGGGGCACCGCGGTGCCTGCGCCTACCGACCGGAGCACACGGCGGCCAGCTACGAGCTGGCCATCGACATGGGTGCCGACCTCATCGAGCCCGACATCGTCGCCACGAAGGACGGCGCGCTGATCGCGCGGCACGAGAACGAGCTGTCGCGCACCACCGACGTCGCCACCCGGCCGGAGTTCGCCGACCGCCGCACCACCCGCCGGGTGGGCCGCAAGCGGCGCACCGGCTGGTTCGCCGAGGACTTCACCCTCGCCGAGCTGCGCACCCTGCGCGCCGTCGAGCGGCGGCCGGACCTGCGCCCGCTCAACACCGCCTACGACGGCCTGTTCGGGGTGCTCACCCTCGAGGAGGTCGTCGAGATCGCCCGCCGCCGGTCGACGCCGCTGCGCCCGGTGCGCGTGCTCGCGGAGCTGAAGAAGCCCACCTGGTCGGCCGAGCGCGGGCAGCCGATGATCGAGCTGGTGGCCGCCGAGCTGCGGCGGCTGGACGCCACCGCGCCGGACGGCACCGTCGTCGTGCAGTCCTTCGACGCCGCCGCCCTGCGCCGGCTGCGCGCCGACCTCGGCGACGACGGCCCGACCATGTACCAGCTGGTCGACACCGACGCCGGTGACGAGCACCTGCTCACCAACGCCGGGCTGCGCGCGGTGTCCACCTACGCGCAGGGCATCGCGCCGTGCGTCGACGACGTCCTGCTGCGCGACGCCGAGCAGCGGATGACCGGCGTGTCCGACCTGCTGCCCCGCGCGCACGCCGCCGGCCTCACGGTGGTGCCGTGGACGCTGGCCGCGGAGAACGAGTTCCTCCCGCTGCACCTGCGCAGCAGCGAGGACCCGGCCGCCGCCGGCGACGCGTTCGGTGCCGCGCGGCTGCTGCTCGCCCTCGGGGTCGACGGGATCATCACCGACAACCCCGACGTCGTCGTCGCCGCCCGCGCGGAGCTGGAGCAGGCCCTCCCCGAGGCCGCCTGACGGAGCCGCCCTGCGGGGCGGCGCGAGGAGTGGGCCCGGCGGCCTCCGCGATCGGGTGCCGGGACGCCACCTGCAGGGGCCCTCCGTCAGTCGATCAGGTCGTGGACGACGACGTTCTCGTCGCGGCCGGGGCCGACGCCGATGACGCTGATCCGGGCGCCGGAGAGCTCCTCGAGCCGGCGGACGTAGGCCTGCGCGTTGGCCGGCAGCTCGTCGAAGGACCGGCAGTGCCGGATGTCCTCGAACCAGCCCGGCATCTCCTCGTAGACCGGCCTGGCGTGGTGGAAGCCGGTCTGGGTCATCGGCATCTCCTCGTGCCGGACGCCGTCGACGTCGTAGGCGACGCAGATCGGCACCGTCTCCAGCCCGGACAGGACGTCGAGCTTGGTGAGGAAGTAGTCGGTGATCCCGTTGACCCGGCTGGCGTAGCGGGCGACGACGGCGTCGAACCAGCCGCAGCGCCGGTCGCGGCCGGTGGTCACGCCCACCTCACCGCCCTGCTTGCGCAGGTACTCGCCGTTGGCGTCGAACAGCTCGGTCGGGAACGGGCCCGAACCCACGCGGGTCGTGTACGCCTTGAGGATCCCGACCACGCGGGAGATGCGGGTGGGGCCGATGCCGCTGCCGGTGGCCGCGCCGCCCGCCGTCGGGTTCGACGACGTCACGAACGGATAGGTGCCGTGGTCGACGTCGAGCAGGGTGCCCTGCGAGCCCTCCAGCAGCACCCACTCGCCGGCGTCGAGCGCGTTGGCGAGCATCAGCCGGGTGTCGGCGATGCGCCCCTTGAGCTGCTCGGCGTAGCCGGCGTACTCCTCGACCACCTCGTCGACGTCGATGGCCTTGCGGTTGTAGACCTTGACCAGGACCTGGTTCTTCTCGACCAGGGTGCCCTCGAGCTTCTGCCGCAGGATCGACAGGTCCAGCAGGTCGGCCACCCGGATGCCGGTGCGGGCCACCTTGTCGCCGTAGGCGGGGCCGATGCCGCGGCCGGTGGTGCCGATCTTGCGCTTGCCGAGGAACCGCTCGGTGACCCGGTCGAGGGCCCGGTGGTGCGGCATGATCAGGTGCGCGTCGGCCGAGATGACCAGCCGCGAGGTGTCGACCCCGCGCTCCTCCAGCCCCGCCAGCTCCCCGATGAGGACCTGCGGGTCGACGACGACGCCGTTGCCGATGACCGGCGTGCACCCCGGCGTGAGGATCCCCGACGGGATCAGGTGCAGGGCGTAGCGCTCGCCGTCGGGCGTGATGACGGTGTGCCCCGCGTTGTTGCCGCCCTGGTACCGCACCACGTAGGGGACGCGCCCCCCGAGCAGGTCGGTGGCCTTGCCCTTGCCCTCGTCGCCCCACTGGGCGCCGATCAGCACGACTGCCGGCATCTCGCTGTCGTCTCCCCTGGGACTCGTCACCGGCGGTCGACCGGCTGGCAGGTGGCAGGGTATCGGCATGCCCCTCGTCGAGTTCGACCTGCGCGGTCTCGCGCCCGGACGGGCGCCCGAGCGGGCCGTCCTCGCCGAGGCCCCGGACGCGGACTCGCTGCTGGTGCGCGGCCCCGTGCCGGCGCTCGCGGGCGTGCTGGCCGTGCTGCACGCCGCGGGCCGGGCGGCGGAGGTCCCGGTGTCCTGGGACCCCGCCGACGACAGCTCCTCCCGCGGGCTGGCCCGGGACCTGGGCATCGGCAGCGGCGGCGAGCACGAGCTGTCGCTGGTCCGCGACGACCACGGCGGGGTGCTGCTGCAGCACGGCCGCTACGAGGCCGCCGAGAGGGGCCTGCTGCCGCTGGCCGCGCGGCTGGGCGTGCAGGCCCACCACGACGACGTGAAGGTGGCCGACGGCATGGTCGCGCGGATCGACGTGCGGCCGGACTGGACCGCCGTCGACACCATCCGCGTGGTCGTCTCCCCGCAGCTGATGCGCCCGCCGCGGCGCAGCTCCGGCCGCGCGCTGCAGCTGGCCAGCGACCCGGCCCAGGTGACCCGCGACGGTGTCCCCTACCCGCGGCCGGTCTCCCGCTGGACCTGGTACGCCGACGACCGGGTGCGCTGGCGGCTGCGCCCGTAGCCGCGCCCGCCTCGCCGGCGTGCCGCCGTCGTGGACACTGGAGGGGCTCCAGACCGAGGAGGCCCTCCTGCGACCGTTCCCCCCGGTGGCCCGGTGACCGTCGACCGCCTGCCCGCGTTCCGCGTCGCCCCGCCGCGCCGGCGGCTGCTCGACCGGGCCCTCGCCCGGCCCAGCCTCATCGCGGTCCTCGGGCTGGCGATCGTCCTCGTCCTGTTCGGGCTCCGGACGCCCGACCTGCTCACCCCGGCTGGGCTGGGCGGGGTCCTCGACGCCGCGGCGCTGCTCGGCATCGGCGGGGTGGCGGTGGGCCTGCTCCTGGTCGGCGGCCACTTCGACCTGTCGATCGGCACCGTCACCCTCGGCAGCGCCGTCCTCACCGCGCTGCTCGCCGGCCCCGCCGAGTGGGGCATCTGGCCCGCGCTGGCGACGTCGCTGGCCGCGGCGCTCGCCGTCGGGCTGGTCAACGGCTGGCTGGTGGTGCGCACCGGGCTGCCGAGCTTCCTGGTCACCCTGGCCACCGCGCTGGTGCTGCAGGGCACCACCCTGTCCGCCGTTCCGCTCGTCGTGGGTGCGCCGCGGATCAGCGGCCTGGACGAGGCGCCCGGCTGGTCCTCGGCGTCCGCGGTGTTCGGTGCCACCGCCGAGGTGGGGGGCGGCACCTTCCCGGTGTCGCTGCTGTGGTGGCTGGCCGCCACCGCCGGCGCCGGTTGGCTGCTGTGGCGCACCCGGTTCGGCAACGAGGTGCTGGCGATGGGCGGCTCCCGCCGGGCGGCCCGCGAGCTGGGCGTGCCGGTCCGCCGGACGACGCTGGTGCTCTACGCGCTCACCGCGACGGCGGGCTGGCTGCTCGGCACGCTGGCGCTGGTGCCGGCCGCGAGCGTCGGCGCCACCCCGGCCCTGGTGAGCGCCATCGACTACGTGGTGGTCGCGGTGATCGGCGGCTGCCTGCTCACCGGCGGCCAGGGGTCGATGGCCGGCGCCGCGGTGGGGGCGCTGCTCTACGCCGCCGCCCGCGAGGGCGTGGAGCTCGCCGGGTGGGACCCGCGCTGGTCGCAGGCGCTGCTCGGCGTCGTGCTGCTGGTCGCACTGCTGGTGGGAGGGGTGGTGCGCGGCCGGCTGCGGGCCGCGCCGCGCTCGTGACCGCCGTGCCACCGGTGCTGGAGCTGCGCGGGCTGAGCGTCCGCCACGGCGGCGTGCCGGCGCTGGACCGGGTCGCGGTCGCGCTGGAGGGGGGCCGCATCACCTGCGTGCTCGGCGAGAACGGGGCGGGCAAGTCGACGCTGGTGTCGGTGCTGTCGGGGCTGCGCCGGCACGACGAGGGCGAGCTGCTCCTCGACGGCGTGCCGGTGCACTTCCGCAGCCCCCGGGCGGCGCGGGCGGCCGGGATCGCCACGGTCTGGCAGGACCTCGCCGTGGCGCCGCTGCTGCCGGTGTGGCGCAACCTGTGCCTGGGCGCCGAGCCGACCCGCCGGCCGTGGCCGCTGCGCCGCCTGGACGTCGACACCGCCCGGGAGACCACCGTGCGCGCCCTGGAACGGATCGGCGTCACCGGCATCGACCCCGACCAGCCGGTGAACACGCTGCTGCCCGGGTCGCGGCAGAGCCTGGCGATCGCGCGGGCGGTGCACTACGGCTCGCGGGCGCTGGTGATCGACGAGCCGACCGAGCCGATGACCATCGCCCAGCACACGCTGGTCGGGCAGGCGGTGCTCGGCGCGCGGGCGCAGGGGCTCGCCGTCGTCGTCGTCACCCACAACCCGCGCTACGCGCACCTGGTGGGTGACCGCTTCCTGCTGCTGGCGCGCGGGCAGGTGGCCGGGGACCTCACCCGCGCCGACGTCGACGCCGACGACCTGACCCGGCTCATGGCCGGCGGCGAGGAGCTCACCGCGCTGACCACCCGCCTGCAGGAACTGCACCCCGAGCTCGGCGACCGCTAGCCGCCGAGCCCGGGGCCGGGTCAGGCGAAGACGCTCACCCCGCCGGGTCCCACGAGGAGACCGACGACGATCAGCACGATCCCCCACAGCAACTGCCCTCGGATGATCGCGAAGATGCCGGCGACCACGAGGACGACGGCGAGGATCCAGAGCAGTGTGGCCACGGCCCACCTCCAGGTGACGGGCGCACCTCACCGGCGCGCTGGTCACGGAGTGTGCTCCCGGTGAGGCCGCCCCGCCCGGTGAACGCGGCGGTGACGGGACGGCCTCACCCGTCACGGTGACCGTGGGTGAGCCGGGCCGGGCCCCGGGGAAGGAGACCGGGTCAGGGCGCGAGCGAGGGGTCGCAGTCGCGCAGCAGCTGGGTGCAGCGCTCCTGCTCGTCGGTCTCGCCGATGGCCTCGGCGGCCCGGGCGAGCACGGTGACGCAGCGCAGGAAGCCCCGGTTGGGCTCGTGCGACCACGGCACCGGGCCGTGGCCCCGCCAGCCGTTCTTCCGCAGCGCGTCCAGGCCGCGGTGGTAGCCGGTGCGGGCGTAGGCGTAGGCCTCGACGGTGCGGCCGTCCGCGAGCGCGGCCTCGGCCAGCGCCGCCCACGCCGCGCTGGCCCGCGGGTGGCCGGCGGCGACCTCGGCGGGGTCGGTGCCGGCCGCCAGCGCGGCCTCCGCCTCGGGGTCGCCGGGCAGCAGCGTGGCCGGCGGCTCGCCGAGCAGGTTCTGGTGCGCGTGGGTCACAGCTCAGGCGCCCTGCGACTGGCCGGCCGACAGCAGGTCCTCGCACGCGGTGACGACGCGGGCGGCCATGCCGGTCTCGGCGGCCTTGAGGTAGCTGCGCGGGTCGTAGGTCTTCTTGTTGCCGACCTCGCCGTCGATCTTCAGCACGCCGTCGTAGTTGCTGAACATGTGCCCGGCGATCGGCCGGGTGAAGGCGTACTGGGTGTCGGTGTCGACGTTCATCTTCACGACGCCGTAGGACAGCGCCTCGCGGATCTCCGACTGCAGCGAGCCCGAGCCGCCGTGGAAGACGAAGTTGAACGGCTTGCCGCCGTCGCCGAGGCCGAACTCCTGCGACACGACCTCCTGGCCCTGCTTGAGGACCTCCGGGCGCAGCTTGACGTTGCCCGGCTTGTAGACGCCGTGGACGTTGCCGAAGGTCGCCGCCAGCAGGTAGACGCCGCGCTCCCCGAGGCCGAGCGCCTTGGCGGTGGCCACGAAGTCGCCGGGGGCGGTGTAGAGCTTCTCGTTGATCTCGTGGGCGACGCCGTCCTCCTCGCCGCCGACGACGCCGATCTCCAGCTCGAGCACGATCTTGGCCGCCGCGGTCTTCTCGAGCAGCTCCTCGGCGATCTGGAGGTTCTCCTCCAGGTCGATCGCCGAGCCGTCCCACATGTGCGACTGGAACAGCGGCGCCTGGCCGGCGTCGACCCGGTCCTTCGACAGCGCGATCAGCGGCCGGACGTAGGAGTCCAGCTTGTCCTTGGGGCAGTGGTCGGTGTGCAGCGCGACGTTGACCGGGTACTTCTCGGCGACGACGTGCGCGAACTCGGCCAGCGCGACGGCGCCGGTGACCATGTCCTTGACCCGGGTGCCGGAGCCGAACTCCGCGCCGCCGGTGGAGAACTGGATGATGCCGTCGCTGCCGGCGTCGGCGAACCCGCGGAGGGCCGCGTTGATCGTCTCCGACGAGGTGCAGTTGATGGCCGGGTAGGCGAAGCCGCCCTCCTTCGCCCGGCTGATCATGTCGGCGTAGACCTCGGGGGTCGCGATGGGCATCGGGGCACTCCTGTCGATCGACGCTGGTCGGCGGTCAGTATCTCCCGGGCGCGGAACCCCCGACAGGCCCCGTCTCAGCTGCGGCGGCGCAGCACCTTGCCGGGGTTGAGCAGGCCGGCCGGGTCGAGGGCGTCCTTGATCCGGCGGTGCACGTCCAGCGACACCTCGCCGATCTCGCGCTCCAGCCACTCGACCTTGATCGAGCCGATGCCGTGCTCGCCGGTGACCGTGCCGCCCAGCGCCAGGCCCAGCTCCAGGATGTCGTCGAAGGCGGCGAACGCCCGCGCCCGCTGGTCGGGGTCGGTGGGGTCGAAGCAGACCGTCGGGTGCATGTTGCCGTCGCCGGCGTGCCCGACGACGCCGATGGTCAGCCCCCGCCGCACGGCGATGCCGTCGCAGCCGTCGAGGAACTCGGCGATCCGCGAGCGGGGCACGGCGACGTCGTCGATGAGCGTGCTGCCCAGCTGTTCGAGCGCGGGCAGCGCCATCCGGCGGGCGGCGAGCAGCAGGTCGCCCTCGGCGGGGTCGGCGGTGGTGTGCACGAGCTCCGCGCCGGCCTCGCGGCACAGCCGCGCCAGGGCCTCGATCTCGGCGAGGGCCGCCTCTCCCCCGGCGTCGGACTGCGCGACGAGCAGGGCGTGCGCTCCCCGGTCGAGGTCGGCGTGCAGCAGGTCGTCGACGGCGCAGATGCAGGTGTTGTCCATGACCTCCAGCAGGCTGGGCACCAGCCCGGAGGTGACCACCCGCTCGACCACCTGCCCGGTCTGCGCGGTGGTGGCGAAGGTGGCCACCAGGGTCACCGGCTGCTGCGGCGCGGGGCGCAGCGCGAGCGTGGCCTCGGTGATGACGCCGAGGGTGCCCTCCGAGCCCACGAACAGCCGGGCGAGGTCGTAGCCGGCGACGCCCTTGACCGTGCGGCGCCCGGTGCGCAGCACCCGCCCGTCGGCGAGGACCACCTCGAGGCCGAGCACGTAGTCGGTGGTAACGCCGTACTTCACGCAGCACAGGCCGCCGGAGTTCTGCGACAGGTTGCCGCCGATCGTGCACCAGTCGTAGCTGGAGGGGTCCGGCGGGTAGAACAGGCCGGAGCCGGCGACGGCGTCGCGCAGCTGCTTGTTGACCACGCCGGGCTGGACGACGGCGAGCCGGTCGGCGGCGCTGACCTCCAGGACGGCGTCCATGCGGGTCATGACCATGGTGATCGCACCGTCGACGGCGTTGCTCGCGCCGGCCAGCCCCGAGCCCGCGCCGCGCGGGACGACCGGGACGCCGTGCCGGGAGGCGACCCGCATGACCGCGGCGACGTCGTCGGTGCACCGGGGGAACACGACCGCGGCGGGGGTGCCGGCCTCGGCCAGCATCGCCTGGTCGCGGGCGTAGGCGGCGGTGACGTCGGGGTCGGTGAGGACGCCGTCGCGGCCGAGTGCGGCGGCCAGCTCGTCGACCCACGCGGTGGCGAGTGTGGTCACCGCCACACCGTACGGCCGATCCCGGGCACGTCCGCGGAGATGTCCCGCGCTTCTCCGCGGGAGTGCGCGGCTACGACAGGCCGAGGTCGGACAGCTCGAAGGCGGCGCGGTACTCCAGGCCGGCGGCCTCGACGGCGGCCCGCCCGCCGCGGTCGACGACCACCGCGACGGCGATGACCTCGGCCCCGGCCTCCTGCAGCGCCTCGACGGCGGTCAGCGGGCTGCTGCCGGTGGTGGAGACGTCCTCGACGACGAGCACCGCCCGCCCCGCGACGTCGGGCCCCTCGATCCGCCGCTGCAGCCCGTGCGCCTTGCCGGCCTTGCGGACCACGCACGCGTCGAGGAAGCCCTCGCCGCCGGCGGCCGCGTGCAGCATGGCCGTGGCGACCGGGTCGGCGCCGAGGGTGAGACCGCCGACGACGTCGTAGCGCAGGTCGCGGGTGAGCTGGCGCATCACCCGGCCGACCAGCGGCGCGCCCTCGTGGTGGAGGGTCAGCCGACGCATGTCGATGTACCAGTCGGCCTCGCGCCCGGAGGACAGCGTGACCCGCCCGTGGACGACGGCGAGGTCGACGACCAGCTCGAGCAGGCGGTCGCGGTCGGGCTGGGCGGCCCCGTTCCAGGGGCCCGCCCCGAGGGACGAGGGGTGGGGGGGAACGGGGTCCTTCTCCATGGAGGCGACCCTACGCACGGCACCGGCCCGGCTCCCCGTGAGGGAACCGGGCCGGTGACCGATCGTCAGGTCGGCCCCGCTGCAGGGGCCCGCGCCGAGCCTGCGAGGCGTGGGGGGCAGCGGGGTCCTCCGTCAGCCGGCGGCGGGCGCCAGGACCTGGTCGACGATGTAGACGGTGGCGTTGGCGGTCTGCACGTTGCCGCAGATCACCGAGGCCGGGGTGCCGGTGACGGTCTGGGCGACGGTGAAGCTCTCGCCCGAGCCCTCGATGGTGACCTCGTCGCCGGCCACGGTGGTGTGCGTGCCGGCCAGCTGGTCGGGCGAGAGCCGGCCCGGGATGACGTGGTGGGTCAGGACCTGGGTCAGCATCGCCTGGTCGGCCAGCACGGCCTGCAGCTGGTCGGCCGGGATGGCCTCGAACGCCGGGTTGGCCGGCGCGATGACGGTGATGTCGTCGGTGGTGTTCAGCGTGTCCACCAGGTTGGCCTGGGTGACCGCCTGCACCAGCGTCGACAGGACCGGGTTGTTGCTGGCCGCGGTGGCCACCGGGTCGTCGGTCATGCCGGCGAAGCTGCCCTCGCCGTCGGCCGGGACCGAGGAGCAGGCGGCGCCGAAGGGCTCGTCGGAGGCCGGCTCGGCCATCGGGCTGCTGCTACCCATCGCGTCCGAGCTCTCGGCCGGCGACGACGAGCTGCTGTCGGAGGGCGAGCTGTCGGAGGCCGCGCTGGTGTCCTCCGAGCCGCAGGCGCTCAGGGTGACCGCGAGGGTCGAGGCGGAGGCCAGCAGCAGGCCACGGGTCAGGGTGCTCTTCACGGTGTGTGCTCCTCGGTCGTCGGTCCATGGTCCCCCGGCCCGTTCGAGGGGTCGGGAGAGGCGTCTGCGGCCGGGTGGCCGAGACGGGCTCTGGGGGTGTGCCGGGTGCCGCCCCGCGGGGCGGAGGCCGCTAGGTCGCGATCACCCGGATCGAGTGCAGGCCGCTGGCCCCGTTCGGGAACGGCCGGGCGCGCTCCTCGGTCTGCACCTCGCCGTCGGCCGTGGTGGCCCGGACGGTGAGCTGGTAGGAGCCGGGGGCGAAGTCGCAGGGCAGCTGCCACTGCCGCCACAGGTCGGCGTCGACCGCCGGGGCGAGCTCGGCCTCCAGCCACTCGCCGTCGTCCACCCGGACCTCGACGCGGGAGATGCCGCGGGTCTGCGCCCAGGCGACGCCGGCGATCGGGCGCCGCCCGGCGGGGAACCGGCGCAGCGGGGCCGGGGTGTCGATCCGGGAGGCCACCTTGACCGGGCCCTGGGCCGCCCAGTCGCGCTGGACCCAGTAGGCGTCGAAGGCGTCGTAGGTGGTGGCCTCGATCGAGGTCATCCACTTGCAGGCCGAGACGTAGCCGTACAGCCCGGGGATGAGCATCCGGACCGGGAAGCCGTGCTCGACCGGCAGCGGCTCGCCGTTCATCCCGAAGGCGATCATCGCGTCCTCGACCTGCAGCGCCGAGCGGGTGGGCGCGCCGATCGTCATGCCGTCGGCCGAGCGGCAGACCAGCTGGTCGGAGCGGTCGGAGACGCCGTTCTCGCGGAGGAAGGCGCCGAGCGGGATGCCGGTCCAGCGCGCGGTGCCGGCCAGGCCGCCGCCGACCTCGTTGGAGACGCAGGTGAGCGTGACGTCGCGCTCGATGACGTCGTCGCGGTCGAACAGGTCGGCCAGCGTGTACGTGCGCGGGGAGTCGAACATCCCGGTCAGCTCGAGCCGGTAGTCGGCGGGGCGGATCTGCGGGACGGTGATCGCGGTGTCCACCCGGTAGAAGTCGCGGCCGGGCGTGAACAGCGGCGTCAGCCCCTCGACCCGCTCGGCGAGGTCGGCGCCCGGGGGCAGCGCGGCGGCCGGCGACGACGGCGTCGGCAGGGTGAGGTCGCCGCGGGCGCCGCTGACGTCGAAGCGGCGCTGCAGCAGCCGCCCGCCGGCGCCGGTGACCGCGGCCGCGCCCAGGGCGACGCCGCCGGCGAGGACGAAGCGGCGGCGGTCCAGGCCGGCGCCGTGGCTCCCGGCCGCGGGGCGCTCCGCGGCGACCGGCGCGGTCAGCGGGGCCACGAGCAGGAGGAGGGCGGCGACGCCGGCCGCCGCGCCCACGACGGAGGGCAGCGCGTCGAGCGGGCCGCCTGCCGGCCGGGTGGCCGCGGCGAGGGCGCCGATGGCGCCGAACAGCGCGATCCCGGCCACGCCGGCCCGCCGGGAGCGCAGCGCCACCAGCCCGACGAGCACCGCGTACAGCGCGACGACGACCAGCGTGCCGACGACGAGGGCGACCTTGTCGTCCTCGCCGAACGTCGCGACGGCGAACTGCTTGACCGGCTCGGGGACCAGGGTGATGACCGTGTCGCCGACCGCGACGACCGGTGAGGACGCCGGCGCCACGAGCGCGGCGACCAGCTCGGCCACGCCCAGCGCGACCGCGGCGGCCGACAGCCCGGCGAGCGCGGCGAGCAGCCGGCGCGGGCCGCGGCCGGCGGGGCGTGCGGCCCCGTCCGGTCCGGTGGCGGGCGCGGGGGCCTGCTCGGTGGTGGTCACGTCCGGCGTTCGGCCCGGCCGGGCGAGCGGTTCACCACCGGAGGTAACGAAATGGGAACGACACCAGATCGCGCGCGACGGATCAGCGCCCCTGGGCCCGCCGCCAGCCCTGGTGGCGGTACCAGGCGCTCGCCGGCTTCTGGGCCAGGGCGACGACGGCGACGACGACGAGCAGCGTCTGCACCAGGTTCAGCACGGTGGTCAGCCCGCTGACGGACGGCCCGGCCAGCGAGATGAGGCCCCCGACGACGGCCAGGCCACCGAACACCCAGAGCACGACCCGCGCCCAGTTGCGCCCCGTCCAGGCGAACCAGAGGAACAGCGCCTGCAGGCCGAGCAGGACGAGGCTGAAGACGATGCCGACGGTGACCACCGTGGCGCTCGCGACGCCGGAGACGCCCTCGTACTCGGCCGGGTCCAGCCCGGCGTCGACCAGCGCCCGGTCGACGACCTCGTCGAACTGCGCGAACGTGACGATCGCGCCGAGCAGGCCGAGGAGCAGGCTCGCGACCCAGGCGCCGATGCCGAGCCGGACCGCTGCGGGGCGCTCGACCGGGGCGGGCGCCCCGAAGCCGTCGGGCGCCGCGGGCGCGGACGCGTACCCGCCGTGGGCCCCGCCGTGGACGCCCTGCCCGTGGACGCCCTGTCCGTAGGGGTTCTGGCCGTACGGACCCTGGCCGTAGGGGTCCTGCCCCGGCCGGTCCCAGCCCTGCGGGCCCTGTCCTGCGGTCATGTCCGTCCTCTCCCGTGGCGATCGCCCGGGGCATGATGATCGACCCGCCGCCGTCCGACCACCCTCGGGCGCGCCGGGTGCCCGGCCGGGAGTCAGCGGGCCCGCATCCGCCGGCGCTGCCCCTCGGCCCGGTACCACTCGGAGGCCGGCCGCACGGCGAGCGCGACGAGCCCCACCGCGCTGATCAGGGTGATGAACACCGACAGTGACCCGAGGAAGCCCGATCCGGTCGTCCCGGGACCGGTGAGGCCGGACAGCCCGCCGAGGACGTTGACCGCACCGAGGACCTGGAGCACCACCCGGGCCCAGTTGCGCCCGGTCCAGGCGAACCGGATGACCAGCGCCTCCAGGGCCACCAGCACCGCCCCGAAGCCCGCGCCGACCCAGAACGCGGTCCGCGCCGTCGACTCGGGGACGTCCGCCCCCGACGCGGCCTGCACCTGCGCGACGACCCCGTCGACGTCGGCCAGCGTGACCACGGAGGACACCAGGCCGAGGATCAGCGCGGCCATGAACGCGCCGATCCCCACCCGCACCGCCACGGGCCGCTCGGCCGGCGGCGCGGGCTCGGCACCGGGCGCCGACGGCGCGTTCCCGTAGCCCGGGAGTCGTCCTCCGCGTTCCTCGGTCACGTGGTCCCTCTCTTCCCTCGGCGTCCCCGCCGCCATCGTGCCCGTACCGTGTGCGGCCCCCGAGGCGTCCCGCCCCGGGGACACGACGGGCCCGCCGCCCCGAGGGGACGGCGGGCCCGGTGAGGTGCTGACACGGCCCTGCTGCAGGGAGGCCGTTCCAGGGTCCTGCGTCAGCCGCGGCGGACGGTGAGGCCCTCCTCGGCCAGGTCGTCCGGCGCGTCGACGACGACCTCGTCGCCGTCGCGGATCTCCCCGGCCAGCAGCGCGCGGGCCAGCGGGTCGCCGATCGCGGACTGCACCAGCCGGCGCAGCGGCCGGGCGCCGTAGACCGGGTCGAACCCGTTGAGCGCCAGCCACTCGCGGGCGGCCTCGGTGACGGTCAGCGTCAGCCGGCGGGCGGCCAGCCGGCGGGCGAGCACACCCACCTGGATCTCGACGATCCCGGCCAGCTCCTCGCTGCCCAGCGCCCGGAACACCACGACGTCGTCGAGGCGGTTGAGGAACTCCGGCTTGAAGTGCGACCGGACGACGTCCATGACCGCGGACCGCCGCGCCTCCTCCGGCAGCGACTGGTCGGCGATCATCTGCGAGCCGAGGTTCGACGTCAGGATCAGGATGGTGTTGCGGAAGTCCACCGTCCGCCCCTGGCCGTCGGTGAGCCGGCCGTCGTCGAGGACCTGCAGCAGCACGTCGAAGACGTCGGGGTGGGCCTTCTCCACCTCGTCGAGCAGCACGACGGTGTAGGGCCGCCGCCGGACCGCCTCGGTGAGCTGGCCGCCGGCCTCGTAGCCGACGTAGCCCGGAGGGGCACCGACCAGCCGGGCCACCGAGTGCTTCTCGGAGTACTCGCTCATGTCGATGCGGACCATCGCCCGCTCGTCGTCGAACAGGAACTCCGCCAGCGCCTTGGCCAGCTCGGTCTTGCCGACGCCGGTGGGGCCGAGGAAGAGGAACGAGCCGGTGGGCCGGTCGGGGTCGGAGATGCCCGACCGCGCGCGGCGCACGGCGTCGGAGACGGCGCGGACGGCGTCGGGCTGGCCGACGACCCGCTTGCCGAGCTCGTCCTCCATCCGCAGCAGCTTCGCCGTCTCGCCCTCGAGCAGCCGGCCGGCGGGGATGCCGGTCCAGGCCTGCACGACCTCGGCGATGTCGTCGGGGCCGACCTCCTCCTTGAGCATGGAGGCCTGGGCGGCGACCTCGTCCTCGGCCGCGGCGAGCGCCTTCTCCAGCTGCGGCATCCGGCCGTAGCGGAGCTCGGCGACGCGCGCGAGGTCGCCGTCGCGCTCGGCGCGCTCGGACTCCGTGCGCAGCCGCTCCAGCTCCTCCTTGTGCTGCTGGATCCGGACGATCGCGCTCTTGTCCTGCTGCCAGCGCGCGGTCAGCTCGGCGAGCTCCTGACGCCGGTCGGCCAGGTCGGCGCGCAGTGCGGCCAGCCGGTCGAGGGACGACGGGTCGTCCTCCTTGGCCAGCGCCATCTCCTCGATCTCCATCCGGCGCACGGCGCGCTCGACCTCGTCGACCTCGACCGGGCGGCTGTCGATCTCCATGCGCAGCCGGCTGGCCGCCTCGTCGACCAGGTCGATCGCCTTGTCGGGGAGGAAGCGGGCCGTGACGTACCGGTCCGACAGCGTGGCGGCGGCGACGATCGCGGCGTCGGTGATCCGGACGCCGTGGTGCACCTCGTAGCGCTCCTTGAGCCCGCGCAGGATGCCGATCGTGTCCTCGACCGAGGGCTCGCCGACGAAGACCTGCTGGAAACGGCGCTCCAGCGCCGGGTCCTTCTCGATGTGCTCGCGGTACTCGTCGAGCGTGGTCGCGCCGACCATGCGCAGCTCGCCGCGGGCGAGCATCGGCTTGATCATGTTGCCGGCGTCCATGGCCGAGTCGCCGGTCGCCCCGGCGCCGACGATGGTGTGCAGCTCGTCGATGAAGGTGACGACCTGCCCCTCGGACTCGGCGATCTCCTGCAGGACGGCCTTGAGCCGCTCCTCGAACTCGCCGCGGTACTTCGCGCCGGCGACCATGCTCGCCAGGTCCAGCGCCATCAGCCGCTTGCCCTTGAGGCTCTCGGGGACGTCGCCGGCGACGATCCGCTGGGCCAGGCCCTCGACGATCGCCGTCTTGCCGACGCCGGGCTCGCCGATGAGGACCGGGTTGTTCTTGGTGCGGCGGGAGAGCACCTGCACGACGCGGCGGATCTCGGTGTCCCGGCCGATGACCGGGTCGATCTTCCCCTCGCGGGCGCGCTCGGTGAGGTCGACGGCGTACTTCTCCAGCGCCTGGAAGGTGCTCTCGGGGTCGGCCGTGGTGACCTTGCGGTTGCCGCGCACCGTGCGGAAGGCGGCCAGCAGCGCGTCGCGGGTGGCACCGGCGCTGGTGAGCACGGTGCCGGCCTCGCCCTCGGAGCCGGCCAGGCCGACCAGCAGGTGCTCGGTGGAGACGTACTCGTCGCCCAGCGCGCTGGCCTGCTCGCCGGCGGCGTTGACCACCCGCAGCAGCTCGCGCGACGGCGACGGCGCGGCGACGGTGGCGCCGCGGACGCTGGGCATGCGGCGCAGGGCGGCCTCGGCCTTGGCCCGGACGTCGGCCGGGTCGGCGCCGACCGCGGTCAGCAACGGGGCGGCGATGCCGTCGGTCTGCTGCAGGAGCGAGACGAGCAGGTGCAGGGGCTCGAGCGCGGCCTGCCCGCGGTCGACCGCCAGCCGCTGGGCGGCCGCGAACGCCTCCTGCGAACGGGTGGTCAGCTTGCTCTCCATGGTCGGTGCGGTCGGTCCTCTCGTGGGCGCGCCGGGGGTCCCCGGCGGGGGTCGCTGTCGACCGGTCCAACGGACCGGGGGTTGAGTCTGTTCCGCTCAACTTGCGTCATGGTGCAGGAGGTGGCCCGACTGGTGCACCGGAGGGGTTGACACCCGACACAACTGCATGCCACGCGACCAGGTTGTCCCTACACTCTGGGCATGACGACGACGCACGGGGACCCGCACCTCCCCGCCCCGAGCGTGGCGCTCGACGACCAGCTGTGCTTCGCGCTGTACGCGGCCTCCCGCGCGATGACCGCGCGGTACCGCCCGATGCTCGAGGAGCTCGGGCTCACCTATCCGCAGTACCTGGTCATGATGCTGCTCTGGGAAGAGGACCACCAGACCGTCGGCCAGCTCGGCGCCCGCCTGGCGCTCGACAGCGGCACCCTGTCCCCGCTGCTCAAGCGGCTCACCGCGGCCGGGCTGGTCACGCGCCACCGCCGGGTCGAGGACGAGCGGTCGGTGGCCATCGCCCTCACGGACGCCGGCCGGGCACTGCGCGACAGGGCCTTCGCCATCTCGCAGGACATGATCTGCGCGCTCGACCTGGACGTGGAGTCCTTCTCCGACCTCAAGCAGACGCTCAACGTGCTGACCCAGCGGGTCACCGAGGCGCCGCGCGGGGTGTGACCCGCGCCGGTGGGTTGCCCCCAACCCACCGGGGTAGGGCGGCGGGGTCCCGCGCCGGCGAGACGACGCCGTCGCGCCCTCCCACCGGAAGGCAGCCCGATGCCCACCCGCTCCGCCCGCACCGCCTGGAACGGCACCCTCCAGGACGGATCCGGCCAGGTCGAGCTGTCCAGCTCGAAGCTCGGCACCTTCGACGTGAGCTGGCCGAAGCGCACCTCCGACGAGGCCGGTGGCTCCACCAGCCCCGAGGAGCTCGTCGCCGCGGCCCACTCCGCCTGCTTCTCGATGGCCCTGTCGAACGAGATCGCGAAGGCCGGCGGCACGCCGCAGTCGCTCGAGGTCACGGCCGACGTCACGCTCGGCCTCCAGGACGGCGCCACGATCACCGGGATCACGCTGACCGTGCGCGCCGAGGTCGACGGCCTCGACGCCGACGGGTTCGAGAAGGCCGCGCAGGCGGCGAAGGTCGGCTGCCCGGTCAGCAAGGCGCTGGCCGCTGTCGACATCACGCTGGACGCCCAGCTGGAGTCCTGACCGCACACGGACGACGGCCCGCTCCCCCGGCCGGGGAGCGGGCCGTCGTCCGTCCTCTCAGCGGGCGGTGCCGACCGCCCCGTCGTCGGCGAGCGCGGGGCGGGACTCGCGGGCCAGCCGCTCCTCGCCGCTCTCGGTGCGCAGGGCCACCTCGCGGATGAGCAGGATGGCCGCGACGGCGACCACCGCGATGACCGCGGAGACGAGGAAGATCCGGCCGGTCGCGTCGCCGTAGGAGACCCGGATGAGCTCCTGGATGGCCGGCGGCGCGTCCGCGAGGCTCGCCAGGCCGACGCTGCCCGAGCCACTGTCGGCCGCGGCCGCCTCCGGCGGCAGGCCGGCGGTGATCAGGTCGGTCACCCGGTTGCTGAGCACCGCGCCGAGCACCGAGACGCCGATGGTGCCGCCGAGGCTGCGGAAGAAGGCCACCGCCGACGACGCCGCGCCGAGGTCGCTCGCGGCCACGGTGTTCTGCACGGCGAGGACCAGGTTCTGCATGGTCATGCCGATGCCGACGCCGAGGACGAACAGGAAGACGCCGAGCAGCACCATGTCCGTCTCGTGGTCGATGGTCGCCAGCAGCCCGAACCCGGCGACGACGAGCAGCGACCCGGCCACCAGGAACCGCTTCCACCGGCCGTGGCGGGTGATGAGGATGCCCGAGACCGTGGAGGAGAGCAGCAGGCCACCGACCATGGGGATCGTCAGCAGGCCGGCCGCCGTCGGCGAGTAGCCGCGGGAGATCTGCAGGTACTGGCCGAGGAAGACGGTCGACCCGAACATCGCCACACCGATCGCGACGCTGGCCAGGATGGCGAGGGTCGTCGTCCGGTCGCGGAACAGCCGCAGCGGGACGATCGGCTCGGCCGCGCGCAGCTCGGTCACCACGAACGCGACGATCGCCAGTGCGCTGCCGACGAGGAACAGCGCCGTCTCGACCGAGGCCCACGCGAACCGGTCCCCGGCGAGGGTGACCCAGATGAGCAGCCCGGAGACGCCGGCGGTGAGGAACGCGGCGCCGAGGTAGTCGATGCGGACCCGGCGCCTGGTCACCGGCAGGTGCAGCGTGCGCTGCAGCAGCACCAGCGCCACGGCGGCGAAGGGCACGCCGACGTAGAAGCACCAGCGCCAGCCGAGCCAGCTGGTGTCGACCAGCAGGCCGCCGAGCAGCGGGCCGCCGACGGTGGCCACGGCCATGACCGCGCCGAGCAGGCCGGAGTACCGGCCGCGCTCGCGGGGGCTGATCATCGCGGCCATCGCGATCTGCACCAGCGCCTGCAGGCCGCCGAGGCCCAGGCCCTGGAGCACGCGCCAGCCGATGAGCGTGCCCACCGACTGAGACAGGCCTGCGAGCATCGAGCCGACGATGAAGACCACGATGGAGATCTGGATCAGCAGCTTCTTGCTGAACAGGTCGGCGAGCTTGCCCCAGATCGGCGTGGACGCCGTCGAGGCGAGCAGGGTCGCGGTGACGACCCAGGTGTACTGGCTCTGGCTGCCCCGCAGGTCGGTGAGGATCGTGGGCAGGGCGTTGGAGACGACGGTCGAGGACAGGAACGCCACGAACATCGCCAGCAACATCCCCGAGAGGGCCTCGAGGATCTGCCGGTGCGTCATGCGGCCCTGCTGCTCGGCGGGCGCCTCCGCCGCCGGGGCGGCGACGGCGGGCTCGCGGGTGGTGGTCACGGTGCTCCTGGTCGGTGCGGGATCGGTCGGTGCGGGACCGGGTGTGGACGGCGGCCCGGACGGGCGGGTGGTGGTCACGAGGCGGCCCCGACGGCGTGCGGGGAGCCGGCGGAGGAGGCGCGGACCGCGGCCGGTGGCGCGGCGCGGTCGAGGTCGTCGGCCAGCCGCTCCAGCAGTTCGGTGAGCCGGTGGGCGTCGGCCTCGTCCCAGCCGGCCAGGGCCCGGGTGGCCCACTCCGAGCGCAGCGCGCGGGTCTGGGCCAGGGCGGCGACGCCGGCGGCGGAGACCCGGAGGAGGCTGGCGCGGCCGTCGTTCGGGTCGGGCCTGCGCTCGACGAGGCCGGCCCGCTCGAGGGCGGCGACCTGACGGCTGGCGACCGAGACGTCGACGCCGGCCTGCACGGCCAGCGCGCTGCAGCGCTGCTCGCCGTCGCGCTCGAGCGGGACGAGCAGCGCCCAGCCGAAGGAGGGCAGCTCCCCGTAGACGGAGTCCGCGGCCCGGCCGGACACGTGCCGGCCGGCCCGGACGAGGCGCGCGATGCCGGCGGTGAGCCGCTCGCGCGTCCGGGAGGTGATGGGCATGGCGTCCTCGTGGACAAGGTGATTGCAGACCACAACCATACATCCGGTTGGTTGCTGTCTACAACCGCTCACCTGCCCGGCGTGTTCCCCGCACACGACGACGGCGCCCGGACCGCAGGGGTCCGGGCGCCGTCGGAGGTGGAGCGGGAGGGCGGGTCAGGTCGCGGTGGCCGCGGCGTCCCCCGCCTCGCGGGCCTCGCCGAGCCGGTTGAACCGGGCCAGCAGCTCGCCGAGCTGGGCGACGTCCTCGGCCGGCCAGCCGGACAGGTCGGCCTCCCAGCGCTCCCGGCGGGCGTCGCGGATGCGGGCGAGCCGGACCGCGCCCTCGGGCGACGGGGTGAGCACCTGCGCCCGCCCGTCGGCGGGGTCGGGCTCGCGGTCGACCATGCCGAGCGCGACCAGGGAGGCCACCTGGCGGCTGACCGTGCTCTTGTCCAGGCCGAGCCGGGCGACCAGGTCGCTGGCGCGCAGCGGGCCGGCGTCGGCCAGCAGCGCGAGCAGGCCGTAGGCCGCGCCGTCGAGGTCGGGGTGCAGCTCGCGGGCGAGCCGGGCCGAGATGGCCCGCGACCGGCGCAGCAGCAGGCCGATCTCGCGCTCCAGCCGCACGAAGGACTCGTGCTGCTCCTGGCGCGTGCTGGTCACGTCTCCCTGGACGACGACGGCGCCGCCGGGGTTCCCGCTCACCGCTGCGGCTCCCTCGGGCGCCAGACGACCAGGGCGGCCGTGCTCTGCCGCCGCACCGGCACGAGGTCGGTGCCGACCAGGTCGCGGCCGTAGCCGCTGCGCATCGCCGTCTCCGCGGCGATCCGCCGGTGCTCGGACTCCTCGAGCTCGGCGACCAGCTCGTGCACCCGCTGCTGCAGCGCCTCGACCTGGGACTCCAGGTCGATGATCCGCTTGATGCCGGCCAGGTTGACGCCGTCCTCCTGGGACAGCCGCTGGACCTCGCGCAGCAGCGCGACGTCGCGCGGGCTGTAGCGCCGCCCGCCGCCCGCCGTGCGGCCCGGGGTGACCAAGCCGAGCCGGTCGTACTGGCGCAGCGTCTGGGCGTGCATGCCGGCCAGCTGCGCGGCCACGGAGATGACGAAGACCGGTGCGTCGTCGGCGACGGCGCGGCTCGCGTCGGCGCGGTCGCGGCCCTCGGTCCCCGCGGCGCTCACCGGGTGCTCCCGCGGTCGGCGTTGCGCTGGGTGGCCGCGGTGATCTGCGGGCGCGGGTCACCCAGTTCGGCGTCGAGGGTCTTCACCGCCCGCTCGGCCTCGGCCGAGAGCCGCTGCGGGACGGCGACCTCGACGGTCACCAGCAGGTCGCCGGTGCGGCCGCGGCCGGGCACGCCCCGCCCCCGGACCCGCAGCGTGCGGCCGCTCGCCGTGCCGGCGGGCACCTTGAGCGTGACGTTGCCGTCCAGGGTCGGCACGGTCAGCGTCGTGCCGAGGACCGCCTCCGGGAAGGTGACCGGCACGGTGATGGTGACGTCGTCGCCCTTGCGGCCGAACAGTTCGTGCTCGCTGACGTGCACGACCACGAACAGGTCGCCGGCGGGTCCCCCGCGTCGTCCGGGCGCGCCCTTGCCAGCCAGCCGGATCCGCTGCCCGTCCTTGACGCCGGCCGGGATCCGCACGGTGATCGTGCGGGTCTGGGTGGTGACGCCGTCGCCCTGGCAGGTCGGGCACGGGTCGTCGACCACCTGGCCGGTGCCGCGGCAGTTGCGGCACGGCTCGGAGAAGGCGAACGCGCCCTGGCTGCGGCTGGTGACCCCGGCGCCGCCGCACACCTCGCAGGTGTGCGGCGCGGTGCCCGGGCGGGCGCCGCTGCCGGCGCACGTCGGGCAGGTGCCCGGGCTCTGCATCCGCAGCGGCACGGTGACGCCGAGGACGGCCTCCTCGAACGAGAGGGTCGCCTCGGTCTCGACGTCCTGCCCGCGGGCCGGCCCGGACGCCGCCTGGGAGCGGGCCCGGGCCGAGCCCGGCGCGCCACCGCCGAAGAGGTTGCCGAACAGGTCGCCGAGCCCGCCGCCCCCGCCGCGCGTCCCGGCGCCCCCGGCGCCGCCGAAGAGGTCGCCCAGGTCGAACGGCTGACCGCCGCCGCCCCCGCCGGGGAAGCCCCCGGGGAACCCGGCGCGCGCCCCGGCGCCGCCGGCGCCGAACAGCCGGCGGGCGTCGTCGTACTCGGCCCGCCGCTTGGGGTCGGACAGCACGTCGTAGGCCTCGGAGACCTCCTTGAAGCGCGCCTCGGCCTGCGTGTTGCCCGGGTTCTTGTCCGGGTGCAGGTCGCGGGCGAGCTTGCGGTAGGCCTTCTTGATCTCCGCGGCGTCGGCGCCCTGGGAGACGCCCAGCGCGGCGTAGTAGTCCTTCTCGATGAAGTCCCGGGTGCTCATCGGACGCCTCCTCTCTGCGTCTGGTGGCGACCGGTCAGCCGGCGGCCGGGGTCTCCCCCGGCACGCCGCCGCCGGCCGCCTCCTGCTCGGGGGCGGCCGCGCCGCCCGCCGGCTCGGTCACGGACACCATGGCCGTGCGCAGCACGCGCTCGCCCCGGCGGAAACCCTGCCGCAGGACCGTCGTCGCGGTCGGCACGGTGACCTGGTCGGACGTGTCGTGCAGGACGGCCTCGTGCAGCGCCGGGTCGAACGGGTCGCCCGCGACACCGAAGGCCTCCACGCCCAGACCGTCGAGCAGCCCGAGCACGCGGTCGGCGACCACCTTGAAGGCGCCGGTCAGGTCACCGTGGTCCCGGGCCCGCTCGATGTCGTCGACGATCGGGAACAGCTGGGCGGCGAACCGCTCGGCTGCCTGGTCGACGACGAGCTGCCGGTCCCGGTCGACCCGCCGCCGGTAGTTGGCGTACTCGGCGGTGACCCGCTGCAGGTCCTCGGTGCGCTCGGCCAGCTGGCGCGACAGGTCGCCGTCCGCGGCGCTGTCGCCGACCGGCGCGGCCGGGGCCTCCGGGACGGCGGTCTGGTTCTCGGTCATCTGCTCCCCTGGCGATGGGTGGGCCGGTGTCTGTGCCGGAGCCGGGCGGGGCGGGACGCCGGCCGGCTGCTCGCCGGCCGGCGTCCGCACCTCACCGCTGACGGGGTCGATCCGCCGCTTGTCCCGGATCACGACCCGCGGCTGCTCGTCCCCCTGGCTCATCGGCGGTCGGTGTCCTCGTCGACGATCTCGGCGTCGACGACGTCGTCGTCGCCGGACGGGGCCGACGCGCCGAACCCGTCCCCGGAGGCACCGGCGGCACCGGCACCGGCACCGGCGCTGGCCCCGTCACCCGCCTGGGCCTGCTGGGCGTACAGCGCGCCGCCGACCTCCTGCGAGACGCGGGCGACCTTCTCCTGCGCCGACTTGATCGCGGCGATGTCCGAGCCGCCGAGGGCGGAGCGCAGCTCGGTCAGGGCCTCGCCGAGCTCCTCCTTCTTGTCGGCCGGGATGCGCTCGCCGTTCTCCGCCAGGAACTTCTCGGTCTGGTACTGCAGCGACTCGGCGAGGTTGCGGGTCTCGGCCTCCTCGCGGCGGCGCTTGTCCTCCTCGGCGTGGGCCTCGGCGTCGCGCATCATCCGCTCGATGTCCTCCTTGGGGAGGGCCGAGCCGCCGGTGATGGTCATCGACTGCTCCTTGCCCGTGCCCAGGTCCTTCGCGGACACGTGCACGATGCCGTTGGCGTCGATGTCGAAGGCGACCTCGATCTGCGGGACGCCGCGGGGCGCCGGCGGCAGACCGGTCAGCTCGAACATGCCGAGCTTCTTGTTGTACATCGCCATCTCGCGCTCGCCCTGGAAGACCTGGATCTGCACGGACGGCTGGTTGTCGTCGGCCGTCGTGAAGATCTCGGAGCGCTTGGTCGGGATCGTGGTGTTGCGCTCGATCAGCTTGGTCATGATCCCGCCCTTGGTCTCGATGCCGAGGGACAGCGGGGTGACGTCGAGCAGCAGGACGTCCTTGACCTCGCCCTTGAGGACGCCGGCCTGCAGCGCGGCGCCGATGGCGACGACCTCGTCCGGGTTGACGCCCTTGTTGGGCTCCTTGCCGCCGGTCAGCTCGCGGACCAGCTCGGTGACGGCCGGCATGCGGGTCGAGCCACCCACCAGGACGACGTGGTCGATCTCGCTGACCGAGACGCCGGCGTCGCGGATCGCCTGGTTGAACGGCGCGCGGGTGCGGTCGAGCAGGTCCTGGGTGAGCCGCTGGAACTCGGCGCGGGTCATCGTGACGTCGAGGTGCAGCGGGCCCTCGGCGCCGGCGGTGATGTAGGGCAGGTTGACGTTGGTCGACTGCGCGCCGGACAGCTCGATCTTGGCCTTCTCGGCGGCCTCGCGGAGGCGCTGCATGGCCAGCTTGTCCTTGGACAGGTCGATGCCGTTCTGGGCGTTGAACGTCTGCACCAGGTGCTTGACGATCCGCTCGTCCCAGTCGTCACCGCCGAGGTGGTTGTCACCGGCGGTGGCCTTCACCTCGATGACGCCCTCGCCGATCTCGAGCAGCGAGACGTCGAACGTGCCGCCACCGAGGTCGAAGACGAGGATCGTCTGCTCGGTCTCGCCCTTGTCCAGGCCGTAGGCCAGCGCGGCCGCGGTCGGCTCGTTGACGATGCGCAGGACGTTGAGGCCCGCGATCTCACCGGCCTCCTTGGTGGCCTGCCGCTGCGCGTCCTCGAAGTAGGCGGGGACGGTGATGACGGCGTCGGTCACCGGCTCGCCCAGGTAGGTCTCGGCGTCCCGCTTGAGCTTCTGCAGGATGCGGGCGCTGATCTCCTGCGGCGTGTACTTCTTGCCGTCGATCTCGCCGGTCTGCCAGTTGGTGCCCATGTGGCGCTTGACCGACCGGATGGTGCGGTCGACGTTGGTGACCGCCTGGTTCTTGGCCGACTGGCCCACCAGGACCTCGCCGTTCTTGGCGAACGCGACGACCGAGGGCGTGGTGCGCGAGCCCTCGCTGTTGGCGATGACCGTCGGCTCGCCGCCCTCCAGGACGGTGACGACGGAGTTGGTGGTGCCGAGGTCGATGCCGACCGCTCGTGCCATGGAGCTGGCTCCTCTTCCGTGTGCTCGGGTGGTGCTGGGTGTCGTGGGGTCGGTCGAGGGACCACCTGCCTTGCGCGGGGTCCGCTCAACTTTCCTGCCCACCCTAACGGCAGACCTCCCGGCCGTGTTCCCGAGGGGGTGGCCGACGTCGCGCTGCGCAGGATCAGGCGGCCTGATCGTGCTGCGTCCTGACTCAGCGTCGGCGGTGAGCCAGGACGCACGACGGCGAGCTAGGTCGATGACGCCGCGACCGGCCCCGTCCCCTGGGCGGGCTCCACGGTGCGGACGACGCGATACCGGCGCACCCCGACCAGCGGGGCCGCCAGGAGCCCACCCACCCGGGCCTCGAGCTCGCGCCGCCGTCCGGGCACGAGGTCCTCGTACGCCAGACGCACGACCCGGATGCCCAGCGCGCGCAGGAGGTCCTCGCGCCGCTTCTCCCGCCAGAGCACCTCCCCGGGATGCCGGCCGTCGACGGGGTCGAGGTACTTCACCCGCCCGTCGAACTCGATGGCGACGCCGGCGTCGTCGTACCAGGCGTCGACCCGCGCGACGAAGCCCCGCGGACCGTGCACCTCGACCTGCAGCTCCGGACGGGGCAGTCCGGCCTCGATCAACGCGAGCCGACCGCGGGACTCGAGCGGGGACTCCGCCCGGCCGTCCGCGAGCCCGAGAGCACGCGCCGCGTCACCGATGCCGATCCAGTGCACGGCACGGAGGACGGCAGCGCGCAGGTCCTCGCGTCCGACGAGCCGGCCGTGCAGCGCGGCGTCCATCGCCACCACCGAGTCCACGAGGTCCCACTCCCGGGCGCAGTCGACGAGCGTCCGCGCCGGCGCGGTCACGCCGAAGCCGGCGAGTCGTCCGAGATCACCGTCCGAGAGCGAAGCCCGGGCGACGACGTAACCCCGACCGCGTCGCCACTGACCCGGGTCGGTCAGCCGCACGGCCCCGTCGACGTCCTCGGGGAGCACGAGGCGGTGCACCCGGGCGGCGGAGGTGTGACTGAGGACCGGACCGGGATCCAGGGCGAGCAGGACGGCGACGCAGTCGAGGAGGTGCCGGAGCCGGCCGTCCGCCTCGGCGGCGGCGAGGTCTCGGGCGCGGACGTAGACGCCTCGCCGCAGCCGGCGCCAGTGGCCGGCGCTCAGCTCGGAGCGGATCTCGTCGGGTCGGTAGCCGAGGCGCACGGCCTCTTGCGCGGTGAAGACGCCGAGCCGGGCGGCCGCGAGGCGGGCGAGTTCCGGGTGCACGTCGGCAGTCTTCGCGGTTGCGGCGGCTGCGCCGCGGCCCCCGCGGAACCTGTGGACGACGTCGCGACACCGTCCTGGCTCACCATGACGCGTCCTGACTCACCGTCGGCGCTGCACCAGGACGCGACATGATCAGGCGGCCTGATCATGCGTCGCCCGGGACGCGGTGACCGCGGCGTGACCGGGCGGCGTGAGCCCGGTCACGCCCGGCGCGACCGGAGTCCTCCTGGAAACACGCCCTTGTCGTGTTCCAGCGACACCGACGCGTGACGAAACCGCACGTCAGGACGCCGAACGGTGGGCGGGGAGCACCGTCGGGCCGCCCCGGATCGGGGCTCCGCGCCTCTGGTTACTGCCGAGTAACCTGAGCGCACCCCGGCTATCGTGCTGGGCTGCGTGGGCACCGCCGCCCGCGCGTGATCCGCCCCCGGTCCCCAGGGCCGGAGACGGCGGCGGGACCCTTCTCGTCGTCCGGTGCGGACGGAGTCAACCGACGCCGCGTGGCGTGGGGAGAGGGAATCATGACGGGCCCCCTGCAGATCGTGTTCGGCACGATCAGCGTGCTGTTCCTCATCGTCTCGGTCGTCCTCGCCTACCGGGCCGTCCGCGCCATGGTGCGGATCATCCGCACCGGCCAGCCGGACTCGACCCGGAACGGGCCGGTCGGCCCGCGGCTGAAGACGCTCGTGGTCGAGTCGCTCGGCCACACCCGGATGCTCAAGTGGTCGGCCATCGGCGCCGCCCACTGGTTCGTCTTCGTCGGCTTCTACGGCCTGTTCCTCACGCTGGTGGAGGCCTTCGGCGAGGTCTGGAACCCGGCCTTCCACCTGCCGCTCATCGGCGAGTGGAGCCTGTGGAACCTCTTCGCCGACGTCATCGGCACCGGCACCATCGTCGGGATCCTGTACCTGATCTACCGGCGCCAGAAGGACCACCCGCGCCGGCAGGGCCGCACCAGCCGCTTCGCCGGCTCCAACGAGGGCCGCGGCTACTTCGTCGAGGCCGTCGTCCTCACCGTCGGCATCTGCATCCTGCTGATCCGCGCGCTGAAGATCTCCTCGGACCTCACCGACGCGCCGGCCTGGTCGCACCCGTTCTCGGGCCTGCTGGCCACCGTGCTGCCCGACAGCCCCGACCTGCTCAGCACCGTCGCCTTCGTGAAGATCGTCGTCTCGCTGACCTGGCTGGTGGTCATCAGCCGGATCCTCAACATGGGCGTGGCCTGGCACCGGTTCAGCGCCTTCTTCAACATCTACTTCAAGCGCGAGGGCACCAGCGGCGCCCCGGCCCTCGGCCCGCTGCAGCCCATGACCTCGAACGGCAAGCCGATCGACTTCGAGGACCCGGGCGAGGACGACGTCTTCGGTCGCGGCAAGATCGAGGACTTCACCTGGAAGGGGATGCTCGACTTCACCACCTGCACCGAGTGCGGGCGGTGCCAGAGCCAGTGCCCTGCCTGGAACACGGGCAAGCCGCTGTCCCCCAAGATGGTGATCATGGACCTGCGGGACCACCTGTACGCCAAGGCCCCGTACCTGCTCGGTGAGAAGACCGCGTCGGAGACCGCGCCCGACTACGACATCCTGAAGCCCAGCGACGAGCAGGTCTGGGCCTCCGGCTACGCCCGCATCGAGGGCACCAACGACGCGCAGGCGCACCGCCCGCTGGTCGGCACCCTCGAGGAGGGCGGGGTCATCGACCCCGACGTCCTGTGGAGCTGCACCAACTGCGGCGCCTGCGTCGAGCAGTGCCCGGTGGACATCGAGCACATCGACCACATCGACGACATGCGCCGCTACCAGGTGCTCATCGAGTCGAACTTCCCGTCCGAGGCCGGCCTGATGCTGCGCAACCTCGAGAACCGCGGCAACCCCTGGGGCGTCAGCCCGAGCACCCGCGAGGACTGGATCAAGGAGGTCGACTTCGAGGTCCGCATGGCCGACGGCCCGCTGCCCTACGACGTCGAGTACCTGTTCTGGGTCGGCTGCGCCGGCGCCATCGACGACCGCGCCAAGAAGGTCACCAAGGCCGTCGCGGAGCTGCTGCACACCGCCGGCGTCGAGTTCGCCGTCCTGGGCTCCGGGGAGACCTGCTCGGGCGACCCGGCCCGCCGCATGGGCAACGAGTTCGTCTTCCAGATGATGGCCCAGGAGAACGTCGAGACCCTCAACGGCGTCTTCGAGGGCCGGGTGCCGGGCACCCGCAAGATCGTCACGACCTGCCCGCACTGCTTCAACTCGCTCGGCCGGGAGTACCCGCAGGTCGGCGGCGAGTACGAGGTCGTCCACCACACGCAGCTGCTCAACCAGCTGGTGGAGGAGGGCCGGCTCACCCCGGTGACCCCGGTCGACCGCAAGGTCACCTACCACGACCCGTGCTTCCTCGGCCGGCACAACAAGGTCTACACGCCGCCGCGGGAGATCCTCGACAGCGTGCAGGGCCTCTCCACCCAGGAGATGCACCGCTGCAAGGACCGCGGCTTCTGCTGCGGCGCCGGCGGCGCGCGCATGTGGATGGAGGAGAAGATCGGCAAGCGGATCAACGTGGAGCGCACCGAGGAGGCCCTCGGCCTCGACCCGGACGTCATCTCCACCGCGTGCCCGTTCTGCATCACGATGCTGTCGGACGCCCTGACGGCGAAGAAGCAGAACGGCGAGGCCGCCGAGCACGTCGAGGTCCTCGACGTCAGCCAGATCCTGCTGCGCTCGATGGCTCCGGTCGGCGCCCCGGGCACCGAGCACGGCGCCGAGGTCGGCACCGCCGACGACGACGTCGCGGGCACCGGCTCGGCCGCCACCGGCCACGGCCAGGCCTGACCGCCCGGTCCCGCACCACCCCGACGGACGCCGTCGGCGACGGAAGGACCCCCTGCCCCCCACCACTCGCACGCTCGCGGTGGGGCCCTGCAGGGGCCCGTCAGCCGGCGGCGTCCGTCGTCTCACCGGTCAGTGCGGGGTGACCACGACCCGCTGCGGGTCACCGGACCGCTCGTGCAGGGTCCGGAGCGCCTCGTCGGCGTCCGCGAGGGCGAAGGTGTGGGTGATCGAGCCGCTGAGGTCGAGCCGGCCGGTGGCCAGGAGCTGCAGCACGCGCTGCAGCGTCGCCAGGGTCCCGCCGTAGGAGCCCAGCAGCTGGAGCTGCCGGCGGACGAAGACGGTGGGCGGCAGCACCGTGATGGGGTCGGCGCCCAGCCCCGCGACCACCGCCCGTCCGCCGATCCGCAGGCACTCCACCGCCTGGCCGATGGTGGCCTGCGCGCCGACGAACTCCGCGGCGACGTCGACCCCCGCCCCGCCGGTGGCGGCGAGCACGGCGTCGACGACGGGCTCCGCGCGCGCGTCGACGACGACGTCGGCACCGCTCTGGCGCGCCCGCTCGAGCTGTGTCCGCCGGGTGTCGACGGCGATCACGGGCGACGCGCCGGCGATCCGGGCGATCTGCACGGCGTGGAGCCCGAGCCCGCCGACGCCGATCACCGCGACCGACTCCCCCGGCGCCACGCGGGCCACCTCGGTCAGCGCGTGGAAGGGGGTCATGACGGCATCGGTGCAGATCGCCGCCTGCTCCAGGGGCACCCCGTCGGGGACGGCCGCGAGGTTCGTCGCCGGCACGGCGACGTACTCGGCCAGCCCGCCGTCGGCGTGGATCCCGACGATCCGGCGGGCGACGCAGATCTCGCTGTGCCCGGCCAGGCAGGAGGCGCACGTCCCGTCGAACAGGACCGGGAAGACGCACACCCGCCGGCCCTCGTCCCAGCCGGTCACCGCCTTCCCGGCCGCGGCGACGGTGCCGGCGATCTCGTGGCCGAGCGTGATGGGGCGGAACGCCGTCGGCGTGATCCCCTCCACCGCGACGTGCACGTCGGAGCCGCACAGACCGGTCGCGGCGACCCGGACCAGCACCTCGCCGGCAGCCGGCCGGGGCACGGGGACGTCCTGCACCGCCAGCGGCTTCCCGGGGCCCTCGAACCGGGCCGCCCGCATCCTCCCGGAACCGTCCACGGCGCCTCCCCGAGCTCGGCCGCTCCCCGTCGCGGGCGGCGACGTTAGCGGCGGGGAGCCGCCGGACCACCGCCCGCGGACGGCGCGACCGCCGGCGGACAGCGCGTCCCGACCTCCCGTGGCGGATCACTGCCGCAGGGGGACCCACGCGGCGGGGGCGTGAGGTAGGAACCCCCGGTGCTGCTGCAGTTGCGGGTGACCGTCCCGCCCGACCGGACCGGCGCCGTCCGCGACCTGCTCGTCCGCTGCCCAGGGACCGCGCACCTGGCCGTGCTGCCGGGCGCCTCGGTCGAGCCGCCCGGCGACCTGGTCCTCGCCGACGTCGCCCGCGAGTCCGCCGACGCCCTCGTCGGGGCCCTGCGCGACCTGCACGTCGACCGTGACGGCGGCATCGCGATCGAGGCCGTGGACACCGCGGTCTCCGCCGTCGCCGAGCGGGCGGAGGAGGCCGCGCCGGGCGACGGCTCGGACGCCGTCGTCTGGGAGCAGGTGGTGCGGACGACGGCGGCGGACTCGTCGCTGTCGGTCGCGTACCTGTCGTTCCTGACCATCGCGACGCTGCTGGCGGGCATCGGGATCGTCAACGACTCGGCGATCCTGGTGATCGGCGCGATGGTGCTCGGCCCGGAGTTCGGCCCGCTGGCGGGGCTGGCCGTCGCGCTGGTGGCCCGCCGGCGCGGGGTCGCCCGGGCGGCGGTCCGCGCGCTGGTCGTCGGCTTCGCCCTGGCGATCGCCGTCACCGCGCTGGCCGCGCTCGCCGCCCGCGGGCTGGGCTGGATCGGCCCCGAGGTGCTCGCCACGGACCGCCCGCAGACCGGGTTCATCACGGCGCCGGACCACTGGTCGGTGGTGGTGGCGGTGCTGGCCGGGATCGCCGGCGTGCTGTCCCTGACGTCGGCGAAGAGCGGGGCACTGGTCGGCGTCTTCATCTCCGTGACGACGGTCCCCGCCGCCGCGGACATGGCCGTGTCGCTGGCCCTGGGCGGCGGCGCCGAGTTCTGGCGCGCGGCCCTGCAGCTGGGGATCAACCTCGCCGGCATCCTGCTGGCCGCCGTGACCACCCTGCTCCTGCAACGGGTGCTGTGGCGGCGGGTCCCCCAGGTGCTGCCGCGCTTCGAGGCGACGCCGCGCACGGGCCTGCGCACCTGAACGGTTGGCCTGTGCACCCGCCTCGGGGTCGGGCCGGCGCGCGGGGGACCATCGACGGGTGACCCGCACGGCCGACGACGCTCCCCCGATCCCGACGGCCGGCGAGCGACGGCGCGGTCTCGCGCTCGTCGGGGTCGCCATCGTGCTGACCGCCGCGAACCTGCGGACGGCGGTGACCACCGTCGGCCCGGTGCTCGAGGAGCTCGAGCGCGGGCTGGGCGTCTCCAGCGCCGCGGCCGGTGTGGTGACGACGCTGCCGGTGCTGTGCTTCGCCGCGATCGGCTTCGCCGGGCCGCCGCTGGCCGCGCGGTTCCGGGACGCCCACGTGCTGGCCGGCGCGCTGCTCACCATGGCCGCCGGGCTGGTGCTGCGGGCGGTCGTCGACTCGTTCCCGCTGTTCGTCGCCGGCACCGTGCTGGCGATGGTCGGCGGCGCGCTCGGCAACGTGCTGCTGCCCGGCCTGGTCAAGCGCTGGTTCCCCGAGCGCACCGGCCTGCTGGTGGGCGCCTACAGCGCGTCCATGGCCATCGGCGGCGCCGTCGCGGCGATCTCCACCGCGCCGATCGCCGCCGCCGTCGGCCCGGGTGGCTGGCGGTGGGCGATCGGCGTGTGGGCGCTGCTGGCGCTGGTCGCCGCCGTGCCGTGGTTCCTCGCCCCGCGCTCGCCCGGCGCGGGCCGGGGCACCCACCGGGCGGTGCGCATGGCGCCGCTCGCGCGCAGCCCGCTGGCGCTCACCCTGGCCGCCTTCTTCGGCCTGCAGGCGACGCAGGCCTACGTCGTCATGGGCTGGTCGGCGCAGTACCTGCGCGACTCCGGCCTGAGCGCGGCCACCGCCGGGCTGCTGCTGGGGATCAACTCGGTCGTCGTCATCCCGGTCAACGCGGTCACCCCGTCGCTCACCGTCCGCCAGCGGTGGCAGCGGCCGCTGCTGCTGGGCTTCATGGCCTGCTACGTCGTCGGCTGGGGCGGGCTGTGGCTGGCCCCGCGCACGCTGCCGTGGCTGTGGATGAGCGTGCTGGCCGTCGGCATGGGCACCTTCAGCATGGTGCTGGCGCTGATCGGGCTGCGCGCCCGGACGCCGGAGACGACGGCCGCGCTGTCCACGGTCACCCAGGGCTGGGGCTACGTGCTGGCCGGCGCCGGGCCGCTGCTGGTCGGCGTGCTGCGCGGCGCGACCGGCGGCTACACCGGCATGTTCGTGCTCGTCGCCGTCGCCACCGTCGGGCTCACGGTCACCGGGTGGCTGGTCACCCGGGACCGGTTCGTCGACGACGAGGTGCCCGGCTGGTCGCCCGCGGCGGTCAGCCCTGCGGCCGCCGGGTCTCCGCGCGGGTGAAGTTGCGGAACGAGCGCGACGGCGTCGGCCCGCGCTGGTCCTGGTAGCGGGAGCCGTACACCGCCGAGCCGTACGGGTGCTCGGCCGGGCCGGTGAGCCGGAACAGGCACAGCTGCCCGATCTTCATGCCCGGCCACAGCGTGATCGGCAGGTTGGCCACGTTGGACAGCTCCAGCGTGATGTGGCCGGAGAAGCCGGGGTCGACGAAGCCCGCCGTCGAGTGGGTGAGCAGGCCCAGGCGCCCGAGCGAGCTCTTGCCCTCCAGCCGGGCGGCGAGGTCGTCGGGGATGGTGACGACCTCGAGGGTGGAGCCGAGGACGAACTCGCCGGGGTGCAGGACGAACGGCTCGTCGCCGTCGGGCTCGACCAGGGTGGTCAGGTCGTCCTGCTGCTGGGCGGGGTCGATGTGGGTGTAGCGGGCGTTGTTGAACACCCGGAAGTAGCGGTCGAGCCGGACGTCGATGCTCGAGGGCTGCACCAGCCCCGCGTCGTGCGGCTCGATGCCGAGACGCCCCTCGGCGATCGCGGCGCGGATGTCGCGGTCGGACAGCAGCATGGCGCGGAGTCTAGGGAGGCCGCCGGGCGCGCCCTCCGCTTCCCGCAGGACCAAGGTCCCGGAGCGCCCCTCTCGGGTCGCGTCCGGACGGATCCTGCCGATACCTGCCGGGACGACCCACCGGACGCAGGAGGACACCGCGTGCTGGACACCCACCCCCGGACCGCCCCGCGCGCCGGCCGCCTCGCCGTGCGGCCGACGGGTGAGGAGCGGACCTTCGCGGCCGAGGAGCTCATCGTCTCCAAGACCGACCCGCGCGGGGTGATCACGTACGCCAACGACGTGTTCCTGCGGGTGGGCGCCTACTCCCTCGACGAGGTCATCGGGCAGCCGCACAACCTCATCCGGCACCCCGCGATGCCGCGCGCGGTGTTCAAGCTGCTGTGGGACACCCTCGCCGCCCGCCAGGAGCTGTTCGCCTACATCAACAACCTGGCCGCCGACGGCGCGCACTACTGGGTGCTGGCACACGTGACGCCGTCCTACGGCGCCGACGGGTCGGTCGTGGGCTACCACTCCAACCGCCGCCGGCCCTCCCGCCGGGCGGTGGACCGCGTCCGCCCGATCTACGAGCGCCTCCTGGCCGAGGAGCGGCGCCACCCGAACGCCCGCGCGGCCGTCGCGGCGTCGTCCGAGCTGTTCGACCGGCTGATCGCCGAGCACGCGGCGTCCTACGAGGACTTCGTGTGGTCGGTCGTCGCCCAGGAGGAGGACTGAGATGGCCCGCTCCCGCACCCGTTCCGACGCCGCGGAGCTCGAGGTCCACCGCGCGTTCGTGCGGCGGCTGACCGAGACCTGCGAGGCGGCCGCGCGCGGCGACCTGGAGGCCCGGGCGGTGCCGGTCGACGGCTCGGACGCCGTGCCGGAGCTGGTCGCGCTGCGGCACGGCGTCAACCGCGCGCTCGACGTCAGCGACGCGTTCGTGCGCGAGTCCCGGGCGGCGCTGGCCGCCGCCGCCGAGGGCCGCTTCCACCGCAGCGTGCTGCGCACCGGGCTGCACGGCGCCTACCGGCACGCGGCCACCGACATCAACACCGCCCGCGACGCCATGCGCGAGACCGCCGGGCGGGTCACCGAGGCGCAGACCTCGCGGCTGCGGCTGGCCGACGCGTTCGAGTCGGTGGTGCTGGCGATGAGCGAGCAGGTCGCGACGGCGGCCACGGAGATGAGCGCGTCCGCCGCCGGGCTGACCAGCGCGGCGTCGGCGGCGTCGGCCGAGGTGGGCAACGCGACCGGCACACTCGCCTCCCTGACCCGCACCTCGGCCGAGATCCGCGAGGTCATCGCGCTCATCGAGTCGGTGGCCGCGCAGACCCGCCTGCTGGCGCTCAACGCCACCATCGAGGCCGCCCGCGCCGGGGAGGCGGGCAAGGGCTTCGCCGTCGTCGCCTCCGAGGTCAAGGACCTCGCCGACCAGACCGCGCAGGCCACCGAGCGGGTGACCGCGCAGGTCGAGGCGATCCGCGCGGCCTGCGACGACGTCACCGCCGTCATCGGCTCGGTCGGCACCACGGTCACCGACATGAACGGCCTGGTCGACGGGATCGCCGCGGCGGTCGACGGCTCGGCGTCGCTGGGCACCGCGGACACCGACGTCACCGGCCTGTCGCAGATGGCGGAGCGGCTGCGCTCGGAGGCCACCGGGTTCCTGGCCGAGATGCGGCGCTGACCCCGCCACCGCCGGTGGGGTCCCAGGTCACGGATGTACCGTGCGAGCAGCGGGGAGCAGCTCGGCTCCCGAGGTCCTGACGCGGTGGCGGCGGTCCCGCCCGCGTCCGCACGGCTGTGCCGGGAGGTGTGCGTGGCTGCCGAACCCGTCGTGGGCGGTCGGGTCCGCGACGTCGCGCCGGGTCCCGGCACCGAGGACGTCTTCGCCGGCGGCAGCGAGAACGGGCGGCTGATGGCCGCCTTCGACTGGTCGACGACGCCGCTCGGGCCGGTGGAGACGTGGCCGGCGAGCCTGCGCTACGCCGTCCGCACCGTGCTGGCCTCGCGGTTCCCCATGATCCTGACCTGGGGTCCGGAGTACACGCAGTTCTACAACGACGCCTACGCCACGCTCATCGGCGCGAAGCACCCCGGCGCCATCGGCGACGACCTGCGGATCACCCTCGCCGAGGGCTGGGCCGCCCTGCAGGAGCCGGTCGAGCGGGCCATGGCCACCCGCGAGGCCTCGTGGATCCCCCAGCTCCTGCTGCTGCTCGAGCGCGCCGGCTACCGCGAGGAGACCTACTTCACCGTCTCGCACGCCCCCGCGTTCGGGGACGACGGCGAGGTGGCCGGGATGCACGCGGTGTGCACCGAGGTGACCCGCCAGGTGGTGGCCGAGCGGCGGCAGCGGCTGCTGCACGGGGTGGCCACCGCGGCGGGCCGGCGCGAGGACGAGCGCGACCTCGCCGTCCGGGTGTGCGGGGCGCTGGAGGCCGACCCGCTCGACGTGCCGCTCGCCGCGGTCTACCTGGCCGACGACGGGGGCCGGCTGCACCGGGTGGCCACCGCGGGCGTCGACGCCGCGGCGCTGCCGGCCACGGTGGGCGCGGCGGCCGAGCTCGGCGCCGTCGACGTCGCCGCCCTGCAGGTGCCCGGCGGCCCGTTCGGCGACGAGGTGGAGCGGGCGGTCGCGCTGCCGCTGTCGGGCGGGGCGGGCCGCGAGACGGTGGGCGCGCTGCTGGTCGGCGTCAGCCCCAACCGGGCGCTGGACGAGGAGCACCGCACCTTCCACCAGCTGCTGGCCGCGCAGGTCGCCGGCGCGGTCACCGACGCGCGGGCCTACGCCGCCGAGCGCGCCCGCGCGGAGGCCCTGGCCGAGCTGGACCGGGCCAAGACGACGTTCTTCTCCGACGTCAGCCACGAGCTGCGCACCCCGCTGACCCTGCTGCTGGCCCCGATCGCCGACGCGCTCGCCGCGTCCGGCGGGGAGCTGCCGGAGCCGGTGCGCGAGCAGCTCGCCCTCGCCCTGCGCAACGGCCAGCGGCTCAAGCGCCTGGTCGACGACCTGCTCGAGTTCGTCAGCATCGAGGCCGGGCGCACCGCGGCGGTGCGGGTGGCCACCGACCTCGCCGCCTGCACGACCGAGCTGGCCGGCGTGCTGCGCGCCGCGGCCGAGCGGGCCGGCCTGACCCTCGACGTCGACTGCCCGCCGCTGCCCCGCCCCGCCGCGGTGGACCCGGGCATGTGGGAGAAGGTCGTCCTCAACCTGGTCGCCAACGCGGTCAAGTACACCTTCGTCGGCGGCATCACCGTCTCGCTGCGCGCCGAGGACGACGCGGTGGTCCTGCGGGTGGCCGACACCGGCGTGGGCATCCCCGCCGCCGAGCTGCCGGCGCTGTTCGAGCGGTTCCACCGGGTGGCCGGCTCCCCCGCGCGCAGCCGGGAGGGCACCGGTCTGGGCCTGGCGATGGTCCGCGAACTGGTCGCGCTGCACGGCGGCACCGTGTCGGCGGAGAGCGAGCCCGGCACCGGGAGCACCTTCACCGTGCGACTGCCCTTCAGCGAGCCCGACACCGACACCCCGCCGCCCGCGTCGGCGCCCGCGGTCCGCGCGGCCGCGCTCACCCCGTGGGACGACGACCCGCGCCGGCCCGCGCCGTCCTCCGACCCGCTGGGCACCGTGCTCGTGGTCGACGACAACGCCGACATGCGCGCCTACCTCACCCGGCTGCTGTCGCCGTCGTGGACGGTGCGGACGGCGACCGACGGCGAGGCGGCCCTGCACGACGTCGCCCGGGTGCTCCCGGACGTCGTCCTGACCGACGTGATGATGCCGCGACTGGACGGGTTCGGGCTGCTGCGCGCGCTGCGGGCCGACCCGGGGACGCGCGCCGTCCCGGTGGTCATGCTCACCGCGCGGGCCGGGCAGGAGGCCGCCGTCGAGGGCTTCGACGCCGGCGTCGACGACTACCTGCCCAAGCCCTTCGAGTCCGCGGAGCTGCTCGGCCGGCTGCGCGCGGTCCTCGAGCGCGCGCGGGGACGGCGGGAGCCGGCGCCCCCGGCCGCGCCGTCGCCGTCCGCCCCGGCCGTCCGCGCTCCCGCGCCGCCGCGTCCCCGCGCCGCCGACGTCGTCCCGGCCGTCCCCGCGGCGCCCGCCCCGGCGCACCTCCCGGGCGCGACGACGACGGCCTGGCGGTTCCCCTCCAGCGCGGCGGCGATCCCGCTGCTGCGCCGCCGGCTGCGGGCCCTGCTCACCGACGCCGGCCTGGACGAGGACCGCGTCTACGACCTCGTGCTGGCCGCCTGCGAGGCCGCCACCAACGCGGTGGAGCACGCGCAGGACCCGCGCGAGCCGTACGTGGACGTCCGGGTGGCCGTCGGCGACGGCGCGGTGGAGATCGCGGTGCGCGACCACGGGCAGTGGAAGGAGCGGACGTCGAGCATGGACCGCGGCCGCGGGTCGATGCTCATGAGCGCGTTCGCCGACATCGCCGCGGTGCCGGGCCCGGAGGGGACCACGGTGACCATCCGCAGCCCCCGCCCCGCCGGCTGACCCCGGCCTGCCGACCGATCCGGCCGTCCTTGCTACGCTGGCGTCCGGCCGTCAGGCCCTCGCGGGTGTAGTTCAATGGCAGAACATCAGCTTCCCAAGCTGACAGTGCGGGTTCGATTCCCGTCACCCGCTCTCCGCCGCTCCGCCCGGCAACCCGGTGGCCTCCCCGCCCCTCGCGTGGGACCGTCCGCCCGTGCCGCTCCCGCCCGCCCTCCGCACCGTGGTGCTCGTCGAGGGGGTCAGTGACCGCGAGGCCGTGCTGGCCGCCGCGCGGTGCCTGGGCCGGGACCTGGCCGTCGAGGGCGTGGACGTCGTCGCGATGGGCGGCGCGCACGGCGTGCGCCGCCACCTCGCCGCGACCGGTCCCGGCGTCCGCGTGGCCGGCCTCTACGACCTCGCCGAGCGGGACGTCGTCCGCCGGGCGCTCGGGGTGCCCGACCCGGCGACGGCGGGGTTCTTCGCCTGCGTCGCCGACCTCGAGGACGAGCTGATCCGGGCGGTGGGGACGGCCGGGGTCGAGGCGGCCGTCGCCGAGCACCGCGAGGCCCACGCGCTGACCACCTTCCGGCGGCAGCCGGCGCAGCGCGGGCGGCCGGCCGCGGCGCAGCTGCGCCGCTTCCTCGGCACCACCAGCGGGCGCAAGGCCCGCTACGCGCGTGCCCTCGTCGAGCGGCTGGAGCCCGCGGCGGTCCCGCCGCCGCTGCGCTCGCTGCTGGACCGCGTCTGAGCCCCCCGGCGCCGCCACGGGCGGCAGCGGACGACCGGCGTCCGCCGCGCGGGCAGCCGCCGCACGTGGCAGACGGTCAGGCCCCCAGCAGGACCGGCGTCCGCGCGTCGCCGGGCAGGTACTCGCCCCGCTCGTCGACGCGGTAGCGGGCGCTCTCCTCCGGCGTCGCCGCCACGGTGCGCAGCGCGGCCCCGAGCGCCGCGACGTCGTCCAGGGTCGTCCCGCGGTTGGCGCTGGCGCGCACGGCGCCGGGCAGCTGGACCTCGCCGGCCCGGGCCGCGTCGTGGAAGGCGCGGACCTCCTCCTCGCTCAGCTCCAGCAGGCGGGCCATGTACGGGTGGGCGCAGAAGCAGCCGCTGCGCACGCCGATGCCGAACTCCGCGGACAGCCGGGTGGCCACCAGACCGTGCGGGAGGCCGTCGAGCAGGAAGGCCGCCACCGGCAGCCGGTCCCCCGTCGCCGGGCCGAGGCGGCGCAGCCCCGGGACCGTCGCGAGCTCGGCGTCCAGCGCGGCGGTCAGGGCGCGCTCGTGGGCGAGCAGGCCGGGCCAGTCCTCGGCCAGCTCCTCGGCCGCGGCGGCCAGCGCGATCGCGCCGACGACGTTCGGCGAGCCGGCCTCGTCCCGGTCGGGGGCACCGGCCCAGACGACGTCGTCGAAGGAGACCGCCCGGACCGCGCCGCCGCCGACCAGCAGCGGCTCGCCGCGGCCGAGCAGGCTCCGCGGGGCGACGAGCGCGCCGGCGCCGAAGGGCGCGTACGCCTTGTGCCCCGACAGGGCGAGGGCGTCGACGCCGAGGGCGGTCACGTCGATCGGCCGGTGCGGCGCCAGCTGGGCGGCGTCCACCACCACGAACACGCCGCGCTCCCGGGCGGCGGCGGTGATCGCGGCCAGGTCGGGCAGCCAGCCGGTGACGTTGGAGGCGCCGGTGAGGGCCAGGACGCGCGGGGTCGGGCGCTGGTCGAGCGCGGCGACGACGTCCTCGGCCGTGAAGGTCCCCCCGGCGCCGACCTCGACCACCCGCAGCCGCGCGGCGCGCCGCCACGGCAGGAGGTTGGCGTGGTGCTCGACCGCGGTGGTGAGCACCACGTCGTCCGGCTCGAGCGCGAGCCGGAACGCCAGCGTGTTGAGCGCCTCGGTGGTGTTGCGGACGAAGACGGCCTCGTGCGTGGCGGGGTCCGCCCCGACGAAGGAGAGCACGGTCTCGCGGGCGGCCTCGTAGCGGGCGCTGGTGTACCGGGACTTCGCGCCGGCGCCGCGGTGCACGCTCGAGTAGCGGGGCAGGAACTCCTGCACCGCGCGGGCCACCCGGGCCGACGACGAGCTGGTGGCCGCGGCGTCGAGGTCGACGTAGCGGGTGAGCCCCCCGCCGGCCGTCGGGACGCGGACGTCCTCGCCGACGAGCCGGCCCGGGGAGGTGTCGGGAACCAGTCGCATGGGATCCCCATCGGCACGGTTCGGCCGGAATCGAGTCCGGCGCCGCGCCTCCTGCCTGCGCACCCCCCTGAGGGTGATCTCCGGTCACCGGCCTCAAGCGCCCGGGCACGGTGACGACGTCCTGGCCATGCGTGCCTTGCAGCTCCGGGTCGACGGCGACCGGCGACGGCCACGGGGCTTCCGTCTCACCTCACGGGTGTTCTGGGACCTCGCGGTGTGGATGGTCGGCCTCGGCATCGGGGTCGGGCTGGTGTTCCCGCCCTTCGCCACGGGCCTCGGGGTCCCGGCCCAGTACGCCGACCGCCCGGTGTTCCGGGCGGCCTGCCTCGGTGCCGGCTTCCTGGTCGGCGGGCTGAGCTACGCGCTGTGCCGGTGCCTGGTCGGCGGGCGGCTGGCCGTCCTCAGCACCCACCTGCACTCGGTGGCGCAGACCATCTCGCACGCCAGCCGGACCGGGGACTGGTCGCACTCGACGTCGCAGCGGATCACCGTGGACTCCGACGACCAGCTCGGCGAGACCGCCCGCGCCTTCAACAGCCTCCTCGACGCCCTCGAGGCGGGGGAGCACTTCCGGTCGCTGGTCCGCAACGCCTCGGACGTCATCACCGTCGTCGATCCCGCGGGCACCGTCACGTACCAGACGCCGTCGGTGGGCTGGGTCCTCGGCTACCCGCCGGGGACGCTGATCGGCACCGACGTCCACGACCTGGTGCACCCCGAGGACGTGCAGGTCTTCCGCGAGCACCTCGCCCGCGTGGTCACCGGGGAGCCGCCGGCGACCTGGCCGGCCGCCCGCATGCGGCACCGCAACGGCTCCTGGCGCTGGACCGACACCGCCGCCCGCAACCTGCTCGACGACCCCGCCGTCAGCGGCATCGTGCTCACCACGCGCGACACCAGCGACCGCAAGGAGCTCGAGGACCAGCTGCGCGTGCAGGCCTTCCACGACCCCCTGACCGGCCTGCCCAACCGGGCGCTGTTCATGGAGCGCCTGCGCGCCGCGGAGGCGCGCGAGCGGGCCACCGGCACCCCCGCGGCGGTGCTGTTCCTGGACCTGGACAACCTCAAGACCGTCAACGACAACCTCGGCCACGACGGCGGCGACGCCCTGCTGCGGGTGGTCGCCCAGCGGGTCGGCGGCTGCCTGCGCCCCGAGGACACGCTCGCCCGCCTGGCCGGCGACGAGTTCGCCGTGCTGATGAGCGGCGCGCGCAGCGGCGAGCTGGCGCCCCAGGTCGCCGAGCGGGTGCTGGCCGCCCTCGCCCAGCCGGTCCACGTCGCCGACCGCGCCGTCCGCGCCAGCGTGAGCATGGGCATCGCCACCTCGGCCACCTGCGCCGCCAGCGGCCTGGGCCTGCTGCGCGCGGCGGACATCGCCATGTACGTGGCCAAGTCCAGCGGGAAGGGGCGCTACGAGACCTTCCAGCCCAGCCACCACGCCGCCCACCTCGAGCGCGAGCGCCTGCTCGCCGACCTCTACCAGGCGCTGGACCGGCAGGAGCTCGTCCTCCACTACCAGCCGATCGTCGACCTGGCGTCGGCCACGACCAGCGGCTACGAGGCCCTGGTGCGCTGGCAGCACCCCACGCACGGGCTGGTGCCGCCGGCGCGGTTCATCGCGCTGGCCGAGGACAGCGGCCTGATCGTCCCGATCGGCCGCTGGGTGCTCCGGGAGGCCACCCGCCAGGCCGCCGCGTGGCAGCGCCCGGACGGCAGCGGCCCGCGGATGAGCGTCAACGTGTCGGTGCGCCAGTTCCAGCACCCCAGCCTCGTCGGCGACGTCGCCGAGGCGCTGGACCGCTCCGGCCTGGACCCGCGGCGGCTGACCCTCGAGATCACCGAGTCGCTGCTCGTGCAGGACGCCGCCGCCACCACCGGCAAGCTGGAGGAGGTCAAGGACCTCGGCGTCCGGCTGGCCCTCGACGACTTCGGCACCGGCTACTCGTCCCTGGGCTACCTGCGCCGGTTCCCCATCGACGTCCTCAAGATCGACAAGTCCTTCGTCGACGGCGTGGCCACCAGCCCGGAGGACCACGCCGTCATCGGCGCGATCGTCCAGCTGGGCCAGACGCTCGGCCTGGACCTCGTGGCCGAGGGCATCGAGACCGCCGACGAGCTGGCCGCGCTCCGCGGGCTCGGCGTCGGGTACGGGCAGGGCTACCACCTCGGCCGCCCCCTGCCCGCCGCGGCGCACGAGGAGGCGGCCCCCGGCGCCGAGCGCCGCCGGCCGGACTCCCCGGGCGCCGCCCTGCGGGCCGCCCCGGTGCCGCGCGCCGCCGAGGAGGACGTCCCGGCCGCGTCCCCGCGCTGACCGCCCGGCACGGCAGCGGACCGGCGGCCGTGCCAGGGTCTGCCCGTGGACCCGTCCCGCGGAGGCCGGGGGTGAGCCCGGAGCCCTCCCCCGCGGCCTCCGACGACCTCGTCGCCCGGCTGCGCGCCGCCGGGTGCGTCTTCGCCGAGGACGAGGCGCGCCTGCTCACCGCCGCCGCGGCCACGCCCGAGCAGCTCGACGCCCTCGCCGGACGGCGGGTGGCCGGGGAGCCGCTGGAGCACGTGCTCGGCGAGGTCGAGTTCTGCGGCCTGCGGGTCTCCGTCGGCCCCGGCGTCTTCGTGCCGCGCCGGCGCACCGCGGCCCTGGTCGCGCGGGCGGTGCAGGCGGCGCGGGCGGCCCGGGACCGGCACGGGCGGGCGCCGGTCGCGGTGGACCTGTGCTGCGGCTGCGGCGCGGTCGGCCTCGCGCTGGCCACCGCCGTCGAGCTGGCCGAGCTGCACGCCGCCGACGTCGACCCCGCAGCGCTGCACCACGCCCGGCGCAACCTCGCGCCGGTGGGCGGGCACGTGCACGGCGGGGACCTGTTCGGTGCGCTGCCGGAGCGGCTGCGCGCACGGGTCGACGTCCTGGTGGTCAACGCGCCCTACGTGCCCACCGCGGCGCTGCCCCTGCTGCCGCCCGAGGCCCGCCTGCACGAGCCGCGGACGGCGCTCGACGGGGGCGCGGACGGCCTCGACGTGCACCGCCGCGTGACCGCGGGCGCCCCGGACTGGCTCGCCCCGGGCGGGGTCCTGCTGGCCGAGGCCGGGGAGGACCAGGCACCCGTGCTCGCCGCGGTGCTCGCCGCCGCCGGGTTGCGGGCCGACGTCCACGGCCCCGGGGAGGACGGCACCGCGGTCGTCACGGGGGTCCGCGGGCGCTGACCGGGTCCTTGGTCCCTGTCCGGATGCGCCGCGTGTCGCGAGGATCACTACATGGCAGATTCGACCGCTCCAGTTCCGCCCGGGGACCGGTCCGTTCCGCCCGTCGAGCCCGTCCGCCTCGTCCCCCAGCTCTCCCGCCGTCCCGCCCCCTCGCTCGTCGTCCACGTCGACGGCTCGGCCTCCGGCTACGGCGCCCTGGTGTGGGCGCTGCGCGAGGCGGCCCGGCGCGAGGGGACCGTGCTCGCCGTCGACGTCGTCGACGGCGGCGAGAGGGCGCTGAACGGACAGCGCGCGGCCGCGGAGCACGAACGCGCCGTGGCCCTCGAGCGGATCGAGGCGCAGGTCGTCCGCGCCATCGGCGAGACCGGCGTGACCGGCCGCGTCCGCATCGCCACCCTGGAGCGGCCGCTGCTCGAGGCCCTGGTCGGGGCCGGCCGCGGTGGCGACCTGGTGCTGGTGAACGGATCCGGACGAGCCCTCCTGCGGCAGGTCACGCCGCGCTCACCCGCCCGCCGCATCGCCCACGGTGCGTGAGCCCCGTGGCGTGACTCCCCCGGCGGGCGACCAGCCCGGCGCACACCAGGGACCCTCCGGACGGGCCGTGACCCCGCCCGGCCCGGAGGGCGCACCGCCGGCGCTCGCCGCCGGCGTGCGGGCGGCCGCGGCCGGGGAGCACCTCGAGGCCACGCTGCACGCCATCGTCGAGGCGGCGGTCGCGCACGCCGACGCCCGCTACGGCGCGCTCGGCGTCCTCACCCGCGACGGGCGGCGGCTGGACCGGTTCGTCATCGTCGGCATGGACGAGGAGACCCGCGGCGGCATCGACCGCCTGCCGGCCGGCGCCGGCATCCTCGGCCTGCTGGTCGAGCACCCCGCGCCGCTGCGCCTCGACGACCTCGGGTCCCACCCCGCCTCCGTCGGCTTCCCGGCCGGCCACCCGCCGATGCAGTCCTTCCTCGGGGTGCCGGTGTGCGTCCGCGACGCCGTCTTCGGCCACCTCTACCTGACCCAGAAGCGCACCGGCGGCCCGTTCACCGAGGCCGACGAGGAGGCGGTGCTGGCGCTGGCCGCCGCCGCGGGCCTGGCGATCGAGAACGCGCGGCTGGCCGAGGCCGCCGAGCGCCGCCGGGCGTGGGTGCAGGCCGGTACCGAGGTGGCGACCGAGCTGCTCTCGGGGGAGGACCCGGCCGAGGTGCTGCTGACGGTGGCCGAACGGGCCGTCGCGCTGAGCGACGCCGAGGCCGGGGCGCTGCTCATCGCGCAGGAGGGCGACCCCGAGGCGCTGACCATCGTGGCCTCGGCCGGCTACATGGCCGGCGAGCTCGACGGGGTGCGGGTCCCGCTGGAGGACACCCACGTCGGCCGGGTGCACCGCACCGGGCTGGGGGAGCTGGTGGAGGACGTCGCGGCGGACCCCGTGCTGGGCCGGCACGCCGAGGTCGCCGTCGAGCTCGTCCGCGGCGCCCGCTCCGCGGTCATCGCCCCGCTCGGCCCGGCCCTGGGGACCCTGGTCTGCCTGCGCCGCGCCGACCGCGAGCCGTTCGACGCCGAGGTCCTCGAGGCGCTGTCCGCGTTCGCCGGTCAGGCGGGGCTGGCACTGGAGCTGGCGCGCAGCCAGCGGCGCGAGCGCCGGCTGCAGGTGCAGGCCGACCGCGACCGGATCGCCCGCGACCTGCACGACCACGTCGTCCAGCGGATCTACGCGACGGCGCTGACGCTCGACCGCATCGGCCGGACGCTGGAGGACGTCGACCCCTACGCCGCCCGCCGCATCGGGCGCAGCGTCGACGAGCTGGACGGGACGCTGGCGCAGATCCGCTCGGCGATCTTCGGCCTCCACGACGACGTCGTCCCCGAGGGCCTGGCCGCGGGGGTGGCCGACGCCGTGCGGCAGGCCACCGAGGGTTCCCCCGTGCAGCCGGGGCTGCGACTGCGCGGGGACCTCGACGGCCTGCCCGCGGGCCTGGCCACCGACCTGCTCGCGGTGGTGCGGGAGCTCGTGACCAACGTGGTCCGGCACGCGGGCGCCAGCCGGGTCGAGGTGTCGGTTGAGGTCGGGGAGGACGGGCCGGGCGCGCCGGTGACCGTCCGGGTCACCGATGACGGCCGCGGGCTGCCCGAGGTCACTCGCCGCAGCGGGCTGGCCAACCTGGCCGAGCGGGCCGAGCGCCGCGGCGGGCGGCTGACCGCGACCGGGGGCCCGGCCGGCACCGAGGTGAGCTGGACGGTGCCGGGGCGGGCGCAGCGGTCCTGAGCGCCCGGCCCCCGGTCAGGAGGACCGGCGGCCGCGCAGTTCGGTGGCCAGGATCGCGGCCTGGGTCCGCCGCTCCAGCCCCAGCTTGGCCAGCAGGTGGCTGGTGTAGTTCTTCACCGTCTTCTCGGCCAGGCCCATCCGCTCGCCGATCTGCCGGTTGGTCAGCCCCTCCCCGATGAGCATGAGCACGGTGCGCTCCTGCTCGGTGAGCGCGGCCAGCCGCCGGTCCCCGTCCGGCCCGGCCGCCGGCCGCCGCCCCGGCCAGCCGCCCAGCGTGCCCCCGCCCGCGACCGTGTGCACCGCCGAGACCAGGTCCGCGCCGCGCACCTGCTTGACGACGTAGCCGGCCGCCCCCGCCGACGCCGCCGCGGCGACCGCCGCCTCGTCGGCGTAGCTGGACAGCACCAGGCAGCGGACGCCCGGCAGCCGCTCCGCCAGCCGGCGGATCAGCTCGGCGCCGTCGCCGTCGGGCAGCCGCATGTCCACGAGGACGACGTCGGGCCGGACCGCCGGGCAGCGGGCCAGGGCCTCCGCGACGCTCCCCGCCTCGCCGACCACCGCGAGCCCGGGGTCGTCCTCGAGGACCTCGGCCACGCCGCGGCGCACCACCTCGTGGTCGTCGACGAGGAACACGCGGACGGACGCACCGGTGACCATGACCGAACCCCCTCCTCGATCGTGATCGCGATCACAGAGGGTAGTGCGGGAACAGGCGGTTTCGGGAGGTCAGGTCGGCAGGAGCAACGCTGCGTACAGGGTCAACCCCGGACCGAAGGCCATCGCGACCACCGGGCCGTCGACGTCGGCCAGTTCCTGCAGCACCAGCAGCACGGTCGCCGAGGAGCAGTTGCCGTGCTCGGCCAGCACCCGGCGGGACGCGGCGACCTGCGACTCGGCGAGGCCGAGCTCGTCACGGACGACGTCGATGATCCGCGGGCCCCCGGGGTGCACCGCCCACCCGGCGACGTCCTCGACCCGCAGTCCCGCGCCGTCGAGCAGCTCCGCGACGACGTCGCCCACGTGCCGGGACAGCACGTCGGGCACCCGCGGGGACAGGCCCATGCGGAAGCCGAGGTCGGTGACGTCCCAGGTCATGTGGTCGGCCGTGGAGGGATCGGTGCGCGCGACCACGCCGGCCAGCCGCCGCCCGCGCCCGGCACCGGGCTCGACGACGACGGCGGCCGCGGCGTCGGAGAACAGCGCGTGCGCGACCACCTGGTCCAGGTCCCGCTGGGCCGGCTGCACGTGCAGGCTGGTCAGCTCGCAGCACAGCAGCACCGCCGGGCGCGAGCGCGCGGTCACGAAGTCGCCGACGGCGGCCAGCCCGGGCAGCGCCGCATAGCAGCCCATGTGCCCGACCAGCAGCCGCTGCAGGCCCGCGGGCATGCCCAGGTCGCTGGCCAGCCGGATGTCCAGCCCGGGGGTGGCGTACCCGGTGCAGGTGGCGACGGCGAACAGGCCGACGTCGCCCGGCGCGAGGCCGGCGTCGTCGAGCGCCCCGGCGACCGCCTGCTTCCCCAGCGGCAGCGCCTCCTCCACGTAGCGGGCCATGCGGGCGCCGGTGCTCCACCGGCTGAGGTCCTCGTCGACCGGGTTGGCCACCGCGTGCCGGGTGCGCACGCCCGCACTGGCCCAGATCCGCCGGGCGGCGCGGACGCCCTCGTAGTGCCGGGCGAAGAAGCCCTCCCACGCCGCGTCCTGGTCGAGGGTCGCCGGGAGGGCGGCCCCGGCGCCGGTCAGCACGGCGGCGCTCACCCGCGGGGCTCCCGGGGGAACGCGCTGCCCAGCGAGGTGATCACGCCCCGACCGTACGGGCGGAGGCGGTGCGGCGCTCCTCGGGTGGCGTGCCGTCACCCGGCGGACGCGCAGCGTCGCGCCGGCGGCCGTGGCCGGCGAACAGCACCGCCGTCGTGGGCAGCTCCCGCATCCGGACGACGTCGCGCCGGCCGAGCCGCCAGGCGACCAGGTCGCGCACCGACGGGCGCAGCCCCACGAGCCGCAGGTCCAGGCCGAGGCCGTCGGCGGCGGCGAGCAGCCGGCGCCGGTCGACGAACAGGGCGGGGTCGTGGATGCCCGGCGGCGGCCCGCCGGGGACCCGCTCCATGAGCCGGACGGCGATCAGCTCCGCCAGCCGGGTCGCGGCGATGGCGTCGATGACCAGCGTGCCGCCGGGGCGGAGCAGCCGCGCGGCCTCGGCGAGCACCGCGACGTCGTCGGCGACGTGCTCGAGGATCTCCCCGGCCACGACGACGTCGGCGCACCCGTCCCGCAGCGGCACCGCGAGCACCGAGCCGCGGACGGCGCACACCCCGTGCCGGGCGGCCACCGCCAGCCCGGCGGCACCCAGGTCCACGCCGACGTGCCGGTAGCCCAGGCGGGCGGCGTGCGGCGCCATGAGCCCGCCGCCGCAGGCGAGGTCGACCAGCAGGGCGCCGGGGGCCGGCGCCGGGGGGATGTACCTGGCCCGGTGGGCGGCCAGCCAGTGCAGCATGGCGAAGCCGCCCGAGACCTCCCACCACTGGTCGGCCAGGTCGTCGTACTGGGCCGGGTCGTTGCGGCGGGGGTCGTCGATGCGCACGGGGCGGGGTCAGCCCTTCTTCAGCGGGTCGTGGCCCCAGTTCATCAGCGAGTACCGCCACCTGGAGTCCTCGAGGTCCTCCTTCGCCGGCTCCTGGGCCAGGTGTCGCTGGACGTAACCGTGGACCTTCCGCATGTGCGCGTAGTCGTCGTCGGTGAGGTCGCCCCTCTTCTTGTGCAGGAGCTCGACGATCCGCCGGCCGGACTCGTGCCCGGTGGACTCCCCGGACCCGCCGCTCTTCTGCCCCACGGACCGCGACTCGTCGGTGTCCAGCCACCTCTGCAGCTCCGAGGCGCTCATGTTGACCGCCTCGTCGAAGCCCTCCCTGATCGCGTCCCGGTCGTCGTCGGCCACGGCCCCTCCTCGGTCGGTCCTCCCCGGGCGGTACCGCGGGCCCGACCTCCGGAAACGGCGCACGGGCCCGGGTAGGCGGCCAGCGTCCCGGGTACCCGGGGGACGTGGGGCCGGGCCAGGACGGCAACGGGAGGACGACGACGCGCGGGCGCGCCGGCGGCTTCGACGTCTCCACCGCGACCCAGAACGCCGAGGCCCGCGGGGAGAGCCTCGACCAGGTCCTCGACCGCAACCTCGCCGAGTTGCTGCAGGAGCTGCGGGTCGCGATCACCGGCGTCCAGGTGCTGTTCGCCTTCCTGCTCGGCCTGGCCTTCACCCAGCGGTTCACCGAGCTCGACGGCTTCCAGCTCACCGTCTACACCGTGACGCTGCTGGCCTCGGCGCTGGCGACGGTCGCCCTCATCGCCCCGGTCGCCTTCCACCGGCTGGTGTTCCGCCGGCGGCGCAAGGCGGTGCTCATCGTGGTCGGCGACCGGCTGCTCCTGGTCGGCCTGGCGCTGCTGGTGCTGGCGATCAGCTCCGGCGTGCTGCTCGTCCTCGACGTCGTCCTCGGCCGCGGGCCCGGCGTCGTCGCCGGGGTGGGCGTCCTGCTCGTCGGGACGGCCACCTGGTACGGGCTGCCCCTGTGGGCGCGGCGCGCGGACACCGCCTCCGAGCCCGGCCCGCGGTACGACGGGGAGCGGCCCGCAGACTGAGCGCCGTCGTCGCCGCGCTCCCGGAGGTCGCCCGTGTCCGTCACCGTCGTCGGCAGCCTGAACGAGGACGTGCTGGTCGCGGTCGGGCGGCTGCCCGGGCGGGGCGAGACCGTCGTCGGGCGGGAGGCGGTGCGCGCCCCGGGCGGCAAGGGCGCCAACCAGGCGGCGGCCGCGGGGCGGCTGGCCGGGTCCGGGGTGGCGATGGTCGGCCGGGTGGGCGACGACCCGGCCGGGGAGCGGCAGCGGGCGGCGCTGGCCGACGCCGGGGTGGACACGGCGCTGGTCCTCCCGACGCCGGGGCAGCCGACCGGCTCGGCGACCATCCCGGTCGAGGACGGCAGCGGGGAGAACCTCATCGTCGTCGTCCCGGGGGCCAACGGGGAGCTGACGCCGGACGACGTCGACGTGCCGGCCGTGCACCGGGCCGCGGTGGTGCTGCTGCAGCTCGAGGTGCCGCTGGCCACCGTGCAGGCGGCGGCGGACGCGGCGCCGGGCACCGTCGTGCTCACCCCCGCGCCGCCGCAGCCGCTGCCGCCGGAGCTGCTGCGGCGGGTGGCGGTGCTGGTGCCCAACGAGCACGAGCTGGTGCAGCTGGCCGACGCGGACCCCGGGCCGCGGACGCCGGCGGAGCTGGCCGCCCTCGCCCGCACCCTCGGCGCCGCGGCCACCGTGGTGACCCTCGGCGCCCGGGGGGCGCTCGTGGTGCCGGAGGACGGCCCGGTGCTGCTGCAGGCGCCGCCGCCGGTCGAGCCCGTGGACACCACCGGCGCGGGTGACTGCCTGTGCGGCGCGCTCGGCGCCGCCCTGGCGCGGGGCGCGGACCTGGCCGGCGCGGTGCGCGAGGCGGTCGCGGCCGCGGCGCTGTCGACGACCGGGCCGGGGGCGCGGGGCGCCCTGCCCGACGCCGACGCCGTCCGGGCGGTGCTGCCGCGGGTGCCCGCGGCGACCCGCGTGGACTGAGCCGGGGTTGGCGGGCGCGCAGGTGGGCAAGGCCTCCCCCGACCGCACCGCCGCTTCCCGAGGAGGACGCCGTGACCGAGCCCGAACGGCCGCCGCGCACGCCCGAGCGCGCGGAGGGCGACCCGCCCGGCGACGAGGGCGACGCCGGGCGCACCCCGCGCTCCGAGGAGCCCGCCGAGGGACAGCCGCTGGGCGACGGCCCCGCCGAGAGCCCCGACGTCTGACGGGACGGACCCGTCCCACCCGGGTGGGCGGCACGGCCCGGCGACCCGGCCGTGCCGCGCCCCGGGGTGACGCACGTCTCACCGCCCGGGTGGGTGCGAGCTCCGTCGGGGGCTGTCTGCGCACGCCGGGGAGGGGGCAGGCCGGCCCGCACGGACCAGGTGCAGCCCGAGGACCGGACCCCCGACGACGCCCCCGGCACCGCGCCGGCCCCGGGTCCGGCGCCGACCGGGCGGCCGCCGACCGCGTCGTCCGAGTGCTGGCCGACCCGCGCCGCACCCGCCGCGCCTGACGTCGCGCCGGACGCGTCGTCACAGCGGTCCCACCGTTCACCACCGCCCCGACCTGCGCGTTCGCCCCTCGGCACCCACGAGCGCGCAGCCGTGCCGGGTGCCCGGCGTGCCGCGAACTGATCCGTCACGGCAGGCGGCACGATCCCCCGTGTGACCGCCGCCGCCCTCTCCTTCGCCGACGCCGACGCCGACAGCCCCTCCCCGGTCCGCCGCAGCCGCGCGGAGCGGGAGGCGATCGTCCTCGACACCGCGGAGCGGCTGTTCTCCGCCCGCAGCTCGCGCAGCGTCGGCATGGACGAGCTCGTCCGCGAGACGGGCCTGGGCAAGATGACCGTCTACCGGCTCTTCAAGAGCAAGGACGAGCTGGTCGGCGCCTACCTGGCCCGCAAGGCCGCCACGGTGCTCGGCCACATCGACGAGCTCCTGCTGCTGCACGAGGACGACCCGCGCGCCGCGCTGCTCGCCGTCGTCGAGTACGTCGACGCCGACGTCACCCGCGCCGGCTTCCGCGGCTGCCCGTTCACCAACGTCAGCAGCGAGTACGACGACCCGGCGCACCCGGCCCGCAGCGCGGCCGCCGACTACAAGTTCGAGCTGCACGCCCGCCTCGAGCGGCTGGCCGAGCAGGTGGCGCCCGGCTTCGGCGAGGACCTCGCCGCCCAGGTGCACCTGGTCATCGACGGCATGTACCTCTCCGGTGGTCTGCTCGGCCCCGACGGCCCCGCCGCCCACGGGCGCGCGCTGGCCGAGCAGCTGACCGACGTCGCGGTCGCCACCTCCGCCGCGGTCGCCACCGGGCCGGTCGCCGTCCCCGCCTGACCCCGGCGCCCGGCGGGCGGTCGCCCCGCTCGCCGGGGGGGGGGGGGGGGGGGGGGGGGGGGGGGGGGGGGGGGGGGGGGGGGGGGGGGGCGCCCCCCGCCGCCCGCACCAACCCCGCCCCCCCGGACCCCCGGACCTCCGC
>NZ_JBJGZJ010000017.1:0-100213 GCF_054050435.1 Geodermatophilus sp. SYSU D01036 | reverse complement strand
CGCAACAGAGCGAAGATGGCGCCGCCCCCCCCCCCCCCCCCCGCCCCCCCCCCCCCCCCCCCCCCCCCCCCCCCCCCCCCCCCCCCCCCCCCCCCCCCCGACCGGAGGTCCCCAGGTGTGCGGTGCGTGCGGTGCCGGCCCGGCCGAGGACTGGGCCTCCCCCGTCCTCGGCTCCTCCGCGGCGCGGTCGGCGGTGGCCGCGGTGGTCGGGGCCGCCGCTCCCCGCGGCGTCCGCGTGCGGCCGGTCCCCGGTGGGTGGACGGTCGCCCGTCCCACCGGCGGGGCCACCGTGGCCGGCACGGTCACCCGGCTGGTCGAGGCCGTCGCGGCCGATCCCGGCGCGGAGGTCGACCTGCCGCCCGCGCCCGGCGACCACCTGCCGACGTGCGGGCGCCGTCCGGTGACGCTGGTGCACGGCGACACCGTCCCCGGCGCGGTCGACACCGCGGACGCGGACTGGCCGCACCGGGTGACCGGAGCCGGGACCGCGGTCGTGCTGACCGCCCGCGAGCGACCGGAGGCGGTGCTGGACCTGCTCCTGGCCGACCCCCTCCGCCGCTCCGTCCGGGTCACCCGCCTGGTGAGCGCCACGCTCCCGGGGTGGCGCGGCCCGACCGCCCGGCTCCCCGGGATCCCCGCGGCGGTCCCCCGCGACCGGGTGCCCGCGCTCACCGCCCTGCTCGCCCTGCGGCTGGCCGGCCGCGGGCCGCACGAGCGGACCCGCACCCGGGTGGCGGTCGACGGGACACGACTGACCCTCGACGCCCTCGGCCCGCGGGTGCTCGCCCTCCACGGCGAGGGGTGACCCGGGCGGCCGGCCCGGGTCACCCCGCCGCCGTCAGATGGGGAACTCCACCCCCTGCGCGAGCGGCAGCTCACCGGAGAAGTTGATCGTGTTGGTGGCCCGGCGCATGTAGCCCTTCCACGCGTCCGAGCCGGACTCGCGGCCGCCGCCGGTGTGCTTCTCCCCGCCGAACGCGCCGCCGATCTCCGCCCCCGAGGTGCCGATGTTGACGTTGGCGATGCCGCAGTCGGAGCCGTCGGCGGCGAGGAAGCGCTCGGCCTCGGCCTGGTCGGAGGTGAAGATGCTCGACGACAGCCCCTGCGGGACGTCGTTGTTGAGCGCCACCGCCTCCTCCAGCGTGCGGTAGGGCAGCACGTAGAGGATCGGCGCGAACGTCTCCTGCCGGACGATGTCGGTCTGCCCGGGCATCCGGACCAGCGCGGGCTCGGCGTAGTACGCGTCCGGTGCCTCGTCGGCCAGCCGCCGTCCCCCGCCGGCCAGCACCTCCCCGCCCTGCTGCCGGGCGGCCTCGAGCGCGTCCTGCATCGCCTTGAACGCGGCGTCGTGGATGAGCGGCCCGACCAGCGTGCCCGGCTCCAGCGGCGACCCGATCGGCAGCCGGCGGTAGGCGGCCGCGACCCGCTCGGTGAGGGCGTCGACGACGTCGACGTGCGCGATCAGCCGGCGCATCGTGGTGCAGCGCTGCCCGGCGGTGCCGGCGGCGGAGAAGACGATCCCGCGGGTGGCGAGGTCGAGGTCGGCCGACGGCGTGACGATCGCGGCGTTGTTGCCGCCGAGCTCCAGCAGCGACCGGCCGAAGCGGTCGGCCACCCGCGGCCCGACCAGCCGGCCCATCCGCGTCGACCCGGTCGCCGACAGCAGCGCCACCCCCGGCGACTCGACCAGCGCCTCGCCGACGTCGGCACCGCCGAGCACGACCTGGCTCAGCCCCTCCGGCGCGCCGGTCTCCGCGATGGCCCGGTCCAGCAGCGCCGCGGAGGCCAGCGCGGACAGCGGCGCGAGCTCCGAGGGCTTCCAGACGACGGGATCGCCGCAGACCAGCGCGAGCGCGGTGTTCCACGACCAGACGGCGACCGGGAAGTTGAACGCGCTGATGACGCCGACGACGCCGAGCGGGTGCCAGGTCTCCATCAGCCGGTGGCCGGGGCGCTCGGAGCTGATCGTGCGGCCGTACAGCTGCCGGGAGAGGCCGACGGCGAACTCGCAGATGTCGATCATCTCCTGGACCTCGCCGGCCGCCTCGGAGGTGATCTTCCCGACCTCGACGCTGACCAGCGTGGCGAGGTCGGCCTTGTGCTCGCGCAGCAGCTCGCCGAACCGGCGGACCAGCGCGCCGCGCACCGGCGCCGGGACCGTCCGCCAGGTGCGGAACGCCTCGTTCGCGCGCTCGACGGCGGCCGAGACGTCGGCCGCGGTGTCCCGGCGCAGCGCGGCGACCCGCTGCCCGTTCACGGGGGAGGTCACCGGGAAGTCGCCCGCGATCGCGTCGAGGTCGACGCCGCAGCGGCCGGCGGCGTCGGCCGCCAGGCGCGCGAGGTCCTCGGCGGTGGGCAGGGTGGTCACAGGGCACTCCTCAGGGTGGGTGTGGTTGCCATCGTGCAGTCTCCCGCCGGCGGCCCCGTCCAGAGGCTCGCCGCGAGCTTGCGAGCGGTGAGGGGGACGGGGTCCTTCATCGAGCGGTGGGGGGCAGAGGGGTCCTCACACGATGTTGAGCTCGGGGCGGACGCCGGCGCCGGCGAACCGGCGGACGTCGAACCCGGAGACGTCGACGAACGGCTGCGCGCCGACGTACAGGTCACGCACCACCTCCCCGACCGCCGGCCCCATGAGGAAGCCGTGGCCGGAGAAGCCGGTGGCGTACAGGAACCCCTCGACGTCGGCGGCGCGGCCGATGAGGGCGTTGTGGTCCGGCGTCATCTCGTACAGGCCCGCCCACCCGCTGGCGACGCCGACGCCGGCCAGCGCGGGCGCCCGCCGCTCGATCGCCGCGCCCAGCCGCGGCAGCCAGGCGTCGGAGCGGGTGAGCCGGAAGCCGGGGGTCTCGTCGGGGTCGGACATGCCCAGGAGCAGGCCCTCGCCCTCCCGGTGGAAGTAGAACGAGGTGCCGAAGTCGATGGTGAACGGCGTGTGCGGGTCCAGGCCGGGCACCGGCTCGGTGACCAGGATCTGCCGGCGCAGCGGGCTCACCGGCAGGTCGACGCCGGCCCACGCGCCGACCTGCGCCGACCAGGGGCCGGCCGCGCAGACCACGGCCTCGGTCTCGATCGTGCCCGCCGCCGTGGCGACCGCGGCGACCCGCCCGTCGCGGACGTCGATCCCGGTGGCCGGGCAGTGCGGCAGCACGGCGACCCCGGCCCGCCGCGCGGCGGAGGCGTAGCCGAGCACGACCGACTCGGGCGTGCAGTGTCCGTCGGTCGGCGACCACGCGGCGGCCAGCAGCCCGTCCGGGTCGACCATCGGGGACAGCCGCACCGCCTCGGCGACGTCGACCATCCGGCTGGGCACGCCGAGGTCGTTCTGCAGCGCGACCGCCGCCTCGAAGTCCGCGACGGCCGCGGCGTCGTCCAGGAGGAAGAGGTAGCCGACCGGGGCGAAGTCGATCTCCTGGCCGAAGCGGGCCGGGAAGTCGCGGAAGGTCTCCAGGCTGCGGGCGCCGAGGGCGACGTTCACCGGGTCGGAGAACATCGCCCGCACGCCCCCGGCGGCCCGGCAGGTCGAGCCCGACCCGAGGGCGTCCCGCTCGAGCAGGACGACGTCGGGCACCCCGGCCAGGGCGAGCTCGTAGGCGGTGGCCAGCCCGACGACCCCGCCGCCGACGACGACGACCGAGGCCGAGCGGGGCAGCTGCCGGGTCATGGGACCTCCTGCTCAGGACGGGACGGGATCCCCATCCTGGGCCCTGGAGGCCCCCGGCACCACGACCCGGCCGCCGCGTGGCCCGATCAGGCGGGCTGCACCCCGAACGTCTCGGCCAGCCGCTGGATCTTGCGGGCCCGGCCCAGCCGGGGCAGGTCGCTGCCGTCGCGGATGACCTGGCCGCGGGCCTCGAAGTCGGCGAGGAAGTCCAGCGCCCACGCGACGTCGGACGGCGCGGGGCTGATCACCTCGTTGATGACCGGCGCCTGCTCGGGGTCCAGGCACAGCTTGCCGGTGAGGCCGAGGGTCACGGTGACCGCCGACTGCTCGCGCAGCACCGGGTGGCTGGTGCTCACCGTGGGGCCGTCGATCGGGCCGGGCAGGCCGCCGATCCGGCTGGCCACGACCAGCCGGGAGCGCGGGTAGGCCATCGCCAGGTCGTCGGCGCTGGTGCCGGTGTCACGGCGGTAGTCGCCGCTGCCGAAGGCGAGCCGGAAGGCGCCGCGGGCGCGGGCGATGCCCACCGCCTCCTCGATGCCCAGCGCCGACTCCACCAGCGCGAGCACCGGCGTCGAGCCGCCGAGCCGGTCGAAGGTCTCGGTGACGTGCTCGCCGGCCTCGGTCTTGGCCAGCATCACGCCGGCCAGCCCGGGCAGGCCGGCCAGGGCGGCGACGTCGTCCTCCCAGAACGGCGTCGAGTGGTCGTTGATCCGCACCCAGGACGACCGGTCGCCGTCCTGCAGCCAGTCGACGACGCCGGCGCGGGCCTCGCCCTTGCGGGCCGGGTCGACGGCGTCCTCGATGTCGAGCACCACCTGGTCCGCGCGCGAGGCGTACCGCTCCGCGAACAGTTCCGGGCGGGCGCCGTTGACGAGGAGCCACGAGCGCGCGTCCGCCGGGCCGACCCTCCTGCGTGTCGTCATGACGTCATCCTCGCCCCGCGCGGGCGGGGACCCGGGAGCGGCTCCCGGCCAGCGGGACGCTGTGAGCGACCCCACGCCGACCAGATCGGGCGGTCGGCCGACCGGATCGGTCGGGCCGCCGTAGCGTGGGAGCGTGGCCCGCCCGTTCCGGCAGCAGATCGACGAGGGGATCCTCGACCGCGCCGCCGCCCTCTTCGCCCGGCGTGGCTACGCCAAGACGTCGGTGCAGGACGTGGCCGACGCGGTGGGCCTGTCCAAGGCCGGGCTGCTGCACCACTACCCCAGCAAGGACGCGTTGCACGAGGCCGTGCTCGCCCAGGCCGAGAGGCTCGGCGAGCGGGTGCTCGACCAGGTGGCGCACCTGCCGCTGGGCCCGGCGCGCGACCTCCGCGCCGTCGAGGTGCTCGTCGACGTCGCCCTGGCCCACCCCGGCGTCGTCGCCCTGCTCCTGGCGCCGGCCACGCAGGGCGAGCCCGGCGCCGAGGGAGCCCTCACCGAGGGGGCCGGCGCGATGGCGCTGGCCGCCTTCGGCGTCGACCCGGAGACCGCCGAGCCCGAGCGGTGCGTCCGGGTCGTCGGTGCGCTCGGCGCGCTCGCCGTCCTCACCCTCGCCGCCCGCCAGGCGGACCTGACCCCGGCGTGGCGGCCGTACGTCGTCGCGACCTGCTTCGACGCGCTCGGCCACCGCCGCCCGCACGTGACCCCTTCCCACCCCACCCAGGCGGAGGCCTGATCGTCCATGGCAGTCCTGTTGTCCCGTCTCGGGACCTCCTCCGCGCGGCACCGGTTCGCCGTCCTCGCCGTGTGGCTGCTGGTCCTCGTGGCCGGCGGCGTCGGCGCGGTGACCCTCTCCGGGCCGACGTCGACCAGCTTCTCCATCCCCGGCCAGGAGTCCACGACCGCGCTGGAGCGGATCGGCGAGGAGTTCGGCGCGGGGGCCGGCGGCGTGTCCGCGCGGGTCGTGGTCGCCGCGCCCGAGGGCGGCACGCTGACCACGCCGGAGAACGCCGCCGCGGTCACCGGGCTGGCCGGCACGCTCGGGCAGCTGCCCGGAGTCGTGTCCGCGACGAACCCGCTGGACCCGGCCGCCCCGTCGGTGAACCCGCAGCAGACGGTCGGCTACAGCACCGTCACCTACGACGCCGAGGCCGGCGGGGTCACCCCCGAGGAGCAGGACGCGCTGCGCGACGCCGTCGCCGACGCCCGCGACACCGGGCTGACCGTCGAGGTCACCGGGCAGGCGCTGGAGGAGGTGCCGGCCGTCGGCGGCCCGGCCGAGGTCCTCGGCGTCGTCGTCGCGCTGGTCGTCCTGGCCGTCACCTACGGCGCGCTCGCCGTGGCCGGCATGAACCTGCTGACGGCGCTCGTCGGCGTGGGCGTCGGCGTCCTGGGCATCACCATCGCCACCGGCTTCGTCGACCTGTCCTCGACCACGCCGATCCTCGCCGCGATGCTCGGCCTGGCCGTCGGCATCGACTACACGCTGTTCATCGTCACCCGCCACCGGCAGGAGCTGCTGCGCGGCACCGGCGTCCACCGGTCCATCGGGCTGGCCGTCGGCACCGCCGGCTCCGCGGTGGTCACCGCCGGCCTCACCGTCGTCATCGCGCTGGCCGGCCTGTTCGTCGCCGGCATCCCGTTCCTCACCCAGATGGGTCTGGCCGCGGCCGCGACGATCGTCGTCGCCGTGCTGGTGGCCCTCACGCTGGTCCCGGCGGTGCTCGCCCTGCTCGGCCACCGGGTGCTGCCCCGCAGGCGCCGCGCCGCGGCGACCGCCGGGACCGCCGTGCCGGCCCGCGGGCGGGGCTTCCTCGGCGGCTGGGTCGGCACCGTCACCCGGTTCCGCACCGCCTCGCTGCTGCTGGCCGTCGTGGGCCTCGGCGTGATCGCGATCCCGGTCGCCTCCCTGCAGACCACGCTGATCCAAACCCCGGCCGAGGGCACCTCCGCCGCCCGCGCCGACGCGCTGCTGGCCGAGGGCTTCGGCGAGGGCTTCAACGGCCCGATCACCGTGCTGTTCGAGGGCGACCGCGCCGCGGAGGCCGCCGGGCAGGCCGCCGGCGCGGTCAGCGGCCTCGACGACGTCGCGCTGGTCGCGCCGCCGGTCCCCGACGCCGACGACACCGCCGCGCTGCTCACCGTCGTCCCCGAGTCGGGCCCGACCACGCAGGCCACCGAGCAGCTCGTCGCCGACCTGCGCGCGCAGCTGGCCGACCTCGACGGCGTCGACGCCTACGTCACCGGCGCGACGGCGGTCAGCGTCGACGTCGCGCAGAGCCTGGACGAGGCGCTGCCCAAGTACCTGCTGCTCGTCGTCGGGCTGGCGCTGGTGCTGCTCGTGCTGGTCTTCCGGTCGCTGCTGGTGCCGCTGGTCGGCGTCCTGGGCTTCCTGCTGACCATCGGCGCCTCGCTCGGCGCCACCGTGGCGGTGTTCCAGTGGGGCTGGCTGGCCGACGTGGTCAACCTCGACACCACCGGCCCGCTGCTCAGCCTCACCCCGATCCTGGTCATCGGCATCCTGTTCGGCCTGGCGATGGACTACCAGGTGTTCCTGGTGTCGCGGATGCACGAGGCGCACAGCCACGGCACCCCGCCGCTGGAGGCCGTCCGCACCGGGTTCCGGCAGGCCGCGCCGGTCGTCGTCGCCGCCGCGCTGATCATGTTCAGCGTGTTCGCCGGGTTCGTCCCGGCCGGCGAGGCGACGATCAAGTCGATCGCCTTCGCGCTGGCCATCGGCATCCTGGTCGACGCGTTCGTCGTCCGGATGGTGCTGGTGCCCGCCGCGCTGGCGCTGCTCGGGAAGGCCGCCTGGTGGCTGCCGCGCTGGCTGCGCTGGCTGCCGGTGCTCGACGTCGAGGGCGCCGCGCTGGAGCGGCACCCGGGGCCCGCGCGCGAGCCGGCGCCGGCCGGCCACCCGCGCTGACCCAGGACGCCCACGGCCCGTCTCCCCTCCCGGGGAGGCGGGCCGTGCTGTCTCATGGCGGCGTGGTCACGGCTCCGGTCCCCCGTCCCGAGGCCCTGCGGTACGTCGCGTCCAGCGCCGACCCGTCCGGCGGCAACCCCGCCGGGGTCGTGCTGGACGCGACCGGCCTGACCGACGACGAGATGCTCGCGATCGCGGCCGACGTCGGGTTCTCCGAGACCGCGTTCCCGCTGCCCCGCATCGACGGCCTGGACGCCCGGTGCTCCAGCCCGCTGGCCGAGGTGGGCGGCGTCGTCGAGGACCCGGCCACCGGCGCCGCCGCGGCGGCGCTCGGCGGCTACCTGCGGGAGGGCGGGCACGCGCCGGTGCCCGCCCGGCTCACCGTGCTGCCGGGCGCGGACACGGGCCGGCCGAGCACGCTGTCGGTGCACGTGCCGGCCGGGACCGGCGGCATCGAGGTGAGCGGCACCGCCGTCCCGATCCCGGGGTGACCCGCGTCAGGCGCGGCTGTCCTCCTGGTCGATGCACAGGACGTTGCCCTCGCTGTCCGTGAACCAGGCCGCCTTGCCCATGCCGGGGATCGAGGCGATCTCCCCGCTCCACTCGACGCCGGGCATGTCCCCGTACACCTCGAAGGCGACCCCGCGGGACTTGAGCTCCTTCACCTGGGACTCGACGTCGTCGACGTGGAACTGGGCGATGGTGTGCCCGGCCTGCCCGGCGTAGTCGGTCCGGTAGACCGAGAAGCGGGTGCCCCCGCTGGTCTCGTACTCCAGGACCTCGCCCGGGAGCTCGCGCACCGGGGTGAGGCCCAGCTTGTCGGCGTAGAAGGTGCGCGCCCGGTCGATGTCGCTCGCCGGGATGTTCGCCGCGACGCGGCTGTCGTCCAGCATGGCCGGCTCCCGAGGGGTGGGACGGGTCCCCCGTGCTGACGTCCGCGGACGCTAGCCCCGGCGGGCGGCGGGGGGCAACGGAGACCGGGCCGTCACCCTCCCGCCCGGCGCCCTCCCCGCCTCAGACGAGGCCGTGCGCGTGGACGGCCTCGGCCACCTGCAGGAAGCCGGCCACGTTCGCGCCGAGGACCAGGTCGCCCGGGGAGCCGTACTCCTCGGCGGTGGCGTGGCACCGCTCGTGGATGCCGCGCATGATCTCCTCCAGCCGGGCCTCGGTGTGCTCGAAGGTCCAGCGGTCGCGCGAGGCGTTCTGCTGCATCTCCAGGGCGGAGGTGGCCACTCCCCCGGCGTTGGCGGCCTTGCCGGGCGCGAACGCGACCCCGGCCTCGCGGAACACCCGGACCGCGTCGGGCGTGGCCGGCATGTTGGCCCCCTCGACGACGTAGCGGCAGCCGCCGCGGGCGAGGACGGCGGCGGCGTCGCCGTCGAGCTCGTTCTGGGTCGCGCTCGGGATCGCGACGTCGCAGGGCACGTCCCAGACGCTGCCGTCGGCCACGAACGACGCCGAGCCGACCCGCTCGGCGTACTCGCCGATCCGGGCCCGCTCGACCTCCTTGACCTGCTTGAGGACCTCGAGGTCGATGCCCTTCTCGTCGACGACGTAGCCGCTGGAGTCCGAGCAGGCGACCACGGTGCCCCCGAGCTGGTGCACCTTCTCGACCGCGTAGACGGCGACGTTGCCCGACCCGCTGACGGTGACGCGCCGGCCGTCGAACGACTCCCCGGCCGCCTCCATCATCGCCTCGGCGAAGAAGGCCGCCCCGTAGCCGGTGGCCTCGGTGCGGACCAGCGCGCCGCCCCAGCCCAGGCCCTTGCCGGTGATGACCCCCGACTCGTAGCGGTTGGTGATCCGCTTGTACTGGCCGAACAGGTAGCCGATCTCCCGGGAGCCCACGCCGATGTCCCCGGCGGGCACGTCGGTGTACTCGCCGAGGTGCCGGTAGAGCTCCGTCATGAACGACTGGCAGAAGCGCATGACCTCGGCGTCCGACCGGCCCTTGGGGTCGAAGTCCGAGCCGCCCTTGCCGCCGCCGATGGGCATGCCGGTGAGCGCGTTCTTGAACACCTGCTCGAAGCCCAGGAACTTGACGATCCCGAGGTTGACCGACGGGTGGAAGCGCAGCCCGCCCTTGTAGGGACCCAGGGCCGAGTTGAACTCGACGCGGAACCCCCGGTTGATCTGCACCTCACCCGAGTCGTCCTGCCAGGGCACCCGGAAGATGACCTGCCGCTCGGGCTCGCAGATGCGCTCGACGGTCTTCATCTCGGTGTACTCGCTGTGCCGGCTGAGCACCACGGCGAGCGACTCGAGCACCTCGCGGACCGCCTGGTGGAACTCCGGCTCCGCGGGGTTGCGGCGCAGCACCTCCTCGTGGATGCGCTCGACCACCGGCGGGAGGCTGTCGGCCACGGGGATCCCTCCGCTCCTCGGCCGGACCCGTTCCGGATCCGTGGTGCGGTCATGATGCCGGGTCCCGGTCTCGGCCCTCCCCGCCGGTACCCCGCGTCGCCGGGCGGAACCCGGGACCCACCCCGCGGCCTCGAGCGCGGCCGCGAGGTCGGTCCACAGGTCCTCGACGTGCTCGATCCCGACGCTGAGGCGCACCAGCCCGGCCGGCACGTGCTCCTGACCGGGCAGCTTCGCCCGCCGCTCGACCGTCGACTCCACGCCCCCGAGGCTGGTGGCCGAGGCGACGACCCGGACGCGGGCGCAGACCGCGTCGGCCGCGTCGGCGTCGGCGACCTCGAAGGCCAGCACCGTCCCGGAGCCGCGCATCTGCCGGGCGGCGAGGTCGTGGTGCGGGTCGCCGGGCAGGCCCGGGTAGCGCACCCGCAGCACCGCCGGGTGCGCGGCCAGCCGGCGGGCGAGCTCGCCCGCGGACTCCTGCGCCTGGCGCAGCCGGACGGCGAGGGTGCGGGCGCCGCGCAGCGCGAGGAAGGCCTCGAGCGCGCCCGGCGTGGCCCCGGCGACCTCGCGCCGGCGGGCCAGCCGCGCCCGGTCCTCCGGGCGGCGGCACACCACCGCGCCGAGCAGCAGGTCCGAGTGCCCGCCGATCGCCTTGGTCGCGCTGTGGACGGCGAAGTCGGCGCCGAGCCGCAGCGGGTTCTGCAGCAGCGGGGTGGCGAAGGTGTTGTCCACGGCGACGAGCGCGCCGCCGGCGGCGGCCACCGCGGCGACGTCGACGACCTGGAGCAGCGGGTTGCTCGGCGTCTCCAGCCAGACCAGGTCCGCGTCGCCGGCCGCGGCGGCGAGCGCGCCGGCGTCGGCCATGTCGACCGTGCGCACCGCCCAGCGCCCGCCGGCCGCCACGCCGTCCGCGAGCAGGGCGCGCAGGCCGGTGTAGCTGTCCCGCGGCACCACCACCCGCGCCCCCACCGGCAGCAGCTCGAGCACCGCGGCGATCGCCGCCATCCCCGAGGAGAAGGCCACCGCGGTGCCGCCCTCGAGGTCGCCGAGCAGCTCCTCGAACGCCTCCCAGCCGGGCGTGCCGTCGTCGCGGGAGTACTCCCGCCCCGCCGTGCCGGCCGGGGCTGCGCGGAAGTTCGACGCCGGCACGATCGGGACGTTCAGGGGCTGCCCGGGCGCCCCGCTCCCCCGGCCGAGGGCCGCCAGCCGGGTCTCCGCCCGCAGCTCCACGGACACCACCTCCTCCGATGCAGTATGTTGCACTTCGAGAGGCAGCGTACGAGGAGGGAGCGGGGATGGCGCAAGCACCCGGGGTCAACGAGCTGATCGGGCAGCGTGTCCGGCAGCACCGCACCGCCCGCGGCTGGACCCTCGACGAGCTGGCCGACCGCTCCGGCGTCAGCCGCCGGATGGTCATCACCATCGAGCACGGCGAGGGCAACCCGAGCATCGCCACCCTGCTGCGGATCAGCGACGCCCTCGGCGTCGGCCTGCCCGTGCTGGTGGACGTCGAGCGCCCCCGCGCGCTGGCCGTCACCGCGGCCGGACGGGCACCGGTGCTGTGGCGCGGCCCGCACGGCGGCCGGGCGCTGCTGGTCGCCGGCACCGAGCCACCCGACGTCGTCGAGCTGTGGGACTGGACCCTCCACCCGGGCGAGGAGCACGCGAGCGAGCCGCACAGCGCCGGCACCCGGGAGCTGCTGCTGGTCCTCGAGGGCACGGTCGACCTCCGCGTCGGGGACCGCACCGACCGGCTGGCGGCCGGGGACTCCGCGGCCTTCGCCGGCGACGTCCCCCACGGCTACGCCGCCCCCGCCGACGCGCCCGCCCCCGCCCGCTTCGCCCTGACCGTGTTCCAGCCCGACGTTCCCGGAGGACGCAGATGACCGACCCGCAGGAGTGGCTGGCCGCGGCCGCCGTCGACGACGCCGTGCTCGCCCTCCGCCCGGACTACCGGGCGCTGCTGCTCACCGCCGACGGGCTGCAGGGCGGCCCCAGCGACGCGGCCAGCGAGCGCGTCCTCGCCGCCGCCGAGGCCACCGCGCGGGAGCGGCTGGACGGGCGGCGGCCCGAGGAGCTGCCGCACCCGGCCGCCTGGCGGGAGGCCTACCGGGCCTTCGGCGCCAAGCCGCAGCGCACCCGGCCCAGCGTCGAGGCGCTGCTGCGCCGGCTGGACCCGGACGGGCTGCCGCGCATCGACCGGATCACCGACGTCTACAACGCCGTCTCCATCGCCCACCTGCTGCCGCTCGGCGGGGAGGACCGCGCCGCCTACGCCGGGCCGCCGCGGCTGGTGCGCGCCGACGGCAGCGAGCCCTTCGACACCACAGCCGGCGGCGAGCCCGCCGTCGAGCACCCGGAGCCCGGCGAGGTCGTGTGGCGCGACGACGCCGGCGTCACCTGCCGCCGCTGGAACTGGCGCCAGGGCGTGCGCACCCGGATCACCACCGGCACCACCAGCGCCTTCTTCGTCCTCGACGTCCTGGACCCCGTGACCGACGACGACGCGCACGCCGCCGCCGACGCGCTCACCGACGCCCTGCTCGCCCTCGGCCCCGGCGCCGTCGTCCACCGGCGGCTGCTCGGCGGTCAGGCGTCGACGGGGGCGTAGAGCCCGGCCGAGGCACTCGCGCCGCTGACGACCAGGTCCGCCACCACGCGGGAGGCGACCCACGCCTGCACGTGGCCGGTGCCGTTGTAGCCGCCCAGCGCGAGCACCCGCCCCTCGGTGCCGGGCACCGGCCCGCACCGGGGAAGGGGGTCCTCGGCGAAGCCCACGACGCCGGCCCACCGGTGCGTGACCGGCGCGTCGACCCGCAGCTCCTCCCGCAACCACCGGTCCAGCCGCGCCTGCACCGGCGCGGAGACCTCGGCGCGGTCGGTCCAGCCGGCGTCCCCGTCGAGGTCGGAGAAGCCGCCCAGCGCGATCCGGCCGTCCGCGGTCTGGTGCACGTACTCGTGGCCGTACCGGGCGTAGACGGGGAACGGGAGGACCGCCCGCCCGAGCGGTGCCGTGGCGAGCATGTTCAGCCGCCGCGGCCGCACGGCCGCCGCCGTCGGCACCAGCGCCGCGAGGTCGCCGTCCACGGCCACGACCGCCCGGTCGCAGCGCACCGTCCCGGCCGCCGTCCGCACGACGACGCCGTCCCCCTCGGCGGCCGGCGGCGCGACCACCGCGGAGCGCTCGAAGACCCGGGCGCCGCGCGCCTCCAGCGCGGCGGCCAGCGCCCGCAGCCAGCGGACCGGGTGCACCGGGCCGTCGTGCGGGAAGAGCAGCCCGGCCCGCTCCGGCCGGGCGAGCGGGCCGGGGAGGTCGTCCCCGGCGACCGGCGTCCCCGGGAAGCCGTCCTCGGCGAGCGCCGCGGCGTTGGCCCGGACGTCGTCGGCCTCGGCCGCGTCGACGGCGAGCCGGAGCAGCCCGTCGACGCGGAAGTGCGCGCGGGCGCCGACGGCCTCGGCCACCTCGAGCACCTCCCGCTGGGCGGCCAGCGTCGCCGCGTGGACGGCGACCGCCCGCTCGCGCCCCCAGAGCACGCGGGTCTCGTGGTACATCGGCGCTGCGCCGGCGATGAAGAAGCCGCCGTTGCGGCCGCTGGCGCCCGACGCCACCTCGTGCCGGTCGAGCACCACCACGGAGAGGCCGGCGTCGAGCAGCCGCCGGGCGGTCGCCAGCCCGCCGACGCCGGCGCCGACCACGCAGACGTCCGCCCGCGCCTCCCCCTCCAGCGGGGACCGGGGGCGGTACGGCTCGTCCTGCCACAGGGGTACCGGGCTCGCGTCCACGGGCTGATCGTCGTGCACCGCCACCGGCGTGGCCCACAGGGGTGGTGGTCCCGCGGGTCTCATCCGCCGCGGACGACGCGGCGCCCGCCGCCGGAGGGCACGGTCGGCGGCATGTCGAGGTGCGTGTCCGTGCTGGCGCTCGTGGCCCTGGGAGCGGGACTCGTCTCCTGCTCCTCGGCGGACTCGGCGGACTCGGCGGACTCGGCGGCGAGCTCCTCGGCGACGTCCTCGGCGACGTCCTCGAGCGCCGGGGTGTGCGGTCCCGCGGAGGACCTGCGCACCTCCCTGGCGGCGCTGCGGGACGTCCCGGTCGTCGAGCAGGGCACCTCCGCGCTGGAGGAGGCCTGGGCGACGGTGGAGGAGGACTGGGGGCAGTTCGCGGACGCGGCCCGGACCGAGTACGGCGACGACGTCGACGAGGTGCAGGCCGAGGCCGACGCCGTCCGGGAGGCCGTCGACGCGGCGCAGGCCGATCCGTCCGCCGGCACGCTGGGCACGGCGGCCACCGCCGTCGGGGCGTTCGTCCGGGGAGCCGACGCCCTCCTGGAGGAGACGACCTCGGGCTGCTGACCGCGCCGGCCGCGGGACGGACGGGGCGCCCGGGGACGGCGTGCGCGGACGGCGTCGGACCCGAGTGGCGACCCTGCAGGCTCGCACCGGGAGGGTGAGCCGCGATCCACCCCACCCGACCCACCATGCGGTCATGGGACGTGCACGGGCCCGGACGCGACGGACACGAGCGGGACGGCAGGGCCGCGGGGCGACCCCGGCCGCGAGCACCGCACCCGACGTCGGGCTGGCCGTGGCCGCGGCGATGGCCCCCGGGACGTTCGCTCCCTCCCTCTCCTCGCGCAGCGCGGCGGACCAGGGACTGGTGACCGGGCTGGCCACGGGACTGCACTACGTGCTCTCGGCCGGGACGCAGGACGTGCTGGAGGCCACGGCACGCCTGCTCCTCAGGGGGGCACCGTCCGGGTCGGCGCGGAGCGCCGGGACGATCGCGGTCGACTGCGCGGCCGTGCCGCTCGGCCTGGCGGCGCTCCGGGCGTTCCCGCCGCGGGCCGACGACCCGCTCCGCGGCGCCGTGCGCCAGGCGGCCTGGCGGCTGGCTGCCACGGGGTCCGGGAGCGCGCTGCTGGGCGGAGCGCGGCTCGGCGCGCAGGCGCTGGACGACCGCCTGCGGCTGCACGGGCGCCTCGCCTCCGTCCCGCTGGCGGTCCCCCTGGGTCTGGCGGTCGCCTACGTGCTGGACCGGTTGCGGGCAGGTGAGCACGCGGGGAGCATGGCCGGGGCAGAGGCCCCGTCACCGCTGTCGTCCCTCGGGATCGCCACGGGGGTCGTCGGCTCCTTCGCCGGGGTCGCCTACGGCGAGCACGCCCTCGTCGACCTCCTCGCCCGTCGGCTGGGGACGGTCCTGCCCGGACCTCCGGAGATCTGGCGCCCGGTGGGCCACGCGGGTTTCCTCGCCGTCCTGGGGCTGGGCGCCTCCACCGTCTGGCACCGGGCGATGCGGCGGATCGAGGCGAGGACGTCGGTCGACGTCCCGGTGCTCGAGGCGGGCGAGAGCGACCGGTGGGTGCCGGCGACCGTCAGCGGCGGTCCCGGCAGCCTCGTCGCCTGGCGAGGCCTGGGGCGCGACGGCCGGCTGCACGCGCTCGCCTCGGTCCGCCCGCGCCCGGTCGCGGATCTCCCGGACGGCGTGCCGGACCTGTCCGTCGAGACCGTCATGGGCACGCCCGCGCGCGCCGCCCCCGTCCAGGTGTACGTCGGGCTGGACAACGCGCCGACCCCCCGCGCGCGGGTGGACCTCGCGATGGCCGAGCTGGAGCGGACCGGCGCGTTCGACCGGTCGCTGCTGGTCCTGGTCTCGCCGACCGGCACCGGCTACGTGAACTACGTCGCCACGGCCGCGCTGCAGTACCTCGCGCTCGGCGACGTCGCCACCGTGGCCCTGCAGTACTCCCGCCGCCCGTCGCCGCTGTCCCTCGGCATGGTCCCCCGCGCCCGGGAGCAGAACCGGTTGCTGTGGCTGCGGGTCCTCCAGCGGCTGCGCGACCGTCCCGGCCGCCGTCCGCGCGTCGTGGTCTTCGGCGAGAGCCTCGGCGCGCACACCAGCCAGGACGTGTTCCTGCACTGGGGCACGCTCGGCCTCGACGCGATGGGGATCGACCGGGCGCTGTGGATCGGCACGCCGTACGGGAGCGGGTGGATGCGCCAGGTCACCCGCGGGGACCGCCTCGACGTCGACCCCGACGCCGTCGCCGTCGTCAACGACCACGCCCAGTACGCCGCGCTGGTCGAACGACGTGGCGGCCCGCCCCGCTTCGTCCTGCTCAGCCACGACAACGACGGCGTGACGAGGTTCGGCCCGGATCTGCTCTGGTACCCCCCGGACTGGCTGGGCGCCGCGCGACCCCGCCCCGAGCCGGTCGCCGCCGGCAGTCCCCGCGGCGTCCCCCCGGCGATGCGGTGGCGTCCGCTGACGACGTTCTTCCAGAGCCTCGTGGACATGAAGAACGCGCAGACGTCCGGGCCCTTCGGGGCGACGCAGCACGACTACCGCGCGGACCTCCCCCGCTTCCTCTCCGACGTGTTCGGGCTGCCCGCGTCCGAGGAGCAGCTCCTGCGGATCGAGCAGACGCTGCAGGTGCGCGAGACGGTGCGCGAGCGGATGTTCGCCGTCGTCCCCGGAGCCGTCGACTGACCGGCCGGACGGCGGGCCCTGGACCGGCGCGCCGTCCGGGCCGGCGGGTCAGGTGAAGTCGGGGTCGTTGGGACCCTGACGCGGGCCGGTGCCCTCGACCAGCTCGCTGACCCCGCCGTAGGGCTCGCGCCGCTTGCCGACGTGCGCCTCGGCGTGCAGCCGCTCCACCAGGTGCGGGTAGTGCGCCTCGAACGCCGGGCGCTCGGAGCGGATCCGCGGGATCTCGGTGAAGTTGTGCCGCGGCGGCGGCGAGGACGTCGCCCACTCCAGCGAGTTGCCGTACCCCCAGGGGTCGTCGCGCAGCGCGGGCCGGCCGTACCGCCACGACTTCGTCACGTTGTAGAGGAACGGGATGATGGAGGCGCCGAGGACGAAGGAGAAGATCGTCGAGACGGTGTTCAGCGCGGTGAACCCGTCGGTGGGCAGGTAGTCGACGTACCGGCGCGGCATGCCCTCGGTGCCCAGCCAGTGCTGGACCAGGAACGTGCCGTGGAAGCCGATGAAGGTCATCCAGAACTGCAGCTTGCCCAGCCGCTCGTCCATCATCCGGCCGCACAGCTTGGGGAACCAGAACGCGATGCCGGCGTTGGCCGCGAACACCACGGTGCCGAAGACGACGTAGTGGAAGTGCGCGACGACGAAGTAGCTGTCGTTGACGTGCCAGTCCAGCGGCGGGCTGGCCAGCAGCACCCCGGTGAGCCCGCCCAGCAGGAACGTCACCAGGAAGCCGATCGACCAGAGCATCGGTGTCTCGAACGTCAGCTGGCCGCGCCACATCGTGCCGATCCAGTTGAAGAACTTGATGCCGGTCGGCACGGCGATGAGGTAGGTCAGGAACGCGAAGAACGGCAGCAGCACCGCACCGGTGGCGTACATGTGGTGCGCCCACACCGTGATCGACAGCCCGCCGATGAGCAGCGTCGCGCCGACCATCCCCTTGTAGCCGAACAGCGGCTTGCGCGAGAACACCGGGATGACCTCGGTGATGATGCCGAAGAACGGCAGCGCGATGATGTAGACCTCGGGGTGGCCGAAGAACCAGAACAGGTGCTGCCACAGCATCGGGCCGCCGTTCTCGTCCGAGTAGACGACGGCGCCGAGGTGGCGGTCGGCCAGCAGCGCGAACAGCGCCGCGGTGAGGATCGGGAACGCGAACAGCACGAGGACGCTGGTGACCAGCGTGTTCCAGGTGAAGATCGGCATCCGGAACAGGGTCATGCCCGGCGCCCGCAGGCAGGCGATCGTCGTGGTGAAGTTGACCGCCCCGAGGATGGTGCCCAGACCGCTGACCGCCAGGCCCGCGATCCACAGGTTCCCCCCCATCCCCGGGGAGTGCGTGCCGTCGGACAGCGGGGTGTAGGCGTACCAGCCGAAGTCCGCGGCGCCGGTGGGGGTGAAGAAGCCCGAGACCGCGATGACACTGCCGAACAGGAACAGCCAGTACGAGAAGGCGTTCAGCCGCGGGAAGGCGACGTCCGGCGAGCCGATCTGCAGCGGCATGACCAGGTTGCCGAAGGCGAAGAACAGCGGCGTCGCGAAGAACAGCAGCATGATCGTGCCGTGCATCGTGAACAGCTGGTTGTACTGCTCGGGCGACAGGAACTGCAGCCCGGGCCGGCCCAGCTCACCGCGGATCAGCATGGCCATGAAGCCACCCACGATGAACCAGGCGAACGACGTGACCAGGTACATCAGGCCGATCGTCTTGTGGTCCGTGGTCCGCAGCAGGTTGCTGAGCCGGGACCCCCGGGCGGGCGGCGGCTGGGCATACGGGCGACTGACGATGGGCGCCGGGGCGATGGTCATGGTCCGCCTCCGTCATCACCGTGTCTGGCGCTGACTGCGGATCACGGTAGGAGGCCCGGACGACCGGGGCAATGCACCTCGCGCTGCGGGCGGACACCCACTGCGGGACCCGTCGGCCGACGTCGCCACCCGCGCTCCCGCGGCGCGACGGACGCACGTCGCCACACCCCGTGAGACGACAGCGACCACCCCGCCGGCCGAGCACCATCCCCGCTCGGGCTCAGGCCGCGGCGACGCACGCCCACACGTGCTTGCGGCCGTCGTCGACCATCCAGCCGTGCGTGCGGCACAGCCGGGCCACGAGGTGCAGGCCCAGCCCCCCGTCGACCGGGTCACGGTCGACGGTCGGCACCGGAGGACACTCGACCGCGGCATCGGTGACGTCGACGAGCCAACCGCCGCTCGCAGCCACGACGCAGACGGTCACCGGCGGCCGCCCGTGGCGCAGGCCGTTGGAGGTCAGCTCCTCGAAGACCAGGAGCAGCTCGTCGGCGTCCACCGGCGCGCGGTCTCGCAGCCCCGCCGTGCGCACCGTGGCCTGGAGATCGTTCCGGCTCACCGTGAGGTCCATGGGCGTGCACAGCTCCCGCCGCCAGACCGCGAGGGCGACGTCGGGCACGGTCGGGAGCGGTCGCTGGGTCCAAGGCACCTGGTCCATCGGTCACCCTCTGCTCGGGGAGGAGCCGAGCCCCGCACCAGGTGGAACGCGTCCACTCGAGGCCTCGGCGGTCGTGCGGGGCGCAGGGGCCGTACTCCTTGCGTCCGTTGCCGTTCTGGAATCCAGAGCGTAGGTCTGCGGTGGTCGCGGTCGCCTGCCGGTCTCGCGTTCCCCCGGCGAGGCGTGACCGGCGGTCACGGGGTGTACCGGGAGATGGCATCCGCGGGGCGACGGGAGCCCCGGACGGCGCGGGACGGGGAGCGGGGACCTCACTGACGGCTGACACCGGCCTCCGGCCGCCGGTCCGCGCCGTCGACCGCGGGTCTGGAGGACGGTGGGACCGGCCCTACGCGGAGTCGCTCGTCGGGGCCCGAGGTCCCGGGTCGGCGCTCGGGGGTGGCGGCGTCACCAGGTCGCCGGGCACTGCCGGCAGCACCCGGTCGACGTAGTCCCGCACCGCGGCCTGCATCCCGACGTCCCGGCCGGCCGCCTCGGACAGGAACCACCGGTGCTCGAGGACCTCGTGGAAGACCTCGGCGGTGTCCAGCCGGCTGCGCAGGTGCGCGGGGATGGCGGCGATCGTCGGCTGGTAGCTCTCGGTCAGCCAGCGGATGGCGGCCGCGGTCTCGGAGACCGGGCCTCCTCCCACCTGCTCGAGCGCGGCCCGGTAGCTCACGATGTCGGCGAGGAGGCGGCGTGCCTGCTTCTCCTGGACGTCCAGCCCGGTCCGGCTGAACAGCGCCCGCCGGCAGTCCCCGGGTTCGGCGACGCGGGTGGTGAGGCGCAGCCGGCTCCCGCCGGCCGGGTCCTCGACGAGCTCCACCTCGCCGACGTCGAACCCCAGGTCCTGGAGCCTGCGGATGCGCCCGGCGACGCGGAGCTGCTGCTCCTCGCGCGACACCACCTCCTCGCTGGTCAGCTGGGTCCACAGCTGCTCGTACCGCGCCACCAGGTCGGCCGCCGCCAGTGCCGGGTCGAGGTCCCCGGCCAGGGAGCCGCTCTCCCGCAGGTCCGTCAGTTCGCTGACCACCCGCGCATAGGCGACGTCCGTGTCGTGGTCCCGCTGGCTCTGGGTGAGCCGCTCGTGCACCTCCCCCGTCTCGGCGTCCACGAGGTAGGCGGCCAGCGTCCCGGCATCGAACCGGAACAGGGTGTTGGCCAGGGAGCAGTCGCCCCACACGATGCCGGCCAGGTGCAGTCGGACCAGCAACTCGACCTGCGCGTTCATCACCCGGTCGATCAGGTGCGCGCCCCGGGGGTTGGCGAACAGCGCGAGGAAGGACGACGAGTAGTCCAGGAAGCGGGTGACGAGCACCGCCTGCTGGTCGCCGGGCCGGTCGACGACGGCGCCGACGACCTCGACCGCCGGGATGCCGAGCTCGTGCAGCCGGCGCAGCACCTCGTACTCGCGGCGAGCGGGTCGCTCGGGCAGCTCCTTGAGCGCGAACACGCCTCCGGCCTCGGCCACGAACCGGACGACGTGACGGGAGCGCCCGTGCTGCGGGATCTCGACGATCCGGTCGTCGGTCCACTGCGAGAGCGGGACGTCCCAGGGCAGGGTCAGCAGATCGGCCGCCGCCTCGGCGGGAGGACTGAACACGAAGCGCATCCCGGACCTCCGGTTCCCGGACCCGGTCCTCCCGAGGTTAGCGCGCGGCTCCCCGGCTGCCGCACGACCGCACCGGCCTCCGAGACGTCGACGGCAGGCCGACCCCGGGTGAGGCCCTCACCCGCGGCCGAGGTGGTCGTGGACCATGCGGATGGCGATCGCGCCCTCACCGACGGCGGAGGCCACCCGCTTGACCGACCCGTGCCGGACGTCGCCGACGGCGAACACGCCGGGCACGCTGGTCTCGAACGCGTGGCTCCCACCACCGGCGGAGCTGCCACGCCGGTCGGCTCCGGTCAGGACGTAGCCCGCGTCGTCCCGGTGGATCGCGTCGGGCAGCCACTGCGTGTGCGGCTCGGCGCCGATCAGCACGAACAGGCCCGCGGCCGGCACCGTCGCGGTGTCCCCGCCACCGCGATCGCGCACGACCAGGTGGGTCAGCCGCCCCTCACCGCCCCCGCCGACCGCCTCGGCGCCGTGGCGGACGACGACGTTGGCCGCCGCCTCGATCTCGCGGACCAGGTAGTCGGACATGGTCGCGGCCAGCGAGGCGCCGCGCACGAGGAGCGTCACCCGCCGGGCGTAGCGGGCCAGGTGCAGCGCGGCCTGACCCGCCGAGTTGGCCCCGCCGACGACGTACACCTCCTCCCCCGCCATCGCCTGCGCCTCGGGAGCCGCGGCGCCGTAGAAGACCCCCGCCCCGACGAGCGCGTCGAGGGACGGGATCCCGAGCCGCCGGTAGGTCACCCCGGTCGCGAGGACGACGGCGCGGCTGGTGACGGTGCTGCCGTCACCCAGCGAGACGACGAGCCCGGCGCCCGAGGCCTCCAGGCCGACCGCGCGCGGTCCGTAGACGAACTCCGCGCCCAGCAGCCAGGCCTGCTCGTAGGCCCGCTGGGCCAGGTCGGCGCCGGGGATGCCGCGGGGGAAGCCCAGGTAGTTGCGGATCAGCGAGCTGGTGCCGGCCTGACCCCCCATCGCCTCGGTCTCCAGCACGACCGTGCGCAGCCCCTCGGAGGCGCCGTAGACCGCCGCGGCCAGCCCCGCGGGGCCCGCGCCGACGACCGTGACGTCGTAGGGCCGCGCATCCGGCCGGGTCCGGACGCCGAGCGCGTCGGCGATCTGCACACCGGACGGGTCCTCGAGGACCCGTCCGTCGAAGAGGACGACCACCGGCAGCCGGGCGGCCGGCCGGCCCACCTCCCGCAGCAGCGCCCGGCCCTCCTCCGAGGTCACGTCGAGGAAGCCGTAGGCCACGCTGTTGCGGCTGAGCAGGTCCCGGATCTCGTGCGACCGCGCCGCCCAGCGCTCCCCGACCACCCGGGCCGCCAGGAACCGCGGACGGTTCGGCAGCGCCCACTGGTACAGGAACTGGCCGACCGCCTGGTGGAAGTGCTCGTCCCCGGGCTGCCAGGGCTTGGTGACCCAGTCGATCTGCCGCAGCACCGACACCGGCAGCACGGGCGCGATCGACCGGTCGTTCCAGGTGATCAGGACCGACCGCTTCGCCGCCGGGTGCAGCGCCCGCACCCGGTCGAGGAACTCGATGCCGGTCATCCCGGGCATCCACTGGTCGGCGAGGACCAGCGCCACCTCCCCGCCCGCCGCCCGCACCCGCGCCAGGTCGCCGAGTGCCTCCTCCGCGGAGGTGAGGCAGCGGACGTCGTAGTCGGTGCCGTACCGCTTGGTCAGCTCCTCCTGCACCGGACGCAGCGTGGCCGGGTCGTCGTCCACCGCCATCAGCACGGGCCTGTCCATCGCACCCCCTCCGCCGGTGCCCGAGCAGTGTGCCGGAGGGCGGTCCCCCCGTGGGGTGGGCGCTCAGCCGCCGCGTCAGGAGAGCTGCGTCTCCGCCCGGTGGTCACCGCTCTGCGCGGCGCCGTCGTCCGGACCGGGCGTCGGTCAGGTGCCCGCCCGGCCGCGGTCGCGTCCCCAGGGCGCGGCCCGGCCGCGCTCCGGCGCCTGCGCCGACCCCGTCCGACGTGGACCGGCCACGGCCGTCGACGGGACCCCTGCTCGGGGATCCGCGCGCCGTCTCCGGGTCGCTGCGCCCCTCGCCTCCGACCGGGCGGGACGCCGACCTGCGGTGGTGCTCCCTCGATCGGGTCGAACCGACGACTCCGGGATCGGCCGGTGGTACTCGACCCTCGGGGCCTGGTCCGTTCCGGATCAGGCCCGAGCAGGGGCTTCGCGGGGTTCGTCGGCCACCACGGCCCGTTCCACACCCTTGTCGACCGCCGGTTCCTGGGGGGTGAGACGGGGCCGAGGATCCGGTGCGCAGCGAGCAGCGCGGCCGACCGACCGGCACGGCGCCCAGTAGCCCGGCCGTGGCGCCCACCTGCCGGTCGACCGGCCCGGGAACCGCTCAGTCGGTCGGATCCCCCGCCGGGCCCTGTTGCGGGGCGCGCGACCCCAGCGGCGGGAGGCCGGCCGCAGCGGACGGACCGGGCCCCTCCCCCAGGAGGTCGCGCAGGTGCGTCGCGAGGATCGCGACCTGGGTGCGCCGCTGCATGCCCAGCTTGCTCAGCAGGTGGCCGGTGTAGTTCTTCACCGTCTTCTCGGTCACTCCCAGCCGCTCCCCGATCTGACGGTTGGTGAGCCCCTCACCGATCAGCCACAGCATCTGCCGCTCCCGCAGGGTGAGGCCACCGAGCGGCTCGGGCGCTCCTCCTCGGGAGCCACCGGCGATCGAGGCGGTCACCTCTCGACCGAAGACCGTGCCGCCGGCCGCCACCGTCCGCACCGCCGCCACCAGCGCGGCGGCGCGCACGTGCTTGACCAGGTACCCGGCGACCCCGGCCTGCATGGCCGCGGCCACCGTGTCCGGGTCACTGTCCATGCTCAACACCAGGCAGCGCAGGCCGGGCACCGCCCCCCGCAGCGACGCACAGGCGTGCGCGCCGTCGCCGTCGGGCAGGCGCATGCCCACCACGGCGACATCCGGCCGGACCGCGGACCCGCGCGCCAGCGCCTCGGCCGCCGAGGCGGCCTCGGCGACCACCGTGATCCCCGCGGCGCCGTCCAGGGCGTGCCTCACCCCGCGACGGACGACCTCCTGCTCGTCGAGCACGAGCACTCGTACCGCAGCCGGGGATGACTGCATCGTGGGCACCTTCGCATGACGGCGTGAGATGCAGCCTCGTCCGGCTCGCAGCGCGGCGCCACCAGGCTTCGCGGGCCCGGTGCCGCTGCAGCGCGGGGAGACCTGCACGCCCCCGCTCCACACGGGGACGGAGCCGCGCGACGAGGTCCGCCGTGCGGCTGTCTCGACCACGACCCGCCCGCCCCGGGCGCTGTCGGCCCCGGCGCAGGAACGGGACGGCGAGCCGCTCCCGGGCACGCGCGGCTCGTCGGTCAGAACGCTCCCGACCGCGGCGAGCTGCCACTCCACCGTGCCGAAGCGGCCCTCCGGCGCGGGCCGGGCTGTCCTGCGTCGCGTGGCACGAGCCCTCGGTGGACGACGTCGTCCGCGGGGGCCCGAGCCCGACCGTGCCGAGGTCCGGTCCCGCGTCGGGCCGCCAGGACCGGTCGACCCGGTGCGGCCGCCTGTCGGACCACCCCACCCATGCGGTTGCTCGCACGGGCACCCGAGGCCCGCGGCTGCCCGCGCCCCCGTGTCGTCCCCCTCCGCCTGCCGCAGGGCCGCGTCGAGAGTCCTCGACCACCGGCAGCGGGGCGGCCTGGCCCAGCGCTCGAACGAGGGAGCCCGGCCCTCCTCACACCGGCTCGGGCGTGGTCGTGGAGCTGCGAGGCCTGGCTCGCACCCTCTGGACAACGGCACGAACGAGGTGAACCGTGCCCCGTACGCGGTGCCGCCCCCTCCCCTCGAGCCGAGACCCGGGCGCCGCGAGGAGGGGCGCCGGTGACTCCCGCTGAAGCGGCCATGCTGCGAGCACGCGAGCTCGCCGTGCACGCACACCACGGCCAGGTCGACCAGGCCGGACACGACTACTACACGGCGCACGTCGCCGATGTGGTCCGACGCGTCGGCAGCGATCCGGTACTGCGCACCATCGCCTACCTGCACGACATCGTCGAGGACACCCGCGTCTCTCTCGCCGATCTCGCCGCACACCGCTTCAGCGCCCCGGTGCTCGCCGCCGTCGACGCCCTCACCCACCGCCCGCCCGAGGCGCGGGTGACCTACTACGCCCGGGTCCGCGCCGATCCGCTGGCACTTCCGGTCAAGCTCGCCGACATCGCCTCCACCATCGCCCCGGATCGTCTGGCGCTGCTCGACGCCGAGACCCGAGCGCGGCTCAGCCGCGAGTACGCAGCGGCCCTCGACGCGCTGCAGTAGACCCGGAACCACCTGCGGGGTCCTGTGCAGCCGTTGGTCGCGGAGCTGGTGCCCAGCGCGTCCGCGAGGCTCAGCGCGGTGACGTCGTTCGACGGGATCGAGTAGAGGTCCGGCGCCCCGATGCCGCGCAGCTCGTCCTGCAGCGGCAGCGAGGTGGTCCCGCGGATCGGCGTCCGGATCGCCGGCCCGTCGTAGAACACCGGCCGGCGAGACCGGATGGTGGCCTCGTCCGCCGCCGGGGGACGGTCCTCGGCGGCGCGGACGGGCACGGCCCCTCCCCGCGGTGGACCGCGGCCGCTCGGCGATCGACGCCGCGGGGCTGCTCGCGCCCAGCGGCAGAGCCGCCGGGCGGCGAAGAAGCTGATGTCGGAGTCCTCGATCGGGAGCACCCGGGCACACGCCGGACCGGCCGCTGGGGCAGCATCTCCGGACCGGACAGCTCCAGCGCCGAGGCGACGACCGCGACGCGGAACTCGCCGATGAGGGTCACGAGGTCCAGCCGGACGCGCACCCCACAGCCGCGGGTGGGGGGTGCGGGGGCCGGCTCCTCTCGTCCGCGCCGGCCAGCATGCGCGCTCGCGCGCACTTCCGCGCCACGGGATTCCTGCCCCGGCCCGTGGGTGACGGCGAGCGGATCCCGCACTCGTGGTCCGGGGGACGGGCGTGCGGCGTCTCCTCTCATCGGCCCGTCGACGACCTCCTCCCACCGGGGCCGACGCTCGCCGATGCGGCACGGCCGCGCCCACGCCGGGCGGCACCCGCCGAGTAGCGTCGGAGCCGACACGAGGGGGCACCATCGCCACACACCGTGGACGCTGCGCCGAGGCTCACCTCGGGTGCCCCTGCCGGGGCGACGAGACGATCCACGAGGAACGGTCCCGCGAGATCACCGAGGCCCGCGCCCGCTCGCCGGAGTCCGTCGACTGCCCCGAGTGCGGAGGTCCCACCACGCCGCTGGCCCTCGTCACGTGGGGCAACTGCCGGGCCTGCCGCACGGCGCAGTCCCGCCGGACACACCCGCTTCGCTGGTGACCGGCGCCGGCGGCTCGCGGGACCGCGATCACCCGTCCCCGCCCGACGTGCGGGCCGGCCGGCTCCCCCGCAGCGGGCGCGGCTCGGGTCGCCGGAGCGGTGTAGCTTCCTGGGTGACGCCACTCCGGCGCCCAGCCCCTCCGCTGGCGGGGGGAGATCGGCGGTCCCTCACATGGGACTCACCACGCTCCAGACGTCCCCCCACCCGACCGTGGTCCGGTCGTGACGACCATCCGGGTGACCCGGCGTCCCCGGACTCCGGCTGTCGACACCGCGGAGGCGGCGTCCCGGTTCCCGTCAGCGCCACCCGGACGCGCCGGGGCCGGTGCCGTCCGCCTGGCCCTGATCGACCCGCCGGCTCCGCGGACCACGCTGGACGGGGCGTGGTGGCCGCGCACGTCGGACCTGACCGCCGAGCTGCCCCCGCTCCTCGAGGAACTCCATCGCCGGGGCGTCCGGATCACGCGCGTGACCTACCACCCCGACTCCTGGCTGCCGACGACACGGCGGCTGCAGACCGGTGGCAGGACCGTCCGCCTGGGCTGGTTCCGCCAGATCGACCGGCACCTGCTGAACCTCACCGGCGACCTGCGCCGCGCCCGGTTGGACCTCCTCGTGGTGCCCCCGTCGACGACGGCGGGAGTCGCGCAGCGTGCCTTCGACGCGGCCACCGACCGGGCCAACCGGGACGAACCCACCGCGCTGCTCGACGGTCTCGGCACGGGTGACCTGCCGGTACCGCCTCCGCGAGCGGCCGCTGCCCCTCTCGACGACGGGGCGGCCGCGGCCTGGGACACCGACGGCGGCCATCCGGCTCGCTGACGCCCGCCGTCCGCCGTCCGGGGCGCCGGCGCACGCCCCATCCGCAGCCCCACGCCGTCCCTCCGGGGTCGCCGAACAGGAGATGGTCATGACCGACAAGTCGCCGCGACAGTCCATGTCGAAGAAGTCCGGCAAGTCGATCAAGGAGAAGCGCTCGGAGCGCAAGGCCAAGGTCGACAGCAGGTCCCAGATGGAGCAACTGACCACCGACAAGAAGCACTGACCTCGCGGCACCGGGCGGACCCCCACCCGGGGCCCGGTGGTCCCGGGGTCCGACCACGCGGGTCGGATGGAGGGCGTCCTCCTCCGCCGGGGCCACCACCGGTGGACCGCCCGGGCCGGGGCGGCCCCGACCGGCCGGCCACCGGCGCAGCCGTGGAGTCCGCACGGCGCGGCCGGCGGACGGCCCTGGGCCGCCTTCGGCGCGGTGTGGGTGGCCTTCGCGCTGATCGGTGCGGCCTGGTGGCAGCTGCCCACCGCGGCCGCCCTCGGCGTCCTGTCCACCCGGGTCGCCTTCCTCGGCCACGACGCCGGCCATCGACGGGTGGACACCGTCGGCGCGCTCTCCACACGCGCGGGGACCGCGGCCGCCGGCGGGACGCCGCGCATCGTCGCCGCCGACCCGGGTCTCTGTCCGACGCGGCCGTGTCACGGACTGCCCACGGACCAGGACGCCGCGCGGGCCGCCTGCACCGCCCGGCCAGGGGCCGACGGTTCTACGGTGCGGGGGTGCGAAGCGCGGACGACCTCGCGGAGCTGACGCGGCAGACGCGGGCAGCACGGGCCGCGCTGCGGCGCCGCATCGCCGACAGCCATGCCCGCGTCGCCGCCGCACAGCGCGCGACCGCGGAACTGATGCACCTCGCCGCCGACAGGCTGCCCGACCCCCCACGTGTGCACGAGCGGGCAGACCGGCTCGCGCAGGACGCCGACCGGCACCTGCGCCGGGCCGCGCAGGTCTGTTCCGCGGCCCAGGCCGAGGACGGCGGCTGAGGGTCTCCGCCCCGACTCACGACGCAGCCCCCACGTACCCGGAGGAGGGAGGTGCGGTACCTGGGCTCGTCCGGTCGGTGACCGCTGCCGGCGGTCCGGCCGGCCACGCAGGCGTGGCCGCGCAGGACCGCGAGCGCCGACGGCGTCAGCGCGCAGAGCCCCGAGGAGGCGGGTGGCGACGGCCATCGCAGGGCTGCGGACCTCCGGGTCCGCGGTGCCGCGCGGTCGGTCCCCGGCTGGGACGAGCCGTGAGCACTCAGCCCGAGCGCCGCGTCGCGCCTGTCCCGCACTCCCCCGCGGCGAGCCACCAGCCGGCTGCTGGAACCGCGTCAGGACCTGATCGGCCGGTGTGCACCCGGCCGTGCAGTCGAACTCGACCGGCACCCCGTCCAGCCACCCGACGGCCGCGGTGAGACCGCAGCACGGACAGGTCTCCCCCGTGGTGCGTTCGCTGGTCATGTCTCTCCCGGCCGGTTCGTGCAGACCGGCGGAGGGGTGGCCATCGACCCCGGTCTCGAGTCAGCCCTGGTGAGCGGAGCCGCCCCATCCGCACCCGGAACAGCTCGACCCCGCCCCGGAGGCCCACAGGGAGAGGACGCGAAGTCGAGCGCAACCCCGCAGGCGGCCGGCTGCCGGGGTCCCCGGGGATCGAGTGCCGTCGGGTTCCGGCGTGCGAACGCGTGCCGACGGGCGCCGCAGCGGCCTCACGGCACGCACCTGCGACGCCCCTGCACCGCCCGGGTCGCACCGTTGCGATCGAACCCGGGCCAGGGGCGATCGACCAGTCGAGCTGGACACCGTCCGGCGACGGCGCCAGGCTGAGCGCCGTGACCGGAGGTCGCGCGCCGTTCGCCCACGACGCCGTCCTGGCGATGGGGTCCGACGGCGACGAGCGCGCTCCCGGCGGAGCCATCACCGTCGCGCTGTGCGGCGGCTGGTCGCACGACGGCCCCTGTCCCCTCGCCTCACACCACACCTCGGCCGAGCGGCAGGGGGACCGCGTGCGGTTGCGCGTCCTCTTCGCCGCACCTCCTGCCGAGGAGGGCCGGGTGCGGACGCTGATCCGCGCGGCGCTGCTCGCCGGCGAAGCGCACGGGCCGGACGGCGCCACCGCATCCTGGCGGTTGGTCGGCGAGGAGCCGGGCGTGGTCCGGGACGAGGAGCGCGCGCACCTCGGCCGGCTGCTCGCCGGCTGACCGTCCCCTGCCCGACGGGTCAACGGCTGCGGCCCGCTGCACGTGGCCTGCTGGGGAGCCAGCAGCACCGCGTCGATGCCGTCGAGGGCGGTCCCGAACACGCCCTGGCGGTCCCGGGTGAGGGCCAGCGGGGTCTGCACACCGGGCCGCTCGGCGGTGGTGACCGAGCCGGTGGCGAAGTCGTACGTCACCCGCAGCGTCGTCGCGCCCTCGCGGCGTCCCCGGCCGTGGCCGCAGTCGCCGACGGCGGTCCACCACAGCGACTCCGCCCCGCAGATGCTGGCGTTGTCCTCCATGTCCACCAGGTCGTCGCCGACCACGACGTACCACCCGCTGGGGGACTCCGGCACCCCCGCGGGTGGTGCCGATCCGGCAGGGCAGGTCGACATCCAGCCCGCCGGGATGTTCGGCCGCCAGGCGCGCACCGGCCGGGTCAGCCACAGCGCCTCGGGCGACGGCAGGAACCCGGTCGGCGAGCGGTACGCCCGCCCGTCGTACCGACAGGTCTGCGAGCACTCGACGCCGGCCGCGCCCGCGGGCGCTGCGGGGATGGCCAGGCAGGCGCGGCGGCAGATCGGCTCGTCCTCGAGGAAGCCGACGACCGAGTCGAGGAAGAGGAACTGCTCGGTGCGGATCTCGGGTTGTCGAACCGCCGCTGCTCGCCGGTCCGTGGATCGACCAGCAGCCTGTAGTGGGTCTCGTCGTCCTCGTCCCAGACCGCTCATGTTCCTGCGGATCTCGCGCCGACTGATGAGGTCGGCTCAGCGTCACCGGCCCGCCTCGATGGGCAGGGCGGCCCCGCCACCCTGGGTTTCGAGTGGCGGGACCTGACCGCGACGAGCCTCCCGGGAGGCCGCCGCGGCTGCATGGGGGCCTGCGCGTCGAGGCTATGGGGCCTGCTGCCCGACCGCCTGGTCAGCGGCTCGGCGCCGTCCGGTCCGGACGAGGGGCAGTTCGCCGGTGAGGACCAGGTGCTCCGCGATGTCGCGCACCTTGACGTTCTTGTTCATCGACACCGTGACCAGGGCTTCGAAGGCCTGGTCAGGAGTCAACTTGTGGCGCTCGATGAGGATCCCCTTGGCCTGCTCGATCACCGCCCGGGACTCCAGCGCCTTCTGCAGGTTGTCGGCCGTCTCCCGAGCCGCGCGGTAGGCCTGGACGGTGCCGGCCGCGACCGCCGCATACGGGGCGATCCCGCTGGCCACCATCCGGCTGGCCTCGTCGAAGGCGTCCGGCATGCGGGCGTAGATGTTCAGCGATCCCGCGACCTGCTCCTCTCCGGCGAGGACCAGCGGAACGGCCAGCACGCTCAGGACGCCCTGTTCGGCGACGTACCGCGTGTAGTCCGGCCACCGGGTGTCGGCGCGGGTGTCGCCGACCTCGGTCGGGAGGCCGCGGCGGGCGGCGTGCAGGCACGGCCCGGCCCCGTGGTCGTACTGGACCTCGTCGAGGCCGAGGGCCAGGGGCCCGGTGTCGACGACGGTGCTCGGCTGGTCCTCGATCATCAGCGTGACCGATGCCTCGGGGTCGCCGGGCATGACCCGCTTGGTGAGGTCGGCCATCGACTGCAGCAGGCTCTCCATGGACAGTTCGCGCAGCGACACACGGCCCAGGTGCTCCAGCGCCTCGGCGGCATCCGTGGATCGTTGCTGCTCACTGCGGGCCACGCGGGCCTCCGGTCCGATCGATACCGGGGGCGACCTCGGCGGCGAACCCCTAGGTGGGCTCCGCAATGCGCTACGCCGCTGGGTGACGCAGCACCGACGCCGGGCTGCACCGGGCGTCCGGGTGAGCCTACGCGCCCGCACGGTGCGCCGGCGCCCGTGACCGCGGCCCGCCAACCGCTGGGCGGCCGCGCCCCAGGCCCATCGACGCCCCGAGGGCCGGCGCGCCGGCGAGGTCGCGGCTCCCCACGGGCCTCCGCGCCGCGACGACACGGCACGACCGGGACAACTGGGGGTTCAGTGGGGCGCCCCGGGGCTTGCCGGACCGCTACAGGCCGTTCATCCGCCGGCTCATCGCCGAGCGCCGGATCGACCACGTCGAGCTGGGCAGCTACGTCCGCGTGCAGCGGTCGGTCCTGGACGCCTTCATCGAGTCCGGCCGGGTCTGCCGGACACCGGACGCCGCTGACCGGCCGAGCGCCCGCACGCCCCACGGGCGCCCGAGGGCCCAGCGTGGCCGGTGGGCTACCGGGCTCCTGGGTCGCAGCGGACGGCGAGGACGGCGACGTCGTCGTCGGCGCGACCGGTGAGGATGCGGTCCAGCAGCCGGTCGCACAGCTGCTCGAGGGGCAGGCCGCGGAGCTCGGCGAGGGCCTCGGCGAGGCGGGTGAGGCCCTCGTCGATGCCGGTGTGCCCGTGCTCGACGAGGCCGTCGGTGACCAGCAGCACGGTGTCGCCCGGCCGCAGGGTCACGGTGTGGTCGGTGCGCGGGGCGGGTTCACCGGCGCCGAGGAGGCGCTCGGGTGGGCGGTGCAGCACCCGCACCGCGCCGACGGGGTGGGCCAGCAGCGGCGGCGGGTGGCCGGCGGAGGTCCAGCGCAGCGTGCGCAGGCCGGCGCGGGCCTGCGCGGGCGGCTGCTCGACCCGGGCGAGCAGCGCGGTGGCCAGCGTGCCGAAGCCCAGGCCGGTGAGCACCCGGTCGACCCGGGTGAGGGTGTGCGCCGGACTGTCGGGATGGTCGTAGGCCAGCGTGCGGACGGTGCTGCGCAGCTGGGACATGGCGGCGGTGGCCTCGACGCTGTGCCCGACGACGTCGCCGATCACCAGCACGGTCGCGCCGTCGGGTGGGAGGAAGGCGTCGTAGAAGTCGCCGCCGACCAGGGCATGGCTGCTGGCCGGCCGGTAGCGGACGGCGATCTGCAGGCGGTCCGGCTGCGGCGGCGGGGAGAGCAGACTGCGCTGCAGGGTCTCGGCCACCCGCTGCTGGCGGCGGTAGAGGCGGGCGTTGTCCAGCGCGAGCGCGCCGCGGCGGGCCACCTCGACGGCGGTGGCGATCTCCAGTTCGGTGTGGGGCGGGCGGTCGCCGGCGACCAGCAGGGCCAGGGCGCCGAAGGTGTCGCCGCGGGCGCGCAGCGGCACGATCGTGCACGAGGTGACGTCCAGTCGGCGCCAGGCCGCGCGCACCGCCTCGGTCGGTAGGGAGGGGGCGACCTGCTGCTGGTCGATCGTGGTGACCTGCACCGGCTCGCCGGACAGCAGAGCCTGGACCATCGCCTCGTCGTCGCCGGTGCCACGGATCCGGCCGCGCATGTAGGTGTCCAGGTCCGCGCGCCGGTTCGGGTCCCGGTGGGCCCAGGCCTCCTCGGCCTCGCCGCCGTCCTCGCCGAGCAGCGCGACGACCGCCCAGTCGCCCAGCCGCGGAAGGACCACCTCGGCGAGCCGGCCGGCCGCCTGCCCGACGTCCAGGCTGTTGATCAGCGTCTCGGAGACCTCGGCGAGGAACCGCAGCCGCGTGTGGTCGGCGTCGGCGGGGCCGTCGAGGTCGCCTGCCGCGTCGGGATCACCGCCGGCGCGTCCCTCGGCGGAGGCGGGGGGCTGCTGGTGGGCGTCCTCCCGGATGGAGAGCTGCAGCAGGTCCTCGACCGGCTCGGCGGTGACCGACAGCCACCGGCCGGTCGGCACGTAGAAGCCGCGCCAGGTGGTGGGGGTCCCGGCGGTGCGCGCGTGGAGCAGGAAGCCGTGCAGTGCGGTGCCGGCGAGCTCGGGCAGGGCGATCCACAGGTTGCGGCCGGCTAGCGGCTCGGTGGGGCGGCCGAGCAGGCCCGCGGCGGCCGGGTTCGCGTAGCGCAGCGTCCAGTCGGCGTCGAAGACGGCCATCCCGGCGGGGAGCCGGTCCAGGACCGTGACCAGCCACGCCGGCGCCGTCGGGCCTGTGGCGGGCTGCCTCACCATGATCCCCGGTGGTCCATCGGTCGACGCCCCTCGGGCACGGGACGGGTGCCGAGCCTATCGGCGTGGGCCGCGCCGACACTCGCACCACGGCACCGGGAGCACGGGAGTACCGGACATCCGTCCGTGAGCCGCACGGGCGGCGACCGGAGGGCCGGTGGGTGCGGGACAGGGTGTGGAGCCGGCGACCGGTGCCGGGGCGGGCCCCATCAGGTGCCGCGGGGCCGGGTCCGCGTCGAGGGAAGCGGACCCCGGCTTCCCGCTCCAGTTGCCACTGCCGTGTTGTGCGCCACCATCCTGACGTCGGTACGCCCAGCCCGAGCACTGGCCACGGACGTCCGCAGGCGGCACCCGGTTCTCCTGCGCCGACCGGGGGGATCCATGCCGTTCCAGCACACCAGCACTCGCCTGCATGAGGCCGGCCTGCCGTCGTTGGCCGTGCAGGTGGATCTGGTCGCCGGTCGCCTGAGCGTGGCCGGCAGGCTCGGGCGCCGCAGCACGCACCTGCTCGCCGCGGCGGTCACCACCCTGTTGGTCGCCGGCCCACAGCAGTGGCACCTGGACCTCGCGGCGGTCACCGCGGTCGACACCGCAAGCCTCCGCGCGCTCGGCGCCGCCTACCGCCGCGCGGTACGGCACGACCGGCGGCTGATCGTGCACCGGCCGGCCCCGGACGTGGAGCGGGCGCTGCGCCGGTTGTGCCTGGACCGGCACGTGTTGGCTCCCGAGCCCACGACCGCACCCGCCGCCTGACCGTCGGCGTCTCTCCGGTCCGCCGCCGGCGACCTGTCCCGGTCGACGAGGAGCACCCACGTACACGGCGCGGCAGGCCCCGACCGGTGCGGGGACGCCGCGGTCGGCGTACGACGGCCGCGAAGGCGTGGACCCGGGTGCCGGCTCCGGCGCCTGCCCCGCAGTCGTACCGGACATTCGCTCTCCTGAGCGCCGCCGGGGTCGGCAGCGCCCCCGCGACGGCCCGATGCCTCTGACAGACCTCCCGCGGCCGGCCGGTGGCCGGCACGGCGAGGCCGGCGGTGTCAGCGTCGACGGGTACCCGCAGTGGACCTGTGCGGTCAGCACCGGCGGCCCATCCGTGGCACAACGGCGCCCACCTGGTCTGGCGTACCGACCCGGCCCACAGTGCCTCCCAGCAGGCGGTGGCGTGCATCGCGGAGGAGGTCCTGTGCCCGAGTCCGGCTGCGCGCGGCGATCGCCGCCGGACGTGCGGTCCGATGCGGTCACGGTCGGTCGGTGGCGGCCGGCGACGCCGGTGGAGCTGACCACCGCCCGGCTGCAGCTGAGCGCCGCGCTGCACGACGGCGCCCCTCCGTCGGGAGCCGACGAGAACGCGTCGGAACGACTGGTGCTGGCGTTCGAGGAGCCGGTCTCGAACGCGGTGCGCCACGCCCCCCGGTCGAGGTGCCGGTGACCCCGTTGCCGGGGATCGCAAGACGGTGTGGGCTCGCATCGACATCGTCCGCGCCGCGCCACCGCCGATCCCGCATCCCCGCGGCGACGGTGGCGGGCGCCGGAGGAGCGACGGATCGGCGCCGCTCCGGTGAGCCTGCGGCGTCCTGCGTCGGGCACCGCAGGGACCCCGGAGGCCAGACGTGACCGGACTGCCGGCGCGCCGCTCAGGACGGCTCGGCGGCCGCTCCCACCAACCCGCCGTCCGCCCGGCTCCTGAACACCTCCCCTGGGCCAACACCTCCCCTGCGCCACTTCCGCGCGGCACGTAGGTGCCGGGGTCGGATGCGCTCGAGGGGCGATGCGATGGGCCACGCGGCGGACCCCGAACCCCCGGCGGCCGTCGCGAGGCCGTCGGGACCTCGGCGAAGCGGGCAGGGCGGGTCGACACGACCGAGGAGGCGCCGGCTCGGGCCGCCGTCCCCTCGTGGGCTCAGCTCGCGAGACGCTGCCGGCAGGCGCCGGACGCGGCCGCCCCCGCCGGTGGCCCCGCGCAGTCGACACGGCGGAGTTCATCGACACCTGCCGGCCGTGCTGACACCATGCGTGTCCGGGAGCCCACCGGGTTCGCCGGCGGCGCGCCGGGTTCACGGCAGGCGACCCCGGCCGCTCAGGGGAGATGGTCACGGTGGGGCCACTGCTGGAGACGAAGCTCCACCGCCCACGGCGACGGCGCGGACTGATCGCGCGCCCCCGGCTGTGCGAGCGCCTGGACCGCGGGACGGAGTCGGCGCTGACGCTGGTCTCGGCGCCGGCCGGGTTCGGGAAGACGACGGTGCTGACGGAGTGGCTCACGGCCGAACCGGCCGGGGGCCGGTCGGTGGCGTGGCTGTCGCTGGACGAGCGGGACAACGACCCGGCGCTGTTCTGGACGTACCTGATCACCGCGCTGCAGACCGCGGTCCCCGAGGTCGGGACCGGCGCCCTGGCCCTCCTGCAGTCGCCGCAGTCGTCCCTGGACGCGGTCCTCGCGACTCTGCTCAACGAGATCTCCGCCGTCCCCGACGACATCGTGCTGGTGCTCGACGACTACCACGTCATCGAGGCGCGCGGGGTGCAGGACGGGATGTCGTTCCTGCTGGAGCACCAGCCCGCCCAGCTCCACCTGGTGATCGCCGGCCGCGCCGACCCGGCGCTGCCGTTGGCGCGGATGCGTGCCCGTGGTGAGCTCACCGAGCTGCGCGCCGCCGATCTGCGCTTCACCCCGGAGGAGGCCGCGCAGTACCTCACCGTCGCGATGGGACTGGGGCTGACGGCCGACGAGGTCGCGGCCCTGGACGAGCGCACCGAGGGGTGGATCGCCGCGCTGCAGCTGGCGGCGCTGTCGATGCAGGGCCGCGACGACGTTCCCGGCTTCATCGCCGGCTTCGCCGGAGACGACCGCTACGTCGTCGACTACCTGGTCGAGGAGGTCCTGCAGCGCCAGCCCGAGCAGGTCCGCAGCTTCCTCCTGCGGACGTCGATCCTGACCCGGCTGACCGGCCCGCTGTGCGACGCGGTCACCGGCACCGCCGGCGGTAAGACCGTGCTGGAGGCGCTCGACCGCGGGAACCTGTTCCTGGTCCCCCTCGACGACCGGCGCCGCTGGTACCGCTACCACCACCTGTTCGCCGACGTCCTCCAGGTGCGCCTGCAGGACGAGCAGCCGGACGCCGTCGCCGGGCTGCACCGGCGGGCCGGTGAGTGGTATGAGCGCAGCGGGGACCGCGCCGAGGCCGTCCACCACGCGCTGGCCGGCGGGGCCGTTCCGCGCGCGGCGGAGCTGGTGGAGCTGGCGCTGCCGGCGCTGCAGCGGGGCCGGCAGGAGGCCACCATGCGCCGCTGGCTGGAGGCGCTGCCGGACGACGTGCTCCGGGTCCGGCCGGTGCTCAGCGTCGGGTACGCCGCAGCGCTCATGGTCAGCGGCCACGTCGATGGCGTCGAGGAGCGCCTGCGGGACGCGGAACGGTGGCTGACCCCGACCGCGGACGGCGGCCCGGACCGCCCGGACTCCGCCGACGGGATGGTGGTCGTGGACGAGGCGGGGTTCCGCCGGCTGCCCAGTGCCATCGCCCTCTACCGCGCGGGCCAGGCCCTGCTGTCCGGCGACGTGGGCGGCACCGAGGCGCATGCCCGGCGGGCCCTCGACCTCGCCTCCGACGACGACCAGCTCGGCCGCGGCGGGGCGGCCGGCCTGCTCGGCCTCGCGTACTGGACGCGGGGGGAGCTGGACGCGGGGCACCGTTGGTACGCCGAGGCGGCGGCCGGCCTGGAGAGGGCCGGTCACCTGTCCGACGTGACCGGCTGCGCCCTCGCGCTGGCCGACATCCGGCTGGCACAGGGGCGGCTCGGCGCGGCATTGAGCACCTACCAGCGGGCGCTGGACCTGGTGACGCCGGCGACCGGTCCGGTGCTCCGGGGCGCCGCGGACATGCACGTCGGCATCGCCGGGGTGCTCACCGAACGCGGCGACACCGAGGCCGCGCACCGGCACCTCGTGCTGAGTCGGGAGCTGGGCGAGCACGCCGGCCTGCCGCAGAACCCCTACCGCTGGCGCGTCGCCCTGGCCCGCCTCCGCGAGGCCGACGGGGACGTCGACGGGGCGCTCGCCCTCCTCGACGAGGCGCAGCGCCGCTACGCCGGGGACTACTTCCCCGAGGTGCGGCCGGTCCCGGCGCTGCGGGCGCGGGTGCTCGCTCGGCAGGGCCGGTGGGCCGAGGCGCTGGCCTGGGCGGAGGAGCGGGAGCTGTCGTGCGGGAACGCCCCGACCTACCTGCGGGAGTTCGAGCACCTCACCCTGGCCCGGGCGCTCGTGGCCCGTGCCGCGGCGGAGGGCGACGAGCGGTCGGTCGCCGGAGCCGTGCAGCTGCTGGAGCGGCTCCGGCGCGCAGCGGAGGAGGGCGGCCGGACCGGCAGCCTCCTCGACGTGCTGGTCGTGCGGGCGCTCGCCGAGCAGGCGCGCGGCGACCTGTCCGCCGCGCTGCGGGCGCTGCGCCGCGCGCTGGCGCTGGCCGAGCCGCAGGGCCACGTCCGCGCCTTCACCGACGAGGGCGCCCCGATGGCCCTCCTGCTGCGGGCGGCCGCCGCACAGGGCGCCGGCGCTGGCCGTGCCCGGCGGCTCCTGACCTCCCTGGACACGAGGGGGGACCGCGCGCCGGTCCCGGCGCCGTTGGTCGATCCGCTGAGCGCGCGCGAAGTCGACGTCCTGCGGTTGCTGGGCAGCGACCTCGACGGGCCGGACATCGCCCGCGAGCTGTTCGTGTCGATCAACACGGTCCGGACCCACACCAAGAACATCTACGCCAAGCTGGGCGTGACCAACCGTCGCGCGGCGGTCCGCCGGGGCGAGGAGCTCGACCTCGTGTCGCGGCGTCACGACCGCCGCGGAAGCGCCGTCGCCGACCGGTAGGCCCGCAGGACCGTCGAGCTCGCTCCCGCGGGCGGCTCCGGCCGCGCACCGCGTTCCGCCCGGTCCCGGATCACCACCCGGATCACCAACCATGGTGATCCGCGCTCCCCCAGGCCCTCCCTACGGTCCTCCGCACCGGCGCACGCCGGACCGTCGGCCACGACGCCCCGGGTGTGCTCCGGCGGCGACCGCCCCGCCTCCCACGGGAACGGTGCCCGCCCTGTGAGGAGGAGACGTGACGGAGAACCGAGCGCCCTATCCGGTCCGCGTCGACGCGTCGGAGGACGCGCCGTCCCGAGGACTGTGGCTGGTCAAGTGGCTGCTGCTCGTCCCGCACCTCGTCGTGCTGGCCTTCCTGTGGGTGGCCTTCTCCGTGGTCGGCGTGATCGCGTTCTTCGCGATCCTCGTCACCGCGCGCTATCCGCGGGCACTGTTCGACTTCAACGTCGGCGTGCTGCGCTGGTCCTGGCGGGTCCACTACTACGGCTACTGGGCGCTCGGCACCGACCGCTATCCGCCGTTCACCCTGGCCGAGGTGCCGGACTACCCCGCCCACCTCGACGTCGCCTACCCCGAGCGGCTCTCCCGCGGCCTGGTGCTGATCAAGTGGTGGCTGCTGGCCCTCCCGCACTACCTGATCGTGTCGATCTTCGTGGGCGGCGGGATCTGGCTGGCCACCCGGAGCGGGAACGCCGACAGCAGCTGGGCGGCCGGCGTCAGCCTGCTCTCCCTGCTGGTGTGCATCGCCGCGGTCGTCCTGCTGTTCACCGGCCGCTATCCCCGGCCGCTGTACGACCTCGTCCTGGGCGTGGACCGCTGGGTGCTGCGGGTGGCCGCCTACACCGCGCTGATGACCGACCGCTATCCGCCGTTCCGGCTCGACCAGGGCGGCACCGACCCCGGCTCGATGCCCGCGATCCCCGTGCCGCCCGCCCCCGTCGGCATGCCGGCGACCACGCCTCCGGCCCCGGCCGCGCCGGCGCGTTGACCACCCACCGACCCGATCGGCAGGCCCGAACGGTCGGGCGGGCCGGTTCCGGCTCCCTCGCTCGTGGACCCGGGAGGTGCCGGGGACGCCGCCCGCAGGACCGCGCGGAGCGCCGGGTGACCTCTCGGCGACCGCCCCCGGGTGGCACCGGACAGGGGGACTCGATGACGAAGCAGACCACCGGCCGCTCGTCCGACTCGAGCCGCTACGAGATCCGCCTCGGCGGCCACCTCGAGCCCCGATGGGCCGCCTGGTTCGACGGAGTGACCCTCACCCACGCCGACGACGGCAGCACCGTCCTCACCAGTGCGGCGCTCGACCAGGCCGCCCTGCACGGGGTGCTGACGAAGGTGCGCGACCTCGGCCTGCCGCTGCTCGCGGTCGCGCAGCTCGACCCCTGACCGGCCGCACCCCTCCACCCCACCGACCCGAGAAGGGACTCGCCATGAGCAGCACCGTGGACACTCCCGCAGCGACCCGACCGCCGATCGACCGGATGCGCAGGACCTCCCTGGCCGCCGGGATCCTCTACCTGGCCACGTTCGTGTCGATGCCCACCCTCGCCCTGTACCAAGACGTGCGCGGGGAGGCCGACTTCGTGCTGGGCGTCGGCAGCGACACCGGCGTGCTCGTGGCGGCTTTCACCGAGGTCGTCGTCGCCCTGGCCGGCATCGGCACCGCCGTGGTGCTGTTCCCGGTCGCCCGGCGGGTCAGCGAGACGGCCGCGCTCGGCTTCGTGGCCTCCCGGGTCGTCGAGGGCGCGCTGATCATCGTCGGCGTCGTCAGCGTTCTCACGCTGCTCACCCTGCGCACCGACGTCGCCGGCACCGCCGACGCCGACCCGGCCGCGCTGGTCACCACCGGCCACACCCTGAGCGCGGTCTACGACTGGACCTTCCTGCTCTCGCAGAGCCTGATGCCGGTCTTCAACGCGCTGTGCCTGGGCTACGTGCTGTACCGGTCGGGTCTGGTGCCGCGGATCCTCCCTGCGCTGGGGCTGATCGGCGCGCCGCTGCTGCTGGCCTCCGACATCGCGATCTTCTTCGGCGTCTACGACCGCGCGGCCCCGCTCGCCGTGCTCACCGTCGTCCCCATCGCGGTCTGGGAGTTCTCCCTCGGCGTCTACCTGACCGTCAAGGGCTTCAAGCCCGCGGCGATCACCACGCTCCTCGCCGGAGACCGAGGCTCCGAGCGGTCACCGGCCTGAGCGCCCAGCACCCCCGGCCCCGACCGCCCGGCCCGGGTCGGCCGGGGCCGGCACCCCACCGTCCGACGAGGAACACGAGGAGCGGCGATGAAGGCGATCGTCCAGGAGCGGTTCGGCCCCCCGGACGTCCTGCGGTTCGTGGACACCGACCTCCCCCGGATCGGCCCCGACGACGTACTCGTCCGGGTCCGTGCCGCGGCGGTCAACCCCTACGACTGGCACATGGTGCGGGGCGACCCCTACATCGCCCGGCTGATCGGCGGCGTCGGGCTGACCCGGCCCGAGCAGCGGGTGGCCGGAGTCGACGGGGCCGGAGACGTGGCGGCGGTCGGCACAAACGTGCGGGGGCTACGCCCCGGCGACGAGGTGCTCGGCTGGTTCGACGGCGCCTTCGCCGACTACGCCCGCGCGGCCGCAGACCGGGTGGTGCCCAAGCCGGCGGGACTGACGTTCGAGCAGGCGGCGGCCCTGCCGCTGGCCGGGCAGACCGCCCTGCGCGCGATCCGCGACGTCGGCGAGGTGCGGGCCGGACAGCGGGTGTTGGTCAACGGCGCCGCCGGCGGCGTCGGCAGCTTCGCCGTCCAGATCGCGGCCGCGCTGGGTGCGGAGGTCACCGGGGTGTGCAGCACCCGCAACGTCGACCTCGTTCGCTCGATCGGCGCCGCGCACGTCGTCGACTACACCGTGGCCGACTTCACCGACGGGCGCACGCGCTACGACGTGATCCTCGACAACGTCGGCGGCCGGCCGCTGACCCGGCTGCGTCGAGCGCTGACCCCCACCGGGACCCTGGTGTTCAACGCCGGCGGCTCACCCGGCCACCTGCTCGGCCCGATCGCGACGATCCTCCGGGTGGCCGTGCTCAACGGTGTCGCCCGACAGCGGCTGCGGCCGCTGCCGAGCACCTGGGCGCAGGAGCACCTGCAGGCTGTCATCGAGCTCACCGAGGCCGGACGGGTCGCCCCGGTCCTCGACCGGACCTTCGCGCTGGCCGACACGGCGGCCGCCCTACGGCACGTGGAAGGCGGCCACGCGCGCGGCAAGGTCGTCCTCGCCGTCAGCTGAACGGCGCCCTGCACGGCGACCGCCGCCGGCTCCCGGGCGATCGCCGACGCGGGACCGACCGACCGGGAAGCCGGACGCCCCGGCGGCAAGGGCGCGAGAAGGTCCGCGGTGCCACCGCGGGTCGGTCGCGGCCCGGCGGCGAGGACGCTCGGGCCAGCCCGTGGATCAGGTCCGTGGCGCCAGGTCGAGAGCGAGTGCCTGAAGGGTCATCTCGCCGTAGCGGAACTCGCCGTCGGGCAGGTGCCACACCGCCGCTCCGCCGGTGGGCCGGGGCCGCCCGTCGACGACGGTCCAACCGGCCGGCGGGGTGGTCCACGGCGCCCGCACCGGCCCACCGGGCAGGTCGGCCCAGCGGTCCGTGGTGCGGAAGTCCCTCGGCCGGCCGTCGCCGTCGATGATCACCTCCGCGCCCACCGTCCGGCCGGCGTCGGTCACCGATACCTGGAAGCTGTCGTCGCCGACCGCGTCCCAGGTGGTACGGGGGTGCAGCAGCATCCCCGGCGCCAGCAGTACGGCGTCGTTGAGCCAGGTGGTCAGCTCGCTGGTGTCGAACTCCGGCCCGGACCCGTCGGCGACGGTGATCAGTCCCAATGCCTTGCCCAGCATCCGGCCCGTGCCGGCGCGGTAGGTGTCCCAGCCCCACATCGGCACCGCCCGCGCGACCAGCAGCCGCATGCGGAACAACCGGGCCACCTCCAGGCCAGAGTTGTACTGCCAGGCGTCCAGCGGCAACCACGGCTGGTCGGGCCCGCGGCGGAAGCGGCCGGTGAAGTGCGCCCGCAGCGACCAGGTCCGCGGCCGGCCGATCACACCCATCCCCCGCAGGTACCGGGCCGCGACCGGCGGCAGCGGCGCGAGGTCGGCCTCGCTCACCGGAGCGGTTGACGCCGGCCGGTCCGGCAGCCCGGCGGCGGCGACGCCGCGGCGGAACGCCCGCGGCGGGCGTGTTCTGCGGGTCCCGGCACGCTCAGACGGGGACGCCGACACCGACGCCCCCCGTGGTCGGGGCGGGCGCGCTCGTGGGCACGGCCCGCAGCAGACGGACGAGCAGCCGGGCGCCGATGGCGCCCAGGACGCCGAATCCGGCGATCGGGCCGATGACCTGAGCGGGTGTGAAGGAGATGCCGGCGGCCACCTGCAGCGCGGTGGCCAGCGAGATCGACGGCAGCAGCAGCACGATGGTCACCAGCAGCGGCGTGGCCAGCAGGTAGCCCAGCGGCTCACGGCGTCGGACCATCAGACCGGCCAGTGCCGACGCCGGAGTGATGACCGCGAGGTCGAGCGAGTACGTGACGGTCGTGGTGTAGACGTCGAGCAGTTCCGGCGCCGTGCCCTGCAGCAGGGCGGTGACCAACGGCTGCAGCCAGACCACGGCGGTGACGGCCGCCGCGGCGAGCAGGAACCGCGACAGGGACCGGTGCGGCACGCCGGGATCCGCGGCGGCGGCGGCCAGGGCGGCGCGATCGGTCGCACGGAAGGCGGCGATGAACCCGAACAGCGACGCCGACAGCAGGGTGACGTAGGCCAGGTACAGCGGGTTGTACGCCACCCCCAGGGCGTAGTTCGCGTAGACGTACAGCAGGTAGCCCAGCGACCCGGTCAGCAGCAGCGTCCCGCGCGGGGACCCGTCGCGGTGCTGCAGCCAGGCGCGCACCACCAGTGGGACGCCGAACGCGAGCACGACCGCGTCCACGGCGGTGTTGTTGGCGGCGGTGAACACGGTGTCGAAGCGGTACAGCCCGTCCCCGGCCAGCTCCGCCGCCTGCCCGCGCGCCGTCGTCACCGGCACCGGAGTGCCCGACGGCCGCCACAACAGGCCCACCGTCGCGGCGCCTGCCGCCACCGCGGCCACCAGTCCGGGCAACCGGCGCAGTGCTCTGCCCACCTCGTGCTCCTCGCTGTCTCGGTGGCGGCATCGAACCGCGCTGACCCGCCTCCCGCCAGAGCACCGCACCGGCACGCGAACGCGAGGGCGACCGGGACAGTCCCCGAACCCGACGGGGGGCCGCCATCGTCCGGCTACCGCAGCCCGTGTGTGCCTCACCGATCTCGGCTGCAGCGGACGGCGGAGCCGACTCCCCCTCGGCCGCTGGAAGGACCGTTGGAACTCGGTCCGTTCCTCCGCGCCGCAGCGACCGCAGACGTGGACCTGGTGCAGCTTGAGCAGAAAGCTGTCCGGGCCGACGTAGCGCCACGGCCCCCCGCTGTGCAGGACGCGTGACTCGGTCGCGCCGCACCGCCGGCACCGGCGCTCCTGCTCGCACGCCCCGGGCGCGACGTACTCGAACGCGCTCCAGGCGTGCTCCTGCGCGGTGGTGACGTCGCCACACCGCCGGCACGTGCGGACGCGCACGCATCGGGCGTCGGGGTGGGTCCGCTCACCGGTGTGCCCGACGACCCGGCAGAGCGACCTCGCCAACCGGTCCACTCCCGCCACTACCGGAGCGCGGAGGCGACCCCGCACGGCCTGCGCGGCCCGTGAGGAACGCCGGCGCCGGGCTGGGCGTCACCGATGCACCGAGGGTCGCCCGGGACGGTGCCGACAGGCGTGACGGTCCGAGTGGTTCCCGGCTGGTTGCTCATCGCCCGTTCTCGTCGACCCGGCCACCGAGCAGCGCCATCGCAGCCACCGAGGCGCCGACGAGGGCGAACACCGCCTCCAGCGGTTGGAAGCCGAGCCACAGCAGCTCCGCGGTCTCGAAGGCGACCAGTCCCACGCCGGCGAGCACCGACAGGGCCCGGGCGCCGCGGCCGTCTCGCCACTGCCAGATCCCGGTCAGCAGATAGCCGCCGCCCACGAGGGTCGCGAGCAGCACGCCGGGCCAGCGGTAGTCGCTGAAGGGGCTGCCGGTCAGGGCGGCCGGATCTGCGTCGAGGAGGGATCCGTCCGGGGCGATGGTCAGCAGCAGGCCGCCGATCACCGCCATCCCGCCGGTACCCAGTTCGAGAGCGGCCAGGGCCCGACCCGGGCGGCGGGCGCGCACGGGGCGGTGGATGGGCTTGCTGAGCTGGGCGCGGGCGGAGGTCATGGCACGACCCTGCGGCAGTGCCGGACCACGGGCTGAGGGTCGAACGTCATCGCGGGCCGGGCACGGTGTCATGGCAGCGAGGACCGACGGCTCGGTCGCTCCCCGAGGGGCACGTCGCGAACCCGGGGCTGCTGTGGTGACGCTCCGGCAGCGCGGCACCGCGGGTCATCGCAGCGGCGCTGCCCAGCGCAACCGCGTCCCACCTTCGGGACGGCGTTCGATGCCGGCGTCCCCGCCGCCACGGCGGGCGCGGGCTTCGAGATTGCGCAGCCCGGACCTCGCCACCTGCTCGTCGATGCCGCGGCCGTCGTCGGCGACCTCCACCACGACGTCGTCGGCGACGTCGATGGTGACGATGACGTGCGCGGCGCCGGCGTGCCGGGCGGCGTTGCTGACGCCCTCGCGGACGACGGCCTCGAGGTCGGCGGCGAGATCGCCGGTGATCAAGGTGTCGATCGCGCCGGACATGCGCACGGTGGGGGCCAGGGCCTCACCAGCGGTCTCGGTGACGATGTCGAGCAGGCGCCGTCGCAGGCTCTCCGAGGCCTCGGTGTCGGTGCTGTGCAGGTCGAAGATGGTCGTCCGGATGTCCTTGACGATGTCGTCCAGGGAGCGGATGGCCTCGGTCAGCCGGCTGCGGAGGGCCGGGTCGGCGGCCCGGGGCAGTGCAGCCTGCAGCCCCAGCCCGGTGGCGAACACCCGCTGGATCACGTGGTCGTGCAGGTCGCGGGCGATGCGGTCACGGTCCTCGTAGACGTCGATCCGGCGGGCCTGCCGTTGCCGGGCAGCCGTGTCCAGGGCCGCCGCGGCCTGGTCGGCGAAGACCGTGACCAGCGGGGCGATGGAGGGGTCGAACTCCTCGGCGCCGGCCCGGCGGGCGGCGATGAGGACGGCATCGTCGGCGTGCGTGCCGCACAGCGGGATGGCGATGCACGGGCCCCAGTCGATGTGCGCGTTGGGGCCGTCGTAGGCCAGGCCGCTCATGTCCAGGGTGACCACCTCACCGGCGGCCTGCGCCGCCTCGAGCACCGGGCTGTCGGCGGGGGTCAGGCGGGTGCCGGCGATGTCGGTGAGCCCGGTGCCGCTCTGCGCGGTCACCAGGAAGGTCCCGTCGGCGTCGGGGCCGGTCAACAGCCAGGCGCCGTCGGCCTCGGTCAGGGTGCGCACCCGCTCGGCGATGAGGCCCTGCGCTCCGTCGGACGAGTCCGCCGCGACGCGTTCGAGGAGCTCGGCGCGGACGTCGGCGATCGCGGCCAGCCAGCTCTGCCGGCGCTCGCTCTCCTCGTACAACCGGGCGTTGTCGATCGCGATGCCCGCGGCACCGGCCAGGGCCGTGAGCACCGCCTCGTCCTCGGCGGTGAAGTCCCCGGTCCGCTTCTCGGTCATGTACAGGTTGCCGAACACCTCCCCGCGGACCAGCACCGGGACGCCGAGGAAGGTCGTCATCGGCGGGTGGTGCGGTGGGAAGCCCGCGGAGGCGGGATGCTCACGCAGGTCGGTGATGCGCAACGGGTACGGGTGGGTGATCAGCTGCCCGAGCACGCCCTTGCCCTCCGGCAGCGCCCCCATCCGGGCGTGCAGCTCCTCGTCGATGCCGACGGTGATGAAGTCGCTCAGGCCGCCGTGCCGGCCGAGCACGCCGAGGGCGCCGTAGCGGGCGTCGACCAGCTCGGTCGCCGACTCGACGATGCGGTGCAGGGTGCCGCGGAGGTCGAGTCCGGTCGCGACGGAGAGGAAGGCATCGAGGAGGTGCTGCACCCGCTGCTGGCTACGCGCGACGGTGGCCAGCCGCTCCTGGACCTCCCCGACGAGCTCGGCCAGCCGCATCCCCGACAGGAGCGTGGCCGGGTCACCCGCGCCGCGTGACTCCATGCTGTCGGCCGACGTCGGCTCATCGGTCATGCCATCGAGATTGGCACGATCGGGTTTCGTGCGCAGCCACCTGCGGTTCCCCAGCGGGGGCGGCTGCAAACAGTGATTGGAGCCTGACTGCGCGTCCAACACGGCGGAGCTCCCACCGGCTCCGAGAGGACGCCAGTGGGTCGCTCTCCCCTCACCGGCCCAGTCGCCGGGGCGTGCGCCTCCCCGCGGCACCCTGATCGTCCCCTTCTCCAACCGGGCTCACGGCCGCTCACCGAGCCGATGCCCAGGTCCGGGCCCTAACGTCGGGCGTCGAACGCCCGGAGGCGTTCTCCTCCCGGCAGCGGTCCCGGGGGGGACCCCGATGCTTGGGAGGCAGAGCGCATGCGCTCGGACGGTCCGACGGCTCCGATCACGGTGTTCCTCCTCGACGACCACGAGATCGTCCGCCGCGGAGTGGCGGACCTGCTCCAGAGCGACGGGGACATCGCCGTGGTCGGGGAGGCCAAGAACGCCGCCGAGGCGCTGGCCCGCGTCCCCGCGCTCAAGCCCGACGTCGCCGTCCTCGACATCCGGCTGCCCGACGGCAGCGGCGTCACCGTCTGCCGCGAGCTGCGCTCGAAGATGCCCGAGCTGAAGGTGATCATGCTGACCAGCGACAGCGACGACGAGGCGCTGTTCGAGGCGATCATGGCCGGCGCGTCGGGCTACCTGCTCAAGCAGATCCTCGGTCCCGATCTGCTCACCGCCGTCCGCACCGTCGCCGCCGGCGGCTCCTTGCTCGACCCGAGCGCGACCACGGCCGTGCTCGAGCGGATGCGCCGCGCCGCCGAGCCCGCCGGACCGCTGACCAAGCTCAGCGAGCAGGAACGCGCCGTGCTCGAACTCATCGGCGAGGGGCTGACCAACCGGCAGATCGGCCAGCGGATGTTCCTCGCCGAGAAGACGGTCAAGAACTACGTCTCCCACCTGCTCGCCAAGCTGGGCATGGAGCGCCGCACGCAGGCCGCCGTCCTGGCCGCCGAGCTCCGCACGGGGCAGGCCCCGGCCGGCTGAGCCCGTCGGCGGGCCGGACGCCCCCGGGATGCCACCGGCTCACGCGCTGGCACGGGCCCGGTCGACCTCGTCGGTCCTGCGGCCGACGTCGCGTCTGCCCCGTGAGGGCAGGCGCCAGCCGGTCACCTGGCTGGCCTCCACCACGATGTAGCAGCCGCTCCGACCGGCCCAGCGCTGCGGTCCCAGGTCGTCGAGCGCGGCGATCTCGTCGATGCCGGTCACGACCCGGGCGTGCCCCACGGCCGTCACCGCCCAGGCGCTGCCGTCGGCTCGATCGACGGAGTCGACCTCGAACGCCACGACCGCGCCGCGGCACGCGGACGCCTCCCGGCCACCGGGCAGCGCCGGGATCACGACCCGACCGTGGTGCACGGTGAAGGGCACCGGGGTGATCGCGGGCAGCGCGCCGGTGGTGAAGCCGAGCCGGCCGATCGCCGCGCCCGCGAGCAGGGTCCGGCACTCGGTCTCGGTCAGGACCTCCACGCCCTCGGGGTCCTCTCCGGCAGGCTGCACCGTCGTTCCTCCTTCGCTGCGGCGTCGAGGTCCGGCGGCCACCCGGACCGCCCGGTGTGGGCATCGGGGGTCCGCCGCACCGGAGAGTCTTCCCGTCTCGGGGCGCGGCGCCCCGGGCACTTCGGCCCCAGCGGCGCCGCATCGGTCACCGTCGACGGGAGCGGGTGACGGCGGACTGCCGGGACCATCGGCCGGTCGCCCGGGACCTTTCCCGCTCCAGGCCGGTCCCGGCTGCCGGAACCCTGAGCGTCATGACCGGCTCCCCGCAGATCCAGACGCTGCCCGACACCTCCTCCCCGCCGGCTGGGTGGGTGGCCCGCCACCCACTGCCCGCCTTCTTCCTCCTGGCCTTCGGCGGTGCCTGGCTGCTGTGGCTCCCGGGCCTCGTCGGTGTCGGCGGCGGCTTCCTGCTGCTGGCCCTGGGTGCGCTGGCCCCGTTCGCCGCCGCCGTGCTCGTCATCCGTTCCACCGGCGGGGATCTGCGCGGCTGGCTGCGTGGGCTGCTCGTCTGGCGGGTTCCCGCCCGGTTCTGGGTCTTCGCCCTCGGTGCGCCGGCGGCCCTGCTGGTGGTCGTCAACGCGGTGCTGGCGCTCACCGGCACCCCGATCGACCTGGGCCTGCTGGCGCAGCGGACACCGGCCTACCTCGCCGGCTTCGCCGTCGTGGCCACCGTCGGCGGCGGCCTGGAGGAGCCCGGCTGGCGCGGTTTCGCCCTGCCCCGGCTGCAGCGACGCTTCTCCCCGCTGGCCGCGACCGCCGTCCTCGGCCTGGCCTGGGGCGTCTGGCACGTGCCGCTCTACGGGCCGCTGGGCTTCGTGCTCCCGGCCTTCCTCGCCGTCTACTACACGTGGCTGTACAACCGGACCGGCAGCGTGCTGCTGTGCGTGCTGCTGCACGGCAGCTTCACCCCCGCGATCGACAACCTGGTGCTGACCGCGGACTCGCTCGCGGTGGACCTGGTCATCCTGGGCACCGTCGTGGCCGGCGCCGCCGTGCTGGCGGTCGCCACGCGGGGCCGCCTCGGCCTGCCCCGCCCCGAGCCGGCGCCGCTGGGATCACCGCCTCGTCAGGCGCCGGGCGCCTCGGCCGGCCTCGGCGGAGGTGTGGCATGACCACGGCGAACACGTCCCGCCCGGCCGGTGGCGACCGGCCGCTGCTGGGGCTGCGGCGCAGGCCCGGGCGGCTGGCGCGGGCGGTGTTCCGGCTGCCGCTGAAGGCCTACCAGCACAACGCCGGACCGGCGGTGGGCCGCACCTTCGTGGCGTTCACCCATCTGGGCCGCAGGACCGGCCGGCCGCACCAGACGGTCGCGATGGTGCTGCGCCACGACGAGGCCACCGGCGAGGCCGTCATCTGCGCCGCCTGGGGACCGCAGACCGACTGGTACCGCAACCTGCGGGCGCACCCCGCGACGACGGTGCAGCTGGGCGGGGCGACGTTCACCCCACGGCAGCGGTTCCTCCCCGACGAGGAGGCCTTCGACGTCGCCAGGCAGTTCCGCCGGGAACACCCGCACCGGCTGCGGTTCTTCAGCACCGTCCTGGGCTGGGGCGACCTGCGCGACGACGCCGCGGTGCGGGAGTTCGTCCGGACTCATCCGTTCGTCGCGTTCCGGCCGGCGTTGCGGAAGGCGACCGCGGACACGGGGGCTGCGCGGCCGGAGTAGGCCGGATCCGGACCGGTGTCCGGTCAGCCGACCACGGCCAGGTCCGCGGCGGTCGTCGCCTCCGCCCGCGCCCTGACCCCCCGCAGCATCTGCCGGGCCATGACGAAGTCGGCCGGGACGATCACGGCCAGGTAGCACGCCTCCACCCACCACGGCTCCAGGTGCAGCCTGCTGCGCAGGAGGAACCGGGTCCGGTCGCCGGGCAGCCGGTCGAGCACGAACGCCCAGCTCCAGTCGATGGCGGCGCCGTACCTCTCGACCCACTCCGGCGGCAGGTGCTCGCGGGAGCGCCCGGTTCGGCTCCAGCAGCCGGACGACGAACGCGGTGTGCTTGTCCGGGGCGCCGTCGAGGACCCGGTCGCCGACCGCCAGGTCCTGCCACTCGGGCACCAGGTGGTCGGCGCTGGGCCCGTTGTCGGGGAACAGCAGCCGGTCGACCCAGCGGGCGGTGTACCACTGCCCGCGCCCCCAGCCCATCTGCACCAGCCACGGCCACACGCACTCCGGGGGCGCGGCGATGGTGATCGCGTGCGTGGTGGTCGCCTGCGGCGCGGCGCACAGGTCGTCCCCGGGCAGGGGGCGGCGGCGTTCCTCCCGGGTCGCGCCCCAGGTCCGGCCGAGCCGCTGCAGCCCCGCGTAGCCGCCGACCGCGGCGGTGACGGCTGCCGCGGTCACGCCCGCCGGCCTCATCGGTCCTCCGCCAGCGTGGTCTCCGTGGAGGCGCTCGCCGTGCCCGCGACGGGCTGACCGCGGCCGCCCGGTGCGCCGTCGCCAGCGGCGGCCGGCGTCTGACCGGGATCTGCGGTGATCGCCCGGACGAGCTGCTCGGTGCGGTCCCGGGTGACCCGCCACCGGCGCTCGTTGTCGCGCACCAGCTCCGCCGACTCACAGCACAGGTCCGCGGCGCGGGAGACGACCTCGGCCGCGGCGTACAGCCGGCGGGGAACGACCCGCGGCCCGGCCAGGTCGGCGCGCACCGGCGACCTCCGGTCGACGTCGCACGCACGTCCGCACCTCCTCCGTGCCGCCTGGATGACCGGTCCGGTCACGCCCGCCGGAGTGCCGGCCCGATCGCGGCTGGCGCCGGATGACGCCGCAGACCGCCGAGCAGCACGGCAGCGGCCCCGGTGATCACAGCGGCGATGTAGGGCTCCTGCGGATCGAACGCGGTGGCGCCGGGGATGCGGGCCGCCGCCTGGAAGACGAGGGCCAGCACGTAGTTCACCTGGATGACCGCGCTGGCCACGAGCAGCACGGCCCCCAGCACGTACCCCCACGGCCGCCGCCGCCAGAGCAGCGCCGCCGCAGTCGCATAGCCCGGCACCAGCGTGCTCAGGTCCATCGCGTAGCCCAGGTGCCCGATCGGGGCCGGCTGCAGCAGCAGCCCCTCCTGCGGCGCGGCGCCGGTCACCGCGAACCGCAGCGCGAACCAGGTCCACATCCCCCCGAGCGACCCGGCCAGCAGCCCGAGCACGGCGCTCACCGCGCGGACCGGCGTCCGCGGCCTCATCCGGTCCGCGATCGCCGCGACGTCGAGGGACCGCAGCGCCAGCACCAGCGCGACGGCCGCCAGCACGAAGAGCGCCACGTGGACCAGGAACAGCGCGTTGAACGCCGCCCCGAAGACGTAGTAGGCGTAGGTGTAGACGACGTAGGCCAGCAGGCCCGCCCACAGCAGCTCGGCCCGCGGAGACCCCCGCCGGGCACGGGCCAGAGCTCCGGCCAGCAGCGGGGTGGCGACCGTCAGCGACCCCAGGTCGTAGGCGCGGAAGGTGGCTGCGTTGGCCGGTGCCTCCTGGTACAACCCCCGCCACGCCAGCCCGACCGCCGACGAGGCCGCCATCAGCCCGGCGACGGCGACCGACAAGCGCCGCACGAGACGCCGGGCGGCCCCGTCGGGGCCCGTGCCCGCGGCAGCGGTCGCCCCAGCGGCGGGACCGGGGTCCGGCCCGTTCCCGCCGGCAGGCTCCGCCGCACGACGCCGGAGGCGACGAACCACGGCGGTCCCACGCGCGACCGACGTACGCAGCGCGCGGTGCAGTGATGCGGCGCCCTCACCGATCGCGGATCGCAGCCGCTGAGCGAGCCGCCCGGCCCGCACCGAGCCCGGCCGGGGACACGTCACCGACGAGGTCATCGCTCCACCACCCTTCCCGGGCAGCCTCCAGGGCGGGGACCGGCCGACCCAGGGCTGGTGGTCATGCCCGGACGGGCCGGACGACTCCGTCCGAGGACGCGCACCGCCGCCCCGCCGGCCGCTGACCGGCCCGTCACCCGGTGTCCGGTCGCACCTGGAAGACCGGGAACCGGTCGGCCACGGCGGCGATCTCCGCGGCGGAGAGGTCCGGGCCGACGCCGAAGAAGGCGCGCGCCTCCCGGGCGACCGCCGTCGACCCGGGCCGGCGAGCCGCCCGCAGCACGTAGGAGCGGATCACCGGGGGACGCTCGGCGGGAGGCACTTCCACCAGCGTCACCGCCCGGCGCCGCCGGTGGCGGGCGAGCACCGCCCGACCTCGCGCGGCGCGGACGTTGCGCACCCACTCGGACTCCCCGGTGAGCGAGACCAGATAGCCCTGCCCCTCGTGCCGGGCCAGCACCAGGTTGGTCCGCCGGAGCACGCCGCTGCGCCGGCCGGGCACCTCGAGGGTGACCACGTAGCCGGGGCTCAGGCCCAGGGCGGTCAGGACGTGTCCCAACCACTGCAGCCGGGCGTACAGCCTCGGCGGCGGCCGGTACCGCTCCGGGCCGGGGTCGCCGACCGGCACCAGCAGGCGCTGCACCCTGTGCCGCAGGGACCGGCGGACGGTCACGAGCGGCAGCAGGCCACGGTCCCCACACCGTCGCCGGGGATCATCGCGGCTCCGCCGGAGCCGTCGCGGCGGGCACGGGCTGGCCGGTGAGTCCGTCGGAGGTCTCGATCAGCCGGCGGAGGTGGGCCGCGAAGCGTGCGGCCGGGGCCCCGTCGACGACGGCGTGGTCGACGGTGAGCGTCAGGTGCAGCAGCTGCCGGTCCTGCAGCCGGCCCTCGACCAGCCGCGGCGCGGTGGAGATGCCCCCGATGACGACCATCAACGTCGGTGGCGCGGAGACGATGCCCCACCCGCCGGCGGTACCGAACATGCCCACCGAGCTGAGCCCCACCGTGCCGCCGAACCGCTTGAACCACCGCGGGTTGCCCATCACCACCCGCCAAGCCAGGCGCCGCACGGGACGGGGCAGGGTCAGGAAGGCGAGAGCGCCGCGGTAGCGCCGCTCGTCCTGCGGCCGCGGGTGCTGCGCGGCGCGGATCTCGTCGCTGATCTCCCGCACCGACTTGCCGTTGGCCGCCCGCACGATCAGCGACTTGACCACCTTCTGCCCGGCCACCTCCGCCTCGATCTGGGTGCTGACGTCGACGTCGGCGAACAGCACCAGCCGGTTGCGCCGCCGGTAGGCGTGCAGGATCCGGTCGGCGTCGACCGCGGCGGCGACGCAGTGCAGCACCCAGCCGGTGAACGACAGCGGCGCTTCCCCGTCCCCGGGGTGCGCCAGCAGGCGCCGGGCCTCGGTCACGTCCAGCTGCAGCAGGCCGTGCATCAGGTTCTTGCGCCGCCCCGCGTCCAGCACGTCGACGTAGCCGCGACGCACCATCAGGTAAGGGCGGGTCTCGTGCCGTTCCTCGGCCCGCATCGCGTCTCCTCCGTTCGCCGTCAGGGCGCGGTGGCGGCCCACAGCTCCAGCGCCGTGGTCACGTCTGGCCGCCGTGGGCGGTCGAGGACGGCGCGCAGCAGCCAGCGGAGGGTGAACTCCGGCGCGCTGAGCGACGGTGCGGGCAGGGGCAGCGGAGAGCGGATGGTGAACGGCAGCCGCAGCACCGCGCCGGGTTGCAGATCGAGGGGCCCGGCCACCGCCACGGTGGCGACCACGGTCGTCTCGGCGCGGTCCTCCTCCAGCGGCATCTCCGGCAGGCGGGCCGGCACGTGCTCGGCGAGGACCAGTTCCACCCGCACGCCGCGGGCGCGGCCGGCCCGGCGCGGGGTCACGGTGACCGCGCCCGAGATCGGCATGCCGCCGGACAGGCGCCGGCTGGACACCTCCTCGAGGCCGAGGTCGGCGACGTCGGCGTCCTCGACGACCGCCGCGGTGCCGGCCACCCAGCTGCGGTCCGCGGCACGGGAGGTGATCCGCACCGGGGTGCTCGCCTCCGCGTCGCGGCCGTGGGGCACGTGGAGCCGGGCGCGGACGGCGTACTCCTGCTGCACGAGATACCCGTCGACCGTCGCCTCTCCCGCCGGCACGGCCAGCGTCACCCGCCGCACCAGCGGCTGCCCGGCGACCAGCGGCTCGGTCGGGGCGAGATCGGCGCGGTCGAGGACGGCGGAGCGGCGGAGGCTCACCGTGGCGCCGGCGCCCATCCAGCCGCGCTCGGCGTGGGCGACCGCCCCGGACCGCACCAGCTCCACCTGTCCGCCGCTGACCTCGGTCGGGCGGTCGGCGACGAGCCGGACGGTGACCTCCAGCGGCTGCCCCGCCTCCACCGTCGCCTCGGCCGTGCTCACCGTCAGCTCGGGCGCCTGCAGCGACGCCGTCACCACGACAGCCCTCGCGACGGCCGCCGCCGATCGCGCCGGTGCGGTCGCGGCGGGCGGGGAGTCGCCCCGGCGCGACGCGTCATCGGGCGGCCCCGGCCATCCGCGGCTGCGCCGGTGGGCGGGTGGGCTGGTCGTCCGGCCCGATGACCAGGTACAGGACCATGCCGACGATGCCGAGGCTGACCAGACCGGTGATCAGCAGGACGAGGAACCATGCCTTGTCCTCCAGCCGCGCGGTGACCACCAGCGCCGCCACCCAGGCGACCAGGAGGCCCACCCCCGCCGCCAGCAGCACCAGGACGCCGAGGATCGCCAGCGCGATCAGAAGCCAGCCCGCCCCGCCCGCGTCCACCCCGACCACGTCGGGACCCCGGGTGACCAGCACGTCGGTGGCGATCGCCAGTCCCCCACCCACCGCCATCAGCGCCAGCCCGGCCACCACGGCGAGCAGGCTGCCGACGAACAGCCGGGTGATCTGCCGCTTGCTCATCCGAACCACCTCCAAGAACTCCCTCGTCAGGCTCCGGGGCCGGGCGGTGGCCCCGGCAGGGCCGCGGGTCCCGCACCGACCGGGGCGTGTCCCGGCAGCCCGGGACCTCCGGCCCTGCCCGTTTCCGCACCGTCGAGGGGGGAGCGTCGGCGACTGCCCATCCCGGTGCGCCGGGCCTGTGCCGGCTGCGGACGCCGGCCGGCGCGGCCACGCCGTCAGCGGCCGAGCCAGAAGCGGGCCACCCGAACACCGCAGGCGTCGGTGAGCACATGAGGCAGCAGGACGGCACGCACCCCTCCGGTGCGCCAGGCGACGGTGGTCGAGGCCGCACCCACCACCGCCGCACCCAGCAGGAACCGGGCGCGACCGCGGGAGGACGGCAGGATCAGCTGCGGCGCCAGGTGCCAGACGGTGAACCCGGCCAGCGGCCACAGCGCGCCGCGCGCCACGTCGCCGGGGAACTGTGCGAGGAAGACCCCGCGCCACAACAGCTCCTCGCCGACGGCGTTGACCACCGCGGTGCCGGCCATGACCGCGGCGACCTCCCGGTCGACCAGGCGGCGGTGCGGCAGCAGCGCGGTACCGACGGCGCCGGCCACCGGGAAGGCCAGGAGCGCGACGTCGCCCGCGCCCGGGCGCCGTCCGGCGCGCAGCACGCGGGCGACGCCGCGGGGTCGGAGGACCCACAGTGGGAAGCCGAGGCACCAGCCGGCCCAGTACAGGGCGAAGCCGACGACGTACGCCGGTCGGGGCGGCAGCCGGCGCCGCAGGACGGCGAAGGTCGCAGCCATCGTCACCGGCACCGTGACCGGTGCGGCCAGCGTCGCCCGCCGACGCCATCGGCCGGCCCTCAGCTGGGGGCCGGCCGCAGCCGCCGACCGACGTCCAGTACCGGGCGGGAGGTCCACCCCGGTCAGCGTCCGCGGTGCAGAGCGCGCCGGTGCAGCCAGCCGATGAGCGCCAGCAGCGGCAGGTGGATCGCCGGCAGGTTCGCCGCGAACCACCGCGGCAGGTAGATGTCGGTCACCGAGCCGCTGGTCGCGCCGGCGCGCTCGGCCAGCCCGGTCAGCGGGCAGCGGAAGCCGCCGGCGGCGAAGACCAGGCACTCCCCGGCGACGACCGCGGCCGCGGCGGCCGCGCGCCGGTCACTGCGGCCCCGCAGGCCCGACCAGACCAGGTAGCCGACGCAGGACTCGATCGACGCCCACGCCGCGGTGTGCACCGCCCGGATCGCCGCCAGCCGGCGCGGGTGCACCGCCGGCGGGACACGGCGCCGGTGCTCGGCCTCGGCGCGCTCCCGGATCCCGCGCAGCATCCGGCGCATCATCGGCCAGTCGCCCAGCTCCAGGAGTGCGATGCCGGCCGGGTGCCGCCAGTCGTAGGCGAACCGCAGCCGCGCGACCAGCCGGGTCCGGCCGTCGGGCAGCGGCGTCAGGCGCCAGGCCCAGGTGCTCGACGGCGTCCGCCACAGCATCCACTCCGGCGCCTGGAACGAGTCGACGACGAACGCCGTCGTCTCGGTCGGCTGCGGCGCCATCGGCAGCCACCGGCCGGCCTCGAGGTCCTGCAGCTGCGGCACGATCTGCCGGGCGCTGGGGTGAGCGAGGTTGTCGAGCAGGTCGTCGGCGTACCAGCCGGCGCGCAGGCAGCCGACCTGCACCAGCCACGGCCACACCTCCTCCGGCGGCGCGTCGATGCTGATCGCCCGGGTGGCCTGCAGCTGCGCCCGCGGGAACACGTCGTCGCCGGGCATCGGCGCGGCGACCTCGGCACGGGTCGCGCCCCAACGGCGGTGCCAGGGCCGCAGCAGCGGCGCCAGCGCGAAGCGGGGCAGGTCAGTGACGGCGTCGCGGACCTGGCGGGCGAGGTCGGCCGCGGTCGGCCGCGGCGGCACCCACCCGGGCGGCTGCGGAGCGAGCCGGGCGCCGGCTGCGCCCCGGATGTCGGTCACCGGGCCCACCGGGCCCGGCGACGACACGCCGCGTCCCCCGGTCGGCTGCCGGTGCTGCCGCTGGGGTCCCGCCGGGATCCCGGCTGCTGCACGACGGCCATCTGTCGCTCTCCGTCCGGTGGGTCGGCGGCTGCGGGCCCGCGAATCCCGGGCGGCGCTCAGCGGCTCACGGCCCGGGAGGCGGCCAGCTGGGCAAGGGTGGCGCTCCAGGCGCGGGCGCGCTCCTCCTCACCCGCGACCAGCGGGCCCTTCGTGTCGACGACGAAGAAGTGCTCGGCCGGCGCGACGATGTGCGCGCCGAGCCTGCCGAGCAGCTTCTCCTCGGTCCGCGACGCGTGGTCCATCTTGGTGAGCATCGGGTGGCCGCTGCCGCGGGTGTCGAACGCGGCGGCGGCGATCCCGGCCGGTGCCCGGAGGGCCTCCAGCCACTCGTGCAGACCGGTGCCGGTGTCCGGGATGTCGGCGCCGTACTGCTTCACCGCACCCTCGCGGGTGGACGGGCGAGGCATCCCGAACGCGTGGTTGGGCCCGCCCACGACCAGCAGCCCGACGTCGGGACCGAGTTCGGCCGGGGCCTCCGCCGCGGCGACGACGTCCACCGGCAGGGAGGGCGACAGCCCGCCGGCGATCGCCTGCGCGATCGTGCGGGCGTCACCGAACACGGACTCGTAGACCACCACGGCGCGGGTCATGCGCTCACCACCTCATCGCTCGGCTGTTGACCGGCACGACGCTAGGCAGCCCCAGCACCGGTGCCCCACCGGCGAAGGACCCGCTCGGCGGGGGCCGAAGGGTCCCGCCGCGGCCACGTCACAGGGGTGCGCACCCGTCACCGACCCTACGCGGACCGAGCCGGCCACGAGTCGGGCGACGCCACCGACGCGGTGCGTCGCCGCCCGGTGCGTCGGGCTGCAGACATCAGCTCAGCCCAGCACCCCTCCGGAACCCAGGACGGAGGAAGTGGCGACGTCCTGTCGATGGTCCCGAGGCCACACCCGTACCGGCCGCCCTGCCTCCGAGGATTGGGCGGGTGCCACCGCACCCTGCCACGGGCAGGCACGTGGGCCGGCGCGGCGGGGAGGTGGTCGACCAGCCTCGGCTCCGACCAGGACCCGTCTCGACGAAGGCGCCGGACGCCTCCCGATGCCGCCTCCTCACACGGAAAGGAGCCCTCTGTGTGCTTGGAGGCGATGGGTGGCTCGCCCACGTCACCGAGCCGTCACAGACGTGTCGGCGAACCACGCCGCAGCAGGAACTCGTCCCCCCGAAGGACTCCCCGCCCGCAGATGCCGGACGGCGAGAACCGAGCCGCGTCACCGCGCGGCATCACAGCCGCACGGGCCGACCAGGGTGGTGGGGCACCGGCGGCGCCCCACCACGAGCCGGGTCATGGGCTCGCTCGGCTGCACCCCCAGGTGGTCGGCAAGCATGACTCGAAACCGCTCATACGCCCGCACCGCCTCCGCGACATTCCCCTCCGCCAAGTGCACGCGAATGACCACCCGGTGAGCGCTCTCCCGCAACGGCTCGCCGCGCACGGCGGCGTAGGCGGCCTGCAGCGCGTCGCCGTACCGCCCCGCCGCGGCCAACCGCGCGGCGACCTCCTCCAGCGCGTGCATGCGGAGTTGTCGCAGTCGTTCCCGTTCGAGCAGGACCCAGTCGTCGTACCAGCCGGGCAGCAACTCGCCCCGCAGGCCGACGTCGGGGATGTCGACCTCGGCCAGGGAGCTCGCTGGGTCCCGGACTCGCCGAGCCCAGTGCCCGAGCTCCTGCACGTCCACCCGGACGCCCTCGGCCAGCGACAGCACGGTGCCTGATGCGTGCACCAGCCCCGGTGCCGCCCGTTGCAGGCGCCACAGCGCCGAGCGGAGGCTGCCATGCGCATGATCCTCCGGGACGTCGGGCCACAGCTCCCCGGCGACGACGGCCCGGGGCGGACGACCGGACAGGCACACGAGGGCCACCAGACGCTGGATGGCTCGCGGGAGATCCTCAACAGGTCCTCGACCGGCCCCCCACCGTGGTGGACAGCGAATCACCCCAACCGCAGTTCGCACACGCCCTAGTGGAGCGATCAACCGAGTGGAGCAGCGGGCTGACCGCCTCCGCCGCCACCTTCACGGCTCAGACCGCCACCACCGCCGGGCCCACTAGCGGGCCCGACGCCCGCATCCCTGCCCTGACCGGGGCGCTGGACGAATTGTCGGTCGGGCTGGCCGACCTCGGCCGCTCTGAGCTCCATGGGACCGATGGACATCACCAACGCCGTCCGGCTCCTCGCCTCCAGCAAGCGTGTGCCTCGTTCCCGGTGGGTTGAGGCACAGGCCCCGTCGGCTCCCACCAAGCCGAGGACTTCCCCGGCTCCAGGGCGAGGTCGGGTGGACAGGTGGTGCACCCGGCAGCGCGTGCCGACCGTCCTCGCCGGAAGACCGAGCCGCGGTGCACTGGCCAACGCACGCCGCGCCGTCGAGCGCGACGCCGAGACCGTCGCCCAACACGAAGAACGACCGGTCGGTGAGCTCAGCCAGCTCCCGCAGGGAGCGACACGCGGCGTACTTGACGTCGACCTCACCGTCACCGGCCGGCGGTACCGGCCGACCTTGCGCAATGGCGTCCTCAGCCACACCGGCGCGCCGCGGGCCGCTCCCGCCGACACCGTCCTCCCTCTGCCGGCCGCGGCGCTGCCGGCGGCCACCCCAGCCGCCGACGTGACCGCGACACCGGACGCGCGTTGGCCGGGGCCCACAGCTCAGGCCCCCGACTGGGGCGGCTCACGTGAGCAGCTGTCGTTCCATGAGGACCTTGACGAGTTCCGCCCGGCGGCGCACGCCGAAGCGTTTCAGCATCCGGGCGATGTTCAGCTTGATCGTGTGCACGCTGAACTGCAGGGCCTCGGCGATCTGGTGGTTGTCCGCCCCGTCCGCGACCAGCCTGAGGATGGCGAGTTCGCGATCGGTGAGCGCAGAACGGTCCTGGCCTCGCTTGGACCCGATGAGCGAGGCGTTGACCACGCGCGGATCGAAGTATGCGCCTTCCGCCTTCGCGGTCCGGAGGGCGTGCGGGAGGGCGCTCGTCGACGTGTCCTTGAGCAGGTAGCCCACCGCGCCTGCGTGGATGGCGCCCTGCAGCAGGTCCTCGTTGGCGAAGGCCGTGAACATCAGGACGGCCGTCCCGGGCACCCGTTCGGACAGCTCCTCGCACAGGGGGAAGCTGTTCCGGGTCCCGAGTCGGAGGTCGAGCAGGACGAGGTCGGGCTCGGTCTCCTGGATCAGGGCGAGGGCACGACGGGCGTCGGTCGCACCGCCGCAGTACTCGAGATCCGGTTCCTTGGCTGCCATGGCCTCGACCGCGAACAGGATGATGTCGTGGTCGTCGATCGCGCAGAAGCGCACCACGTCGTCCATCGCGTCACCACGTGCGGGGCACGTCGAGGCAGACCCGGGTGCCCTCGTCGATGCTCGAGTCGATCGTCAGGGACGCTCCGATCCTGGCCGCGCGCCGGCGCATGGACGTCACTCCGAGATGCCCCATGCTCGACAGCTGGGCCGGGTCCAGGTCCACGAGGGGAGAGCCCCGGCCGTCGTCCGTGACGCGCAGCGTCACGCCGGTCGCCGAGCTGTCGATGCTGATCGTCTGCATGGTGCAACCGGAGTGCTTGAGTGAGTTCGTCAGGGCCTCGGCGCCGACCTGGACGACCGCCTCGGCGACGTGGGACGGCAGGGGGGTCTCCGTCATCGGGCCGATGACGAGGACGGTCCGCGAGACGCCCGGCCGCGCCCGCACGGAGGTGATGCTGTCGAGGACCTGGCTGACGCTCATCTGCGCGGGGCCCCGTGGCACCAGCTCGCTCAGCTCGGCGCGCAGGGTCTGCAGTGCGTCGGCGGCCGCCTGGCGGATGGCCTCGACCGACGCCGCGGCCGCCCCGTCCTCGGCGGAGGCCGCGGCCTGCTCGGCGGTGAACCCGATCTCGACCAGACGGCGCACCACCGAGTCGTGGATGGCGTGCGCGAAGTCCTCGCGCAGCCGGCCCAGCCGGGCGCTCTGCGCGGACTCCTTGAACTCCGAGGTGTTCATGAGCAGGGACACGTACTCGGCGTACTCACCGAGCAGACGCTCGTCGGTCTCGCTGTACGGCCGCGGGGTCCGGTTGCCCACGTACAGGACGCCGTCGACGCCGCTTCCGCTCCGGGTGAGGGGGGCCGCGACGGCGGAGAGGACGCCCTCGTCGAGGGTCTCGCTCACCGGCGCCTCGAGCAGTCGCTCGTCCCGTGCGTAGTCGATCGAGGTGACGACCCGGCCCGTCCGGCGGGCCAGACCCCCCAGGCCCTGGCCGAACTCCATCCGCAGGTGTCGGAAGTCCGGGGTGTAGACCTGGGAGAACGACGCGAAGTAGTAGTGCGTGCCGCTCGGCTCCTGCTCGGGCAGCGCCAGGTAGGCGGCGTCCGAGCGGAGCAGCACCCGGGCGGTGTCGACCAGGGAGCGCAGTCGCCCCATGGGTCCCGCGCCGCTGGTGTCGGCGGCCAGCACCGACCGGAGGGCAGAGCTGAGCTGGCGCTGGATGTGCAGGGTGCCGTTCAGGCGCGACTCCCCCAGCGTGCGCGTCAGCCTGGGCAGGTCGGCGACCCCGCTGAGCCGCTGGAGTGACTGGCACTCTCTCCCGTCGACCTCGATGCCGACGAGGACGACTCCGCGACCGAAGGGGTCACGCCACGGCATGGCCAGGGCCGACGCCAGGTGCAGGCCGAAGGGGCGCAGCCGGGACCGGGCCGCCACTCCGGACACGCTCACCGGCGCGAGCGTGTCCAGCGACTGGTTCAGGCGCAGCGGCTCGTTCGCGATCGCCGGCTCGAGACCTGCGGAGCAGCTGTCGGAGAGGACGAAGAAGTCACTACCCGCGGTGCCGGTCGGCTGGTAGAGGGCGATGGCCCGCTCGCTGAGGACCGCCGCACGCAACTCGACGAGGATCTCCCGGAGCGAGTCGAACACCGCCCGGGAGCCACCACCGTCGGCCCAGTAGACCTGCGCTGCCTCCGGGATCACGCCGGAGTCCTGCCGCGCTCGGCCGGGGAGCGACCGGGCTCCAGCGGCACGGGTGTCGGGTGTGCCAGGGAACGGCCCTCCTGTGGCCGGGGCGATCGGCTCCCCCCGAGCCTAGGGGCGGGTCGGGGGGAGCGTCACGCTACTGCCGCGCGAAGCTGGAGTCGGCGGGGGCCGGCTCCACTCCGCGGACGTCGGGCAGCGCCATCTTGCGGCGGTCCTCCTCGTCGGGCACCCAGGTCCGGGCGATCTCGTCCATCGTGGCGAACCAGACGCCGTCCTTCTCGGCGAGGTGCTGGATGAGCCGCTCGTACCACATGATGTGGTGCGCCTGGCCGATGATCTGGGGGTGCACGCAGGTCGCGTACACGGCGTTCTCGACGTTCTCGTAGGCGTAGTCGAAGATGTCCCGCCACCGCCGGAAGATCGTCTCGGTGTCCTGCATGCCCGTCGACGTGCCGGTGTAGGCCAGCGGCGGGAAGTCGTCGAGATACCAGTTGACCGGGATCTCCAGCACCTCGCTCGCCCGGCCGGCGACGTTGCCCTTCTCCCAGTTCACCTGCCACCGCTGGGGGTGGTACGGCACGAGGTCGCGGGCCATGAGGCTCGTGTCGTAGGTGAAGCCGGACTCCTCGATGATGTCGAGGGTGTTGTCGCTGTAGTCCCAGTAGGGCGAGCGGTAGCCGGTGGGGCGGATGCCCAGCTGGTTCTTGAAGCTGTCGAAGGCGAGGTCGACCAGGCGCCGCTCGGTGTCCCGGCTGATGCCCGGCGGGATCTCGTGGTAGTAGCCGTGGTGACCGAACTCGTGCCCGTCCTCGAGGATCTTGCGGCACCACTGGGGGAACGTGTCGACGGAGTGGCCGGGGGTGAACCAGGTCGACCTGATGTCGTAGCGCTTGTAGAGCTCGAGCAGCCGTGGCACTCCGACCTCGGCACCGAACTCGCCGCGTGACATGAACGCCGGGCTCGGCCGGTTGAACGCCCCCAGCCAGAGCGCCTGGGCGTCGAAGTCCGTGCCCAGGTTGACGGCGATCCTCTTGCCCTCGGGCAGCTGCAGGTGTCCCACGTGCGTGACCTTCTTCCTGTTGTGGAGGTGATCCTGTGGCCGTGGCCGTCAGTCGTCCGACGGCAGGAGGTCGATGACCTGCTCGGCGGCTTCCTCGATGCGGTCGCGGCTGTACAGGAGCGGGAAGGCGTCGTTGCGCGCCCACGGCTCGAACAGGTCGGTGTAGTGCGGGCTGTCGTGGTTCCCGGACTGGCCGGGCGCGTTCATGGCCGTCGAGGAGTCCCACTCCCCCACGTCGATGGCGATGCGGAACGTCGAGCCGGCGGTCTGGACGAAGTTCGGCCCGTAGGCGGTGTTGCCCACCGTGTCGCCGCTCCCCCCGCGGGGCAGGGGTCCCACCGACAGCTGGTCCTCCGGGACACCGGTCAGCAGGGCCCGGAGCGGGTGGGTGGCGCGGGCGACGTGCAGCCGGCCCCAGGCCCACTCGCCGCGGTCGGGACCGAGCAGTTCCTCGACGTCGGCCAGCGCCGTCGCCAGCGTCTGCGGCACGGTGGCGGCCAGGAAGCCGGCCGGGTCCGGTCCGAGCCGGTCTCCCGGGGACTCCAGGAGCTCGATGTCGATCCGGGCGTCGGCGAGCAGGTCCTCCTTGTTCGCGATGGCGGCGAGGACGTCGGCGTTGTCGTCGCGGCCGGTGACCTGGGCGACTGCCCGGGCGAGCAGAGCCGGCCGCAGATGCCGTCGGTACCAGACCTCGAACAGGGCTGCGGCAGGCGAGTCGGGGCGCAGGTCACCGTCCCAGTCGAGGAGGAGGTCGAGCCCGTCGACCTGGTCGCGGTCGGGGAGGTCCAGCCCGCGGACCGCGGCCAGGATCCGCTGCGCCGGGATGCTGACGTAGTCCCCCTGCAGGTCCACCATGTCCTGGACGGTGGCCGCGGTCGTCCCGCCGAGGACGTCGTCGATGCGGTGCCGGCGGTAGGGGGCGTACCAGTCGTAGGTGATGTGCCGATCCGGGGGGAAGTCCTCCGGCAGGTTCATCTCATTCGCCGTGGCCAGCCACCCCTGCTCGGGGTTGAGCGCACCGGGCAGCTCGTCCATGTCGTAGAAGCCGGCCCACTCGTACCTGCCGTCGCCGGGGACCGGCAGCGTGCCGTCCCAGTTGGGCCGGATGGGGGTGAGGCCGCCGGTCTTCCAGCCGATGTTGCCGCGGGTGTCGGCGTAGACCTGGTTCTCCGGGGGCGCGCCCCACCGGTTCATCGCCCCCAGGAACTCGTCCCAGTTGCGCGCCCGCATGTAGTCCATGCTGCCGAGGTAGGGGGCCATGCCCGGCTCCAGCCAGGCGGCCCGCACGGCGAACGCGGTGTTCGTGGAGGGGTCGCTGCGGATGACGGGGCCGTGCCGGGTGAAGGCGAGCTCCACCTCGACCGGCGGGCCACCGGCCACCTCGATGGTGTCCCGCTCGACCCGCATCGGTTCCCACCGGCCCTCGTACCGGTACTCCAGCGGGTCGTCCGGGTTGAGGTCGTAGACGTACAGGTCCTCCTGGTCGATCGCGAAGATCGTCAACCCGAAGGCGATCTGGCCGTTGTGGCCGATGCTGATGCCCGGCAGACCCGGTTCGCCGCCGCCGATGACGTCGAAGCCGGGAGCGCTCAGGTGCGCCAGGTAACGCAGGCCGGGGAGCGCGGCCGCGGCCCGGTGCGGGTCGTTGGCGAGCAGCGGGCGCCCGGTGGCGGTCCGGTCGCCGGAGAGGACCCAGTTGTTGCTGCCCTCGGGCAGGACGGTGCCCTGCGCCTCGTCGGGCGGGCGCGCGGTGAACACCGGTGGCGTGGTGGCCAGGTCGTACACGGCCAGGACGTCGTCGGGGATCCTCGCCACGTCGAGCCCCTCCGGCACGACGAGCTCCCGGTGCGGCTCCCGCCGTCGCCGCAGTTCCTCGACGGCGCCCCCGTGATCGCGGATCGTCAGGGCCCGCGCCACCTCCTCGCGGAGGTTGTAGAACAACCCGTGGCTGCGGATCCGGGTGACGTCCGCGGGGTCCCAGAACGACGGGGTGTAGCCGAGCTCCCGGAACTCGACGGGCAACAGCTCCGGGTCCTCGCGAGTCAGCTGGACGAAGGCGTTGACGCCCTCCACGAAGGCGGTGCTGGCGCGCTTGGTGTCCGACCCGTAGGACAACCAGTCGGCATGGGCGTCCCCGCGGAACAGGAACAGGCGCGCTGCCCGGTCGCGCTCGACGTGCTCCGCGCCGAACACCTCCGACAGCCGCCCCAGGCCTCGACGCCGCCAGAAGTCGATCTGCCAGAGCCGATCCCGTGCGGCGTTGAAGCCCTGCGCCCTGAACGCGTCGTAGGTCGTGGCTGCGTAGATGTGGGGAACGCCCCACCGGTCGACGATGATCTGCGCCGGCTCCGTCAGGCCCGGCACGACGAAGGTGCGCTTGTCGAGGTCGTGATCCCGCAGAGAAATGGTCGCTCAACTCCCTCGCAGAGGTCCGGTCGCCGAGGTCCGGGCGTGCCGCGGGCCGCCGGCCGGCTTCCGTTCGGCGATCGCCCAGGTGCACTGAAGCCGAAGGACGTGGAGCCGCGCGGGCAGCGTTCCCTGGCTCGGATGGCGAGCTGGGACTAGCCGAGCGGCTATTGGACGCAGGAGGCGGTGGTCCGTCCCTGGCCGGAGCGCACGGGGAGGCAGGACGAGCCGCAGGGTCGACAGCGCGCGGTCCCCGCTGTGATGAGCGGGACCGACATCGCCTGCGTGAAGCAGCCGCCCAAGCTGACGGTGTGGGTTCGATTTCCGTCACCCGCTCCACGAACCCGCAGGTCAGTGGCCTATAGGTCTTCTGGAGGGGCTCCGGGGGACCCTTTCAGCGGCCTTCTCCACACCCCTTACGGCACAGCATCGTCACCCCGGCCGCGGTGTGCCCGCCGACCGCTACCGACCTGCTGGTTGCCATGGTGGAGCATGACGGTGCCCAGACCTCGGCCGCCGGTGCGCGCCGGGCGCTGGCCGATCCGGCCGCGCGGCTGCACGCCGCCGCCACCCGGTACGCCGACGCGCTGCGCGTCGCCGCCGAGCACCGCCTCGGCGCCGCGGCCGGAGCAGAACTGGAGACCGCCGCCGCGCGGCTGCACCCGGGCCTGCCCGCCGCGCCGGCGTGGCCGACGCTGCGGGGCCATCTGGCGCTGCTCGCCCTCAGCGGCGCCGATCCGGTCGCCGCGCTGCGCGCTGCGGCCGCGGTCCGAGAGCTGGACAGCGCCCGCGATCCCGCGGCCGTGCTGGACTGGCGGCTGCCCGCGCCCGGTGCGGCGGGTCCGCTGCCCTGGCAGCCCGCCGTGCCCGCCGTGCTGGCCGACGATCCGCACTGGGGGCTCTACCTCGCCGCCCGCGCCGACCACCTCACCGCCTGCGCGGCCCGGGTCGCCGCCACCGCCGCCGCGATGACCTCGACGACCGCCCCCGGCTGGGCCCAACCATGGCCTGGCGGGCAGCCTGCAGGCGGTCGCCTCGCAGCAGTGGCCGCGCCACGGCAGCCCCCCATCACCCGTTCGGTGACAACCTGCCCCGTGGCGCCGAACCCTAGCGGTCCCGTGCCCATCCCGGTCCCACAACGCCGATACGCCAGCGCGCCCCCGCTGTGCAGACGAGGGCATGCAGGAGCGGAACTGGAGAACGCTCCTGAACCGGCGACCGGCGTGCCGGCGCGGAGGACAGCTCTCGAGGGCACGGCGTGGCATGACGCCGCGACGGAGGTGTTCGCCGGCTCACGCGGGCGTCGCTGGCGCCGCTCGACGAGCGTTCGTTAGGCGTGAGTCGGTCGCGGTGGTGGCTGACCGGCAGGCATCAACGGGTGACCTCGGACTCGCCGCACATACCAGCGCCACCGAATCCAGCAGTCACCGCTGTCTGCAGCGAACGGTCGATGCGCTCCCGACCCCGTGCCGCCGCCGCGTCTTCGACCTCGACCGACCCCGACGACGCCACGTCGGCGCGGCCATCGTGGGGTCACAGGGGCTCGCCCGCTGCCACGTAGCTCGTCTTACTGACGGTGAAGAACTCACGGACGGCCGCGCCCTGTTCTCGTGGCCCGTAGGACGACCCGCCCCGGCCTCCGAAGGGAACGTGGAAGTCGACGCCCGCGGTGGGGACGTTGACCATCACCATGCCCGCGGTGGACCGTCGCCGGAAGTCCGTGGCCCGGGCGAGCGAGCGGGTGACGATGCCGGCGGTGAGTCCGAAGTCGGTGTCGTTGGCGACCGCGACCGCCTCGTCGTGGTCGCCTACCCGGATGACCGAGGCCACCGGGCCGAAGACCTCCTCCCGGTTGACCGTGTCCGAGGCCCGTGTGTCCACGAGGAGCGCCGGCTCGAGGTAGTGGCCCGGTCTCGCGCGCTCCACCAGTCGCCCCCCGCGCACCTCGGCGCCGTCCTTCTCCGCGACGCCGATGTAGTGGAGGTCCTGGGCCAGCTGGTCGGCGTCCACCACCGGTCCCATGTCGGTGCCAGGAGCCCGAGCGTCGTCGACGTGCCATGCCTGCAGCCGGCTCCACAACCGGTCGACGAACTCGTCGTGCACGCGGTTGGCGACGACCAGGCGGGAGGAGGCGGTGCAGCGCTGCCCGGTGGAGCCGTAGCTGCCCTGCAGCGCCACCTCGACGGCGAGGTCGAGGTCGGCGTCGTCGGACACCACCAGGGGGTTCTTGCCGCCCATCTCCAGCTGGACGCGCGCCCGCCGGGAGGTGGCCGCGGCGAGCACCCGTTCACCGGTGGACACCGAGCCGGTGAAGGAGACCGCGCCGACCTCCGCCGAGCCGGTGAGCACGTCGCCGATGTCGCGGCCGCGTCCCATCACCAGGTTGAGCACACCGGGCGGCAGCCCGGCGCGGTGCAGCGCGTCGGCCAGCGCCCAGGCGCTGGCCGGGGCGGCGTCGGCCGGTTTGAAGACCACCGTGTTGCCGTAGGCGAGCGCCGGGGCGATCTTCCAGGCGGGGATCGCGATGGGGAAGTTCCACGGGGTGATGACCGAGACGACCCCGACCGGCTCCCGGGTCACCGTCACCTCGATGCCCGGGCGCAATGACTCCAGGTGCTCCCCGACGTTCCGCACCGCCTGACCGGCGTGGAAGGTGAGCAACTGTCCGGCGCGCACCACCTCGGCGACGGCCTCGGGCAGCGTCTTGCCCTCCTCGCGGGCGAGCAGGTCTCCCAACTCCTCGCTGCGACTGAGCAGTTCACGACCGGCGCGGTCGAGGACCTCGCCGCGCATCGCCCCCGGCGTGGCAGCCCACCCGCCGGCTGCATCGGCCGCAGCCGCGATGGCCGCGTGGGCCTGGTCGGCGTCCGCGGATGCGTAGTGGCCCACCACGTCCGTCGTGTCCGACGGGTTGACGTCAGGCCGGGCGTCGGCGCCGTCCAGCCACCGGCCCGCGATCAGGTTCGGGTGCACTGCTCGTACTCCTCTCGCGGACCCGGCAGCGGATCCGACAGCGGCCAGCGGCCGGGTGTCCGGTGACGGATCAGCGCCCGACCGGGGAGCCGTCCGTTCGTCCGCGGCGACCTGCTCGGTGACGGGACTGGACAGATCGCCGCGGACGCCGTCACTGGGCGGCGACGGGGTTGCGCAGGACCCCGATGCCCTCGATCTCCACCTCGACGACGTCGCCGGGCTGCATGAACCGCGGCGGCTTCTTGCTCCAGCCGACACCCGCCGGCGTGCCGGTCACGATCACGTCTCCCGGGACGAGCGTGAAGATCGTGGAGGCGTAGTTGATGAGCCGCGGGACGGGGAAGATCATGTTCCCGGTGTCACTGGACTGGACGACCTCACCGTTCAGGCGGGTCTCGATCTCGAGCTTGCGTCCCGGCTCGATCTCGTCCGCGGTGACCAGCCACGGGCCGAAGGCCCCCGTGCCCTCGAAGTTCTTGCCCGAGGCGATCTGCTTGGCGTGGAACTGCCACTCGCGCACGCTGGCGTCGTTGTAGCAGCTGTAGCCGGCCACGTGCTCCCAGGCGTCGGCCTCGGGGATGTCGCGGCCGGCCTTGCCGATGACGACCGCGAGCTCGCCCTCCCAGTCGAGGGACTCGGACACGCTCGGGCGGACGATGGGCTGCTCGTGGGCGACCTGCGACCGCCACACCCGCAGGAAGATCGGGGGAAACTCCGCCAGCTCCCGCTGCATGCCGGCCGCGAGCACCTCCTGGTGGTGGTCCATGTAGTTCCGCACCGCGCAGACGATCTTCTCGGGCCGCGGGATCACCGGCAGCAGCTCGACGTCGGCCCGTAGCGGCCCGGCGGCAGCAGCCGCCACCAGCGCGTCGCGGTCGGCGAACGCCGGGCTCGCGATGAACTCGGCCAGGGTGGCGAAGCCACTGGCCGCGGCCAGGTCCACCACCCTGTCCTCCACGACGGCGCCCCACGTCTCGGTGCCGCCCTGCCTGTACGAGATCAGCTTCACGGGTCTCTCCTCTCGGTTGGACGACCGCGGTCGGAGCCGGGGTCGAGGTCGGTGGTGGGGTCAGGGAGCGGCTCCCGGTCGCCGGCGGGCGGGCCGGGCGGACGCCCGAGCCAGGCGCACAGCTCGCCGGTGTGCTCACCCAGCCGCGGCGGCCGCCGCCGATACGCCGCCGGGGACGCCGACAGCGCGATCGGGTTGGCGACGACGTCGACGGCCTGGTCGCCCTCGCCCACCGTCACGCGGGCGTCGATCCCGAGTCCGGCGGCGAAGGAGAAGGCGCCGGCGAGGTCGTTGACCGGGCCGCAGGGCACGCCGAGCGGGGTGAGGATCCTCGTCCAGCTCGACGCGGGGCGCGCCGCCAGACGGGCGGTGAGGACCTCTGCGAGCGCGTCGACGTTCGCCACCCGGTCGGGATTGGTGGCGAAGCGCGGATCGCGGGCCAGCTCCGGGCTCGCGAGCCCCTGGCACAGCGCCGTGAACTGACGGTCGTTGCCGACGGCCACGACCATCGGGGAGTCGGCGGTCGGGAACACCTCGTACGGCGCGATGGAGGGGTGCCGGTTGCCCAGGATCCCGGGGACCGTGCCTGCGGCCGTGTAGGCGACGCTCTGGTTGACCAGGCTCGACAGCAGCGTGCCGAGCAGGTTCACCTCCACCAGCTGGCCCTCGCCGGTGGCCTCGCGGGCCCGCAGCGCGGAGAGGATCCCCACGGCCGCGTGCAGCCCGGTGAGCACGTCGACGACCGCCACGCCCGCCTTGACCGGCTGCCCGGGGGCGGCCCCGGTGACGCTCATCAGCCCGCCGACCGCCTGGGCGAGCAGGTCGTAGCCCGGGAGCGCCGCACCTCCGTCGGCGCCGAAGCCGGTCACCGAGCAGTAGACGACGCCGGGGTTGATCGTGCGGACCTGCTCGTAGGACAGGCCGTAGCGGGTCATCGTGCCGGGGCGGAAGTTCTCCACCAGCACGTCGGCGCGGCGGGCCAGCTCCAGCGCCGCCGTCCGACCGGCATCATCGGCGAGGTCCAGCACGAGTGAACGCTTGTTGCGGTTGACCGCCAGGAAGTACGTCGCCTCCCCGCCGGCGTACGGCGGCCCCCAGGCGCGGGTGTCGTCGCCCCCACCCGGTCGCTCGACCTTCACCACGTCGGCACCGAGGTCGCCGAGCAGCATCGTCGCGTACGGAGCCGCCAGCACGCGGCTGAAGTCCGCGACCAGCAGCCCGGACAGCGCGCCGCCGGGGACGGTCTCGGTCATCCGGAGATCCTCCTCGGGCGGGGCGGCGGGCTGGGCGAGGAACGGGCGGGTGGCCTCCGCTCGCCGGGTCGGAGGTTCGCCGGGCGGATCGCGGAGGGCCGGCAGGGCCGCACCCGAGCAGGTGCGGTGGTCAGCGTTGCCCGTCGTGGACGCTGATCTGGTCGGCCCGCAGACCGCCGATGCGCTCGTGCACCCGCGGGCCGGTACCCATGACGAGGGCGAAGAGGAGCTCGTGCGGCCGCGGGCCGTCCTGGACGCCGACCTCCACGCTCGCGAAGTGACTGCGGACGTACGCGGCCTCGATGTGGTGCACCGGGACGAGCAGCCGGTAGCCGGCGGAGGCCACCGCCTTGTTGCTCGGGACGATGGCCTTGGGGTCCCCCAGCACCGAGCGCATCGCCCAGCCACCCGCCTCGTGCCAGACGGCGGCGTGCTCGAGCTCCCCCGCGACACCGACGAGGGCGCCCTTGCCGTAGACCTGCACCCGGTCGCGTCCGAGCAGTCCGACCAGCTCGGTGGCCAGCTCGTGCCCCAGGCCACGGAGCGCGCTCTGGAAGGCCAGCAGGTCCGCTTCGTACCGGCCGGCGAAGGGGTTGGCGACGACCGCCAGTGCCGAGGCGTACCGCACCGGCGTCTCGGCGACCGGACCTCCGTCGTGCCACACCGTCTCGACGGTCACCGCGCGCTTGCGGACGACGACCGCCGGGGTTCCGGCGGTGCCGGGCCCGGGCTGCTGCGCGGCCAGCGTGCTCATGCCCGCTCCTCCAGCTGGGCGCGGACCTTGTCCCGCCACTGCTCGACCGGCATGAAGTTCGGGTCGTTCCGGCACACGGCCTCGGTCTCGGCCAGGATCTGCTCGGTCGGCGCCTCGGGGTCGAACAGGTCGCCGTGGGGCTGGGAGATGTACCAGGGGCTGTCGCAGTAGACCTCGACGTTGTTGCCCTCCGGGTCGAAGAAGTAGATCGACCAGGAGTTGCCGTGGTTCAGCGGCCGGAGGCCCTCGACACCGTGGTCACGCACCCGGCGGTACATCGCGCGGAGCTGGTCGAGGTCCTCGACCTTGAACGAGATCTGGTTGATCGACGTCTTGGGCGAACCCGGGTCCCGGCCGCTGGCGAGGACGACCTGGTGGTGGCTGTACGGGCTGCTGCTCATGAAGACCAGCTGCGCCTTGAACGTCTTCCCCACCCCTCGATCGGTGACGATGAGGCCGAGCACTCCGGTGTAGAAGGCCTCCATCGCGTCGACGTCGTAGACGTTGATGCCCATGTGGGTCAGCTGCGGGCGGACCGTGGTGCCGGCGGTGGTCATCGGGAACTCCTCTGCGAGGCATGGACGGGGACGCCGCCGAGGTCCGACGGAGTCGGGAGCGGGATGGGAGCCGTCGGGAGCGGCGGGGCTCCGGCGGTGCAGGAGTGCGGCCGCCGGACGCCGGGGGCGCTCACCACGTCACCGCGCTCTCGTGGGTGCGTGCCGGCACCTGGCCGGCGGCGGCCAGCGCCTTGAGGTCGCACGTGGGATCAGCCGCCTGGGCGCGCGTCGGGGAGACGCCGGCCGCGAGCAGTCGCCGTCCGGCCAGGTGCCCCGACGGGTGGTTGACCGACTCGACGCAGGTCAAGCGGTCCCCGTCGAAACGGAAGACCGAGAAGCGCCCTCCGGCTGGGTCGCCGCGGAGCACCTCGTCGTCCTGCCGCTCCGGCACGCCGACCATCTGCAGCTTCAGGTCACCCTGCGTGCTCCAGAACCACGGCACCTGCCGGTACGGCGCCCAGAACGGGGCGGTCGCCGCGATCCGCGCCGCGACGTGCCGGGCCTGGTCCACCGCGTTCTGCACGGACTCGAGACGGGTCGGCTGGTCGCCCAGGGGAAAGCGGCAGCAGTCGCCGATCGCCGAGATCGCCGGATCGCTGGTCCGCAGGGTCTCGTCGACGACGATGCCGTCGCGGCACTCGAGGCCGGCGTCGACGGCCAGTTCCTGCACCGGGGACGAGCCCACGCCGACCAGCACGAGGTCGGCGGGGAGGACCTCCCCGCTCGACGTCACCACCGCCGTCACCCGGCCGTCTCCCCCCCGCAGCGCGATCACCCCGGTGCCGAGGCGGAGGTCGATCCCGCGCTCGACGTGACGAGCAGCGACGTGCGCGCTGAGTGCGGGGCCCGCCACCCGGGCCAGCACCCGGTCGGCGAGTTCGATGACCACCGGCCGGTGGCCGGCGGCGCTCGCCGCGGCGGCGACCTCGAGCCCGATGAAGCCCGCCCCGATGATCACCACGTGCTCCGCCCGGGACAGACGCTGCCGGAGGCGGGTGCTGTCGCCCGGCGTCGACAGGCACACGACCCCGTCGAGATCGGCGCCGGGGACCGGGAGGCGGCGGGGCCGGCTGCCGGTGGCCAGCACCAGGTGGTCGTAGGGCAGCACGTCTCCGTCGTCCAGGAGCACCGTCCGGGTGTCCCGGTCGATCCGCTTCGCCCACGTCGCCAAGCGGAGGTCCACGTCGTGGGACCGGTACCACTGCTCGCCGCGGAGCCGGACGTCGTCCACCGTGGCCTTGCCGAGCAGCACGTCCTTCGACAACGGCGGCCGTTCGTAGGGCAGCTCGGCCTCGCCGCCGACGACCGTCACCGACGCGGCGCTCCCCTTGGCCCGCAGCCCCTCGGCGACGCCCACACCGGCCTGACCGCTGCCGATCACGACGACCCGGGTCACGTCTGGGCCTCGGGGACGTGCACGGTGAGACCGTCGAGCGCGTCCTCGACGGTCAACTGGCACGACAGCCGGCTCGTTCCACGACGTTCGGCCTCGGTGACGTCGAGCATCTCGTCCTCCTCGTCGCTGACGGGTGGGACGCGGTCGACGTCGGCGGGGTCCACGTAGACGTGGCAGGTCGCGCACATCAGCGACCCACCGCACTCGGCGACGATGCCGGGCACGTCGTTGAGGACGGCGTTCTTCATGACGCTGGTGCCGGCCGGGGCCTGGAACTCGGACCGGGAGCCGTCCGGCTGCACGTAGACGATCGTGGGCATGGGGCAACTCCGGGGACGCGCCGTGAGGCAGAGGCGAACGGGGGACGGCGACGCAGCGCTGGGCGAGCGGGACGGGGAGGTCAGGCGTCCCAGCGGACCCGCAGGCTGAGCGGGCCGCGGAAGACCCAGCCGCCCCACGGGACGTCGTGGGCCGGGTCGAGGGCCAGGCCGGGGAGCCGGCGGAACAGGGTGGGCAGGCCGATCTGGCCGATGGAGGCGCGGGCGACCCAGGTGCCGGCGCAGTAGTGCGGACCGCCCCCGAAGGCGTAGTGCACGGTGTCGGCCCGGTGGAGGTCGAACTCGTCCGGCCGCGGGTGCACCGACTCGTCGCGGTTCGCCGAGGAGACGACGATGCCCAGCCGGTCCCCCGCCTCCAACTGGACACCACCGAGCTCGACCGGTCGCGTGACCCGCCGCGGGTACATGCCGATGGGCGACACCCAGCGCACGGCCTCCTCGAAGACCCGCTTCCAGAGGGCGGGGTCGGCCTCGACGTCGCGGCGCTGTGCGGGGTGGGTGAGCAGCGCGTACGTGGCCGTGAGCAGCGCGTCGCGGGGTTCGTTGAGGCCGCCGCCGACCACCACCATGACGTTGCTGTGCACCTGCTGCACGGTGAGCGGGTCCTCGGCGTTGACCATCGCCGAGATCACCGAGTGGTCCGGCACTGCGCGGACTCGCTCGATGACCTCGTCGACCGCGACCCCCAGCGCGTCGCGCGCCGCGAAGGCCCTGGCCCAGATCTCCGGATCGTCCTGGTAGTTCCCCATGGCCGCCATCAGGTCCTGCGACCACCGGATCAGGTCCTCGGCGGCCACGCCTCCCAGTCCCAGGAAGGCGGCCAGGTTCCGCGCGGCGAGGGGGGCGGCGAGTTCCGTGAAGAGGTCGGCCTCCCCGCGCGACACGAGGTCGTCGATCAGGTCGTCGGCGTTGGCCTGGAACACCGGCGTCCAGTGGTCGCGGACCGTGCGGGGCTTCAGCGGCGCCTCGAGGGCCACCCGCTCCCGCCGGTGTGCCGCGCCGTCCTTGCGCAGGAGGGTCTCGCCCATCACCCGGTGCATGAGCGAGTCCGGCTCCATGGAGCTGAAGACCTCCGGGTCCCTGTCCACGGCGACGACGTCGGCCTCGCGGGTGACCAGGTACCGGCCGGCCGCGGGCACGTAGGCGACCGGGGCCTCCCGACGCAGGCGCCGGAAGACCGGGTAGGGGTCGCGGTACAGCTCCGCCAGATCCAGGTCCACCGACGGCCCGTGGGTGCGCGACAGCGTCATCACTCGTCCCTCTCGCCTGACCGACCGACTGCTGACGGCCGATGCCGGTCCCGGCTCCTCGGCCGGCGCCCCGGTGCGCTCCCGATCGAGCGCGTGATGACAAGGTCCACCCGTCACCGGTGTGTGACCAGCGACACTGTCCCAACCCCGGTATAGGTGGTCTTTATGGTCCCCAACTTCTCGCTGCGGCAGCTGAGCTACCTCGTCGCGGTGGCCGACCTGGGGTCCATGACCGCCGCAGCCGAGGCCGAGCACGTCTCTCAGGCGGCCATCTCCGTGGGCATCCACGACCTGGAGCGGCGGCTCGATGTCCAGCTGCTGGCGCGCCGACCCGGGCACGGGGTCTCCCTCACCGAGGCTGGCGTCGACGTGGTGGCCGACGCCCGACGGGTGCTGACTGCCGCCGCGGACGTGCAGAGCAGCGCCCGCGCCCCGGGCGCGGAGCTGCGCGGCACGCTGCGACTCGGCTGCTACTCGACACTGGCCCCCCTGTACCTCCCGCCGCTGCACGGCACCTTCGCGCTCCAGCACCCGGCGATGGAGTTGTCCGTCGTCGAGGGATCACAGGAGGAGTTGCGCCGAGCGCTGACCAGCGGCACGTGCGAGCTCGCGGTCACCTACGACACCGGTCTGGGCCCCGGTCTGGCCACCGAGACGATCCGCAGCCTGCGTCCGTACGCCCTGCTCGCCGCCGATCACCGGTTGGCGGCCCGGACCAGCGTCACGGTCCAGGAGCTCGCGGAGGAGCCGCTGGTCGTGTACTCGCACGGCCCGAGCCCGAGCAACACCGAGCAGCTGTTCCGCGAGGTCGGCGCGAGCCCCCGCATCGTGCACACCTCGCCGAACATCGAGGTCGTCCGCTGTCTCGTGGCCCGAGGACTCGGCTGGACACACCTGCTCCAACGGTGGCCGCTGGACGTGAGCCTCGAGGGTCTGCCGCTGGCCTGCGTTCCGCTCGCCGGGGACGTGCCGGTGTACCGCGTGGTGGCCGCCTGGCCGGAGCAGGACCGGCTGAGCCGCCGGGCAGCGGCGGTGATCGCCTTCCTGCACGACGCCGCGCGCCGCATGCGGGGCGTCAACGACGCCGAGCCGGCTCCTGCTGAGCAGCAGTTGGTCCCTGCCGCCGCGTCGAGTGCCGGGTAGCCGCCCCTGTACCCCCTTGCCGGTGGCGGCCCGGACATAAGGATCTCCTATACCGGGGTTCGGACAGTGTCACTGGCCACACGAGTGTGACCGGTGCCACCTTGTCCGCACTCGACCGAGGCAACAGCGGGCCACGAGGACCGGCACCGACCGCCACTCCTGATCCGTCCAGAACGGGACGATGAGGACGGCCCGGCGCCGGCGCGTGCACGCGAGAGCCGCGTCCGGCGCGGCGACTCCTCACGTCCGCCCCTCGGCGACGACCTCCGGGACCCCTGGAGGCCCCCGCAATCCGCCGGCGCGGCCCGCGTCGGCCCCGAACCCCATGAGGTGCGAGCCATGCCGAAGACCATGAGGGCAGCGCGGATGCACGTGCGCGGTGAGCCGTTGACCATCGACGAGATCGAGGTGCCCGCTCCGCGGCCCACCGACGTCCTCGTGCAGGTGAAGGCCTGCGGGATCGTGCCCAACCTCGGCAACGTGCTCACCCACTTCACGGACTGGTTCCCGCACACCTCCCTGCCGCCGCTGCCGGCGATCTTCGGACTCGACCCCACCGGCGTCGTCGTCGCCAAGGGAGCCCAGGTCCACGGCATCGACATCGGCCAGCGGGTCTACGTCAACCCGGCCCGCTACTGCGGTGGCTGCCGCTACTGCCGCAAGGGCGAGACCACCTCGTGCAAGTACTACGCCTTCAACGGGTACTTCGGGTTCAGCAAGGACGCCCGGAAGATGTTCGAGGACTATCCGTACGGCGGCCTCGCGGAGTACATGACCGCGCCGCAGTACAGCCTGGTCACCCTCCCCGACAACGTCTCCCACGAGACCGCCGCGCGCTGGGGATACCTCGGCACCGGGTACCGCGCGCTGCGCCGGGCCGGTCTCACGTCGTCCGACGTGGTCCTGATCAACGGCATCAGTGGGACGCTGGGCCTGGGCGTCGCCGTCTTCGCGCTCGCGCTCGGCGCGCGCAAGATCCTCGGCACGGGCCGCGACCGGGGGCTCCTCGACAAGGTCCGGGCCATCGCGCCGGGTCGCATCGAGGTCCACTCCCTCGAGGACGAGATCCCGGTCGGCGAGTGGGCCCGCTCGCTCACCAACGGCGAAGGGGCGGACATCGTCATCGACGCGCTCGGCCCCGGGGCTCCTCAGGAGTCGTGGCTCGCCGCGCTCGACGGCCTCCGTCGTGGCGGACGGCACGTCAACATCGGCGCCGTCGCCGGCCACGTCCCGGTGCACGTGCACGAGGTGATGGACAACGACAAGACCCTGTCCGGGTCGGCGTGGTTCACCACGGCCGACGGGCAGGAGATGGCGGACCTGGCCGAGGCCGGGGTGGTCGACCTGTCGGTGTTCGAGCACGAGGTGTTCAAGCTCGACGAGGTGAACAGCGCTCTGTCCGTGCTGAAGAACCGCAACGGCGGGTTCAGCAACTACGTCATCGTCCCGTGATCGTCCCGACAACGACGCCGAGGAGACCGATCTGATGAACGTCCGCCGAGTAGTGGCCGGAGTGGACGAGAACGGGAAGTCGGTGGTCCTCTCCGACGGTCCGGCTCCGTGCACCCTCGACTACCAGTACATGCCGGGTCAGGGGCACGCGCGCATCTGGCGGACCGACGGGGCCGTCACCACCAAGCCGCCCGCCGAGGAGCCGACCACCGACACCGGCCCGATGCTGCCTGAGCCGGGCGGGGCCAGCTTCCTGATCCTGCGGGTCGCTCCGGACTCGTTCGTGACCGACCCCCGCTTCGACCCGGCCAAGTCCGGCGAGGAGTTCGCCACCTACGCCCCGGACATGGCCGCCATCATGGAGCCGGACAACCCCGGCATGCACCGCACCGACACCGTGGACTACGTGATCGTGCTCGACGGTGAGGTGACGCTGGAGCTGGGTGACGGCGCCCAGACGCAGCTCTCCGCGGGTGACACGGTCGTCCAGCTCGGCAGCCGGCACGCCTGGCGCAACCGGACCGATCGCCCGGCCACCATCGCCGTCGTCCTCACCGGCGTCACCGCGTAGGACCGCCGGCACCCGAGTCGAGCAGGGGCGGCACCCTGGTCGCCGCCCCTGCTCGACTCGGGGACGTGGACGCGGCGGCGACCGTCCCGTCGGCGTCGACGGCTCAGTCGGGCACGACGGACCGCGACGAGCCGACCCGCGCAACACCCGCGCGCGGGCCGAAGCGAGGGATCGTCAGGTTCACCCAGGGCCCGGCGACATCGTCGTCGAGGCCGCGAGCGTCGACCTGCTACGTGATCGATGGCGGCCAGACGATGGATCCCGGCGCCGGGACGAGCAGGCAGTTCGAGTGGCACCCCGGCCGGCGGCGCCACGCCGGACGACGGGCCGCCCGGAGACGTCGCCGCTGCACGACAGCGACCTCCGGACGGGCGATCGAGTGACGCACCTGCTAGGGGCCGACCCGCGCCACGCACATCGGCCGCGGCATCGACGGTGCTCAGAGGGGAAATGGGACGGACGGCCGTGGACGAGACAGACGTCGTGATCGTGGGCCTGGGCCCCACCGGTGCCACGCTCGCCGGACTGCTGGGTCAGCGCGGCGTGCGCGTCGCCGTCTTCGACCGCTTGGCCGACCTCTATCCGCTGCCGCGCGCCATCGGCCTGGACCACGAGGTCATGCGGATCGTGCAGGAGCTCGGCGTGGCCGAACGCCTGGCCCCGCACATCTCGTCCTATCGGCCCAGCGAGTACCGGGGCATGCAGGGGCAACTCATTCGACGGTTGGATTCCGCCCCTCCGCCCTTCCGCCTGGGATGGGCGCCGAACTACGTGTTCGAGCAACCGGCGTTCGAGCGCATCCTGCGCGGACGACTCGAGGAACTGCCCAACGTCGTGATCCACCGCTCGGCGGAGGTGGGGGCCGTCGGACAGGACGACGAAGGCGCATGGGCAGACGTCCGACTGCCCGGGGACACGCACTCACAGCGCATCCGCAGCCGATACCTGATCGCCTGCGACGGCGGGGCCAGCCCCGTGCGCAAGCAGCTCGGCCTCGTCCTGGAGGACCTGGGCTTCGATGAACCGTGGCTGGTCGTCGATGTCCTGGTCGATGACGACAAGCTCGCACGCCTGCCGCAGACCCAGGTGCAGTACTGCGAACCCGAGCGGCCCTGCACCTATGTCGTCTGCGTCGGCAACCATCGTCGCTGGGAGATCCGGCTGAACCCCGGCGATCGAACGTCAGGGGAGTTCCCGGAAGACGAGCTGTGGCCCCTGCTCCGACGTTGGATCGGTCCCGAGGACGGCCGCATCTGGCGCTCGGCGACCTACCGCTTCCACGGACTCGTGGCCCGCGAATGGCGCCGCGGACGCATCCTGCTGGCCGGCGACGCCGCCCACATGACGCCCCCCTTCATGGCCCAGGGCATGGCCCAGGGCATGCGCGATGCGCTCAATCTGGCGTGGAAGCTGCACCGGGTCATCCGCCACGGCGCGCCGGAGGACCTCCTGGACACCTATCAGCAGGAGCGCAGGCCGCACGTGACCGCAACCACCCGAGCCGCGATGGCCCTGGGGGACCTGATCTGCGAGCGCCATCCCGATCGCGCGGCCCAACGCGACGCCCGCCTCCTGGCCGAGCAGGGCGGCGCGGTACAGACCATGGTGCGTCAGACCTTGATCCCGGGACTGACCAGCGGGCTGATCGCGCCCGGCAGTCCCGAGGCCGGTTCCGTCCTGCCGCAACCTCGCGTGCGCATGGGCCACTCCGTCGGCAGGCTCGATGACGTCACGGGCGCCACCGTGCGCGCCGTTGCACGGGAACCGCTCACGTCGGGTGAACGTGCGGTGCTCCTCGAGGCACTGACCCCGCTCGGTGGTGTCCTGGTGCAGCTGGGCGGATCCGACACCCGGGACGGTGCGGTGATCGACGCAGTCGACGACGAAGGGGTCTTGAGCTCCTGGCTGCGCGCCTCCGGGCGGCGCATCGCGATCGTCCGCCCGGACCACTACGTGTACGGCACAGCGCCCTCAGCTGCTGCGGCGGTCGAGCTGCTCCAGCACCTGAGCCGGCGGCTGACCGCCGTGTCCGAGCCGGGGCACGGATCCCCCGACCAAGGGGTTCACGTAGTGCACAGGGCGCCCGTCGATCCATCGGCCGAGTTCCTGAGCCGGTGACCCAGCCGGGGGCTCGGTGGTGCACGGGGACATCGCGCCGACGTCGACCCGCCTGTCGTGTCGCCGGCGGGCTCGCCCGTCCGTGGAACAGTCCGCCCGCCGTTCGGCCAGCGCCCTCCGTCTGCCGTCACGACGGGGTGTGACCGGACCTGCGCCGGGTCCTGGACCGCGCAGGCCCTGAGTGAGGCATCTCGCACGTGGTCGCAAGACGGTGCCGCCAGGGGCAGGGTCGCGTGTTGCCGGTCGCTCCCGTCGGCGGCGACCCCACCGGCCGGCCCTCCAGGGGCCAGCGCCCGGGTCAGCGGCACGGCCCCCTCCGGCTCACTCCGGAACCGCACCTCGAGGCCGATACCAGCCCCGGCGCGCCGGTCCCGGTCGTCGATCCGGGCCCGCGGCAGAAACCGCTCCCGGTCGACAACGCCGGGACGGCGTAGTCCGGAACACCTCAGCGATGTGGCAGTGCTCGGACCGCTGGAGGTGCCGGCGTACTGCCAGGTCACTCGGCAAACGTGCTGCGCTCATCAGGAACCCGGTCTCGTCGACCACCATCAGCGCGCGTCGGTCGCACCTGTGCTCGACGCTGTAGTCGCGCCGGTCGTTGCGAACCGCGTCGGCGCCCCCCGTCCGCGTGGTCGAGCAGCGGCCGCAGCGCTTGAGCGGACATCGACGGCTTGTCCCGCCGGCCGCGTTCTCCGGCGCCCGCACGCCGGCGCCCCTGCTGGGCAGCCTGAGCAGTACAGGAGCGGAACTGGAGAATGGTGCAGCGCCGGCGGCCGGCGGGTCGGACAGAGACCGCCTCCCGGGGCCGCGGTGTGGCGCGACGCCCCGGTGGAGCTGCTACTCACCGGCTCAGGCCGGCGTCCCGGCGGCTCATGGCGCTCGGCCGCCGAGGCACGCCCGTGCAGGTGCGTCAGGACGTCGATACCAGAGACCCGCGCTGCAAGTCAGGGGTCTCTCATGGCTTCGTCGGGACGGGACCTGGGCCGCGCGTCTCCGACCTGCGGTGTTGCTCCCCCGATTGGACTCGAACCAATAACCCTGCGATTAACAGTCGCATGCTCTGCCAATTGAGCTACGGGGGATGGGCGGGTGCGACCCGCGCGCCTCACGAATGTACCTCACGCCCTCCGGCGCCCTGCGCAGGCCCTCCGCATCGCGGACGTGCGCGTCCCGCCGTAGCGTGATCACGAAGCCAGTCCGCCCCTGAGACCCCGGAGGTCCCCGTGGCCAAGTTCTCCTTCCTCCTCGGCTTCGGCGCCGGATACGTGCTCGGCGCCCGGGCCGGCCGCGAGCGCTACGAGCAGATCCGCGGACTGTGGTCCGACGCCAAGGACAACCCCCAGCTGCAGGGCCTGGCCGGGATGGCGCAGGCCCGCGCCGACGACGTCGTCAGCTCGGTGAAGGCCAAGATGGGCCGCGACACCGGCTCCAACGGCGCGGCCCCGCGCAGCACCGGCACCACGACGACGCCGCCGTCGACGACCACCGAGTCGCCCGACCTCACCTCGCTGCCGGTCGACCCGCCGTCGATGGCCTGAGCGGGCCGCCCCGACCGCACTCAGCCCGGCCGCTCCGCGGCCAGCGCCTCCTCGAGCTTGCGGCGGGCCACCTCGCGCGCCTCCGGGTCGCTGCGGTCGGCGTCGTCGTCGAACACGACGGTCCACTCGCGCGCCGCCTGGCCGGGCACCCGGCGCGCCACGAGCACCACGCCGCCGCCGTTCGGCAGCGGGGAGCGGCGGCTGGCGACCACCGTCTGGTCCACCCGGCGGCGCACCACCGCGGGCAGGTCGCCGGCGTCGCTCAGCGCGTGGCGTTGCGCGGGCTCGCGCGCCTGCACGCCGGGCTCCACCTCGGCCAGGGCGCTGACGGTGAAGCTGCCGCCGCCGTCGTTGGTGGCCGCCCAGCGGGCCGAGCCGACCTCGTGCCAGCGCAGCACGCCGACGTCGCCGGCGGCGTCCAGCGCCAGGTCCGCGGGGACGACCCGCAGCCCGCGGCTGGTGGCCACCAGCCAGCCCTGCCCGCGGACCAGCGTGCCCCAGGCCAGCACCCGCTCGTCGGCGTCGGGCGAGGCCTGCACGACGGCGCGCACCGTCTCCGGCGGGCGGGTGAGCCGGCGGCGCAGGGCGGAGGCGAGGCTCACGTCAGCCCGCCGATCGCCCGCTGCCGCAGCGAGATGGCCTCCTGCTCCAGCGCCATGAGCTTGGAGAAGGCGCGCATGTACGCGTCGCCCTCCTCGACCGGGTTCATCCGCTGCAGCCTGGCCTTGAGCGCGGTGACCTGCCGGACGATGGCCATCTCCTGCAGCCGGGCCAGCACCGCCGAGACGTAGCCGGCGTCGCCCTCCCCCACCGACCGCAGCGGCTCCACCGCCAGCGCGGTGAGCTGGGCGCGGGCGGTCTCCCGCTCGCAGTGCGCGGCGACCAGGTCCAGCCACTCCGGCCCGGTGACCCGCGCGGCCGCGGCTCCCCCGGCCTGCGCCACGGCCGCGGCGACGGCGGCGTAGTCCGGGTCGGTGTAGGCCTCGGGCGGGACGGCGTCGAAGGAGGGCCCGGCGATCTCGGGCACCTGCAGCGCGGCCTTGACGGCCTCCCGCTCGACCGCCAGCGCGGCGTCGTCCGGGGTGCGCTTGGGTACCCGCGGGCGCGACCGCGAGGACGCCACCTCGCCACCGGTGATCCGGCGCACCCGCTCGAGCACCTCGCCCTCGTCGGTGTCGCCGATCAGCCCGGCCAGCCGGCGAGCGTAGGCGGGGCGCAGCGCGTGGTCCTTGACCTGGGCGATCAGCGGCGCCGTCCGGTCCAGCGCGGCGACCCGCCCCTCGACGGTGTCCAGGTCGTACTCGGCCAGCGTGGTGCGCAGGACGAACTCGATCAGGGGGGTCCGCCGGGCCACGAGGTCCCGGACGGCCGCGTCGCCGTGCGCCTGGCGCAGCTCGCAGGGGTCGCGCCCGTCGGGCTCCACGGCCACGAACGTCTGCGCGACGAAGCGCTGGTCCTCCTTGAACGTCTTGAGCGCGGCGGCCTGGCCCGCGGCGTCGCCGTCGAAGGTGTAGACGACCTCCCCGCGGAACTCGTCCTGGTCCATGAGCAGCCGGCGCAGCACGCCGATGTGCTCGGCGCCGAAGGCGGTGCCGCAGGACGCGACCGCCGTCGTCACCCCGGCCAGGTGGCAGGCCATGACGTCGGTGTAGCCCTCGACGACGACGGCCTGGTGCTTCCTGGCGATGTCCCGCTTCGCGCGCTCGATGCCGTAGAGGACGCTGCTCTTCTTGTACAGCGGCGTCTCGGGGGTGTTGAGGTACTTCGGGCCGGGGTCGTCGTCCATGAGCTTGCGCGCGCCGAAGCCGATGACGTCACCGGTGATGTCGCGGATCGGCCAGACCAGCCGGCGGTGGAACCGGTCGATGAGGGTGCCCCGCGAGGACTCCTTGGCCAGCCCCGCGGTCACCAGCTCCTGCTGGCTGTAGCCCCTCGCGCGCAGGTGCCGGGTCAGCGCGTCCCACCCGCCGGGCGCGTACCCGCAGCCGAAGTCGACGGCGACCTGCCGGTCGAAGGCGCGGTCGGCGAGGAACTGCCGGGCGGGCGCGGCCTCGGGGGTGCGCAGCTGCTCGGCGTAGAAGGCCGCCGCCTCGGTGTTCGCGGCGACCAGCCGCGCGCGCTGCCCGGCCTGCGCCCGGTCCGGCGCGCCGGTGGGCCGGCCGCCGTCGTCCTCGTACTTCAGGTCGATGTTGGCGCGGGCGGCCAGCCGCTCGACCGCCTCGGTGAAGCTCAGGTGGTCGATCTGCTGGACGAAGCTGATGACGTCGCCACCGGCTCCGCAGCCGAAGCAGTTGCCCGTGAGGATGTCGTCCTCGAGCGTGAAGGCGTGGGTGTCGGGCACCTCGGCGCAGTAGACCTCCTCGACCCGGTCGCTCCACTCGACCGACCGGACCACCCAGCGCTTGCGCTCGTACTTCTCGCGGTTGGCGGCGATGCGCTCGCGGTGGTGCTGCAGCAGGAAGAAGGAGTCGGGCAGCCCCTTGGTCACGAAGCGGACGTTGTAGACGTCGCTCATGATGCCGTCGATGCCGAGGCGGGTCTGCTTGGCGACGCCGTAGGTCCCGATGCCCAGCCGGGTGCACAGCGTCCGCACGTACTCGAGGTCGTCGACGCGGGCCGAGTTGAGGACGGCGTCCCCGTCGTCGGCCACGCACCCGTCGGCGGCGAAGTACCCGGCGAGCCAGCCGAGCAGGTACGACGCGTCCTCGTCGAGGGCCGGGCGCTCGTCCTTGAAGTAGGCCGGCAGTCCGTAGTACTTGGTGACCCCCTCGCCCTCCCAGCTCCGGCAGCCGTCGAAGTACCGGGAGAGCTGCGCGTCCTTGTCGCCGAAGAGGTTGGCGATCGAGCCTGCTCCGGCGCGCGTGCCGTCTCCGTAGACGAGTCCGCGGGCGATGCCGAACGGGGACGGGCGCGTGGCCGGGTGCAGCACCCGGCTCATCGGGAACGACGGGGAGAGCTGGTCCCCCGGCCGCAGGTCCCTGGTCAGCTTCTCCCGGCGGTCCTGCCGCAGCTTCCCCGCCGGGACGAACCAGCGGTGCTCGTCGGTGGCGAAGAGCTCCTTCTCCCGGCCGTTGCGGGACACGACGACGCGCATGAGCCGCTGCACGCCGTACGAGCGGAACGGCGCCTCGACCCAGCCGCCGTCCCCGTTGAGCACGCGGACCGTCCGGCCGGCGAGCTCCGCGATGGGCACGACGCCGTCCTCGGTGAGGACGCCGGTCTCACCTGCCAGGCAGTGGTAGAGGTTCCTCGAGGGCGTGACGTGGAACGACGGCGACTTCTCGTCGTGGAACGGGCACAGGCCCTTGAGGCTGCCGCCCCCGGCGCGCTTGAGCTGCAGGTGCTCGCCGACCACCTCGTCGATCCGGCTGCGCTCGCGCACCAGCGCGATGTCCGCCGCTCGGATGCGTCCCCGGCCGGCCATGGGCCTCCTCCGTCGTGCTGCTGCCGGGACGCCCGTGCGCGTCCCGCACCGATCATCCCCCGTCGCGACGACGGCGAGTGGCGGCCCTCGTCCGCTGGGGGCTCAGCTGCTGCCCGCGGCCGCGGCGCCGCCGGCAGCGACGGCGACCGCCGCGCCGTAGGTGCGCCGCTGCAGCACGAGCACCAGCCACAGCAGGAGGACCTGGACGTCGAGCGGCAGATCGTCCGCGGTCAGCGTGGGCCGGGGTGACCAGCCGCCGGTGGAGCCGCTCTCGGCCACGGCCCGCTCCCCCGCCGTGAACCGGTAGGTGCCCTTCCACCAGGACGCCGGGACGACGTCGACCGCGGTGCCGTCGACCTCCACCCGCCAGGTGCCCCGCCACGCCGACACCTGCCGCGCGGTGAACCGGGCGGCGTCCGCGGGCTCGGTCGCCCACCGGCCGGCCAGCATGCCGCCCCTCCGCCGTTCGAGCACCCACTCGCGGTCGCCGACGACGGCGACCGACGCCTCCCGCCAGGAGTCGGTGGAGCGCAGTCGGCCGACGACCTCGCCGTCCCGCAGGATCGGCACCTCGTGCCTCGCCGTCCCGTGTTCCCCGGCCCTCCCCAGCTCCAGCACGCGCCCTCCTCAGCCGATGCCCGGCGCGCCCGCGACACTCTCCCCGGTCACGCGGTAGAGCAGGTAGGCGGCGGTCTCCCGGAGGATGTACCGGAACTGGGTGTTGCGGGTCTGCACGGCGGGGCCCTGCCGGGTCGGCGAGCTCTCGGCGCTGATGCCGGCGTCCTCGGCCATCCGCTCGGCGCGCATGGCGTGCCAGGGGTCGGTGACCACGACGGCGCTGGTCCACCCGCGCTCGCCGAACGCGGTCCCGACCGCCCGCATGCTCTCCAGCGTGTCCACGCCCTCGGGTACCGCGAGCAGCGACTCCTCGGGGATGCCCCGGCCCAGCAGGTAGTCGCGCCCGGCCTCGGCCTCGGTGAACTGGTCCCCGGCCGCCTTGCCGCCGACGGTGACGACCACCGGGGCGACGCCGTCCTCCCACAGCGACAGCGCGTGCTCGAGCCGGGCCTCGAAGATCGACGACGGCACGCCGTTGTACTGCGCCGAGCCGAGCACGACGATCGCGTCCGAGGCCGGCCGGGCGTCCTGCCGCGCGGTCCACCAGATGGCGGCGGCGGTCGAGGCGACCAGCAGCAGGGCGGCGAGCACGACGGCGCCGAACACCCGCGTCACCAGTGCCCCGACCCGCGTCACCGCTCATGGATAACACGGGTCGTGCGCCGGGTGGGGGTGGTGCGACGGGCGTGCCGCGCGGCCGTCAGGACCCGGCGCGCTCCCCGCCGAGCGCCGCCCGGCCGGCCTCCAGCCGGGCCACCGGGACCCGGAACGGCGAGCAGGACACGTAGTCCAGGCCCACCTCGTGGAAGAAGTGCACCGAGTCGGGGTCGCCGCCGTGCTCGCCGCAGACGCCGAGCTTGAGGTCCGGCCGCGCGGCCCGGCCGCCCTGCACGCCCACCTCCACCAGCCGGCCCACGCCCGGGCGGTCCAGCGACTCGAACGGGGAGACGCCGAAGATGCCCTTGTCCAGGTAGGCGTGGAAGAACGCCGCCTCGACGTCGTCGCGGGAGAAGCCCCAGGTCATCTGGGTGAGGTCGTTGGTGCCGAAGGAGAAGAACTCCGCCGACCGGGCGATCTCCTCCGCGGTCAGCGCCGCCCGGGGCACCTCGATCATCGTGCCGATGAGGACGTCGAGCTCGACGCCGCACTCCTCGAACACCGCCGCGAGCACCTGCTCGGACTCCTCGCGGATCGCCTCCAGCTCCTGCACCGCGCCGACCAGCGGGATCATCACCTCCGGCCGCGGGTCGCCGCCGGCCCTCTTGCGCTCGCACGCCGCCTCGGCGATCGCCCGCACCTGCATGGCGAACAGCCCCGGCACGACCAGGCCCAGCCGGACGCCGCGCAGCCCGAGCATCGGGTTCTGCTCGTGCAGCCGGCGGACGGCGGCCAGCAGCCGCAGGTTGGCCTCGTCGGGGTGGCCCTGCGCCTCGGCGACGGCCACCCGCACCGACAGGTCGGTGAGGTCGGGCAGGAACTCGTGCAGCGGCGGGTCGAGCAGCCGCACGGTGACCGGCAGGCCGTCCATCGCCTCGAAGATCTCGACGAAGTCCTGCTTCTGCAGGGGTGCCAGCGCGTCGAGGGCCGCCTGCTTGTCCTCGTCGGTCTCGGCGAGGATCAGCTTCTCCACCAGCTGCCGGCGGTCGCCGAGGAACATGTGCTCCGTCCGGCACAGGCCGATGCCGCGGGCGCCGAAGCGGCGGGCGCGGGCGGAGTCCTCGGGGGTGTCGGCGTTGGTGCGCACGCCCAGCCGCCGCACCTCGTCGGCGTGGGTGAGGATCCGGTGCACGCTGCGCACGAGGTCGTCGGCCTCGGGCGAGTCGGGGCCGATCTCGCCCTCGAAGTACCGGACGACGGCGGAGTCCTCCACCGGCACCTCCCCGAGCCACACCCGGCCGGTGGAGCCGTCGATGGAGACGACGTCGCCCTCCTCGACGGTGACGCCGCCGGGCGCGGTGAACCGCCGGTTCTTCGTGTCGACCTGCAGCTCCTCGGCGCCGCACACGCACGTCTTGCCCATCCCGCGGGCGACGACGGCGGCGTGCGAGGTCTTGCCGCCGCGGCTGGTGAGCACGCCCTCGGCGGCGATCATCCCGGCGAGGTCGTCGGGGTTGGTCTCGCGCCGGACCAGGACCACCTTCTCGCCCCGGTCGGCCCACTGGACGGCGGTCTCGGAGGAGAACACCGCCTTCCCGACGGCGGCGCCGGGCGAGGCGTTCATGCCCTGGGTGAGCTGCCGGGCGTCCCCGCCGGAGACGAACCGCGGGAACATCAGCTGGGCGAGCTGGTCGCCGGTGACCCGGCGGACCGCCTCGTCCATGTCGATGAGGCCCTCGTCGACCAGCTGGGTGGCGATGCGGAAGGCCGCGGCCGCCGTCCGCTTGCCCACGCGGGTCTGCAGCATCCACAGCTTGCCGCGCTCGACGGTGAACTCGATGTCGCACAGGTCGCGGTAGTGCGACTCGAGGGTGCTCATGATCCGCAGCAGCTCGTCGTAGGCGCCGCGGTCGATGCGCTCGAGCTCGGTGAGCGGCACGGTGTTCCGGATGCCGGCGACGACGTCCTCGCCCTGCGCGTTCTGCAGGTAGTCGCCGTACACGCCCTGCTCGCCGCTGCCCGGGTCGCGGGTGAACGCGACGCCGGTGCCGGAGTCGGCGCCGAGGTTGCCGAACACCATCGAGCAGACGTTGACCGCGGTGCCTGCGTCGCCGGGGATGCGCTCGCGGCGGCGGTAGAGGATCGCGCGCGGGCTGTTCCACGAGTCGAAGACGGCGTTGATCGCCAGGTCCATCTGCTCGCGCGGGTCCTGCGGGAAGTCCCGGCCGGTGTGCTCGCGGACGATGGCCTCGAACCGGCCGACGACGTCGCGCAGGTGCTCGGCGTCGAGGTCCAGGTCCAGGTCGGTGCCCTGCTCGCGCTTGGCCTCGTCGAGGGCGTGCTCGAACGCCTCGCCGTCGATGTCGAGCACCGTCTTGCCGAACATCTGGATCAGCCGGCGGTAGGAGTCCCAGGCGAAGCGCTCGCTCCCGGACTGCGCGGCCAGTCCCTGCACCGACTCGTCGTTGAGGCCGACGTTGAGGACGGTCTCCATCATCCCGGGCATCGAGGCCGCCGCCCCGGACCGGACCGAGACCAGCAGCGGGTCCGCGGGGTCGCCGAGGGTCTTGCCCATCGCCTTCTCCAGCGCCGTCAGGTGCTCGGTCACCTGGTCGGCGAGGTCGGGCGGGGTGCTGCCGTGCTCGAGGTAGTGGCGGCAGGCGTCGGTGGTGATGGTGAACCCGGGCGGCACGGGCAGCCCGAGGTTGGTCATCTCGGCGAGGTTCGCGCCCTTGCCGCCGAGCAGGTCCTTCTGGTCCTTGCTGCCCTCACTGAAGTCGTAGACCCAGGTGGTCGTGCTCGTGACGCTGCCCACCGTGCACCTCCGCGCTCGTCTCGCCGGCCGCCCGTCCGCTGCCGGTGCGGCGTCGCGGGGTCCCCGTCGGCCGCTCCGGCGAGCGCGGCCCCGGGTCCCCGGTCGGGGGTAGACGTCTCATACGTCCACCCGGAGCCAGGCAGCGATCGTGACCCACGGGACGGGGACACGCCAGCCCGTGTCTCGTCCCGGTACACGGAGGTGAGCGGCCTCACGCAGCGGACGGCCGGCCCGGCTCGGGACGCGAGCCGGGCCGGCCGGAGGGATCAGGCGACGAGGGCGAAGCCGAGGACGGCGAACAGCAGCGTCAGCACGACGACGAGGATGCCGACGTACAGGCCGGTACGGTTGACCGGCGACGGCGGCGGCGGGACGTAGCGCGGGAAGCCGCTGGCCGGCGCGCCGCGCTGCACCTGCGCGGCCTGCTGCGGAGTGGGCGCGAACTGCGGCTGGGGCGGCAGCTGGACCTGCCCGGGGAAGGCCACCTGCGTGGGCGCGGCCGGCGCCGGGAGGGAGGCGGGCGCGACGCCGGCGGGCGCGAAGGGCGCAGCGGGCGCGTAGGACCCGGCGTGGGCCCCGGGCGGGGCGTACGGCGCGGCGGGGGCGACGGGCGGGTGGGGCGGCTGCGTCAACGCGGTTCCTCTCGGGCTGGCCCGGTGGACCTCCAGCCGGGCGGCGCACATGGTGACAGCCCGGTGGCGCTCCGAGAAGGGATCCGCTCGCGGCGCCCGCGCGCTCAGCCGGAGGTGCCGCAGACGCGCGGGCCGTCCTCCAGCACCACGGAGAGCGTGGCCTCCGCGCCGTCGTCCCAGCGGACCCGGACCTCCTGGCTGTCCTGGTCCCCGAGCCGGCCATCCGCGACGCCGACCACCCGGGCGTCGCCGGGGTGCTCGTACCCGTCGAGGACGTCGCCCACGGCGCCGCGGTCGCGCTCGGCCTGGCACAGCAGGTCGCCGGCGGTCTCGGTGTCGCCGGCCTGGAGCGCGGCCAGGAACACGCCGACCGCCTCCCGGGCCTGCTCCTCCCCCGAGCCCTTCACCAGCGGCAGGGCCACGACCATGGCGACGGCGAGCGCCACCGTGCCGCCGAAGATCCCCAGCAGCAGCCCGTTGCGGCGCCGCGGGGTGCCGGTGTGCAGCGCCTCGGGACCCTCGTCGTACAGGTACGGGCCGCTCATCCGCCGCTCGTCTCCAGCTCCGCACCGGCCGGCGGGCGCGGGTCGTCGCGGTCGTCGAGCCAGCCCTCGGGCAGCGCCACCGGCCGGGGGCTGCTGGTCCGGCCCCGCGGGCCGCCCAGGACGGCCGTCGGGTAGGGCTGGTCGGGGATGCGGTCGAGCAGGCCGGCCAGCTCGTCCAGCGAGCTGACCATCGCCAGTGCGCGGCGGACGTCGGAGCCCACCGAGAAGCCCTTGAGGTACCAGGCCACGTGCTTGCGGAAGTCGGTGCAGCCGTGCAGCTCGCCCAGCCCCTCCGACAGCAGCTGCGCGTGCCGGACCATCACCGCGGCCACCTCGCGCAGCGTCGGCAGCGCCCGCCGGGACTCCCCGGCGAAGGCGGCGGCGAGGTCCCCGAACAGCCAGGGCCGGCCCAGGCAGCCGCGGCCGATGACGACGCCGGCGCACCCGGTCCCGGCGACCAGGCGCAGCGCGTCGTCGGCCTCCCAGACGTCGCCGTTGCCGAGCACCGGGATGTCGACGGTCTCCACCAGCCGGGCGATCGGTCCCCAGTCGGCGGTACCGCTGTAGAGCTGGTCGGCGGTGCGCCCGTGCAGGGTGATCGCGGCGGCGCCCTCGTCCTGCGCGATCCGGCCGGCGTCGAGGTAGGTGACGTGGTCGGCGTCGATGCCGATGCGGGTCTTGACCGTCACCGGCACGTCGCGGGCGGCGCGGACGGCCGCCCGCACGATGTCGCGGAACAGCACCCGCCGCCAGGGCAGCGCCGACCCGCCGCCCTTCCGGGTCACCTTCGGCACCGGGCAGCCGAAGTTCAGGTCGACGTGCGCCGGGCGGGTGCCGGCGACCTCCTCGTCGACGAGCATCTCCACCGCCCGCCCGACGGTGGCCGGGTCCACGCCGTAGAGCTGCACGGAGAAGCCGGCGGCGGCCTCCTCGGGCGTGGCCCGGATCATCCGCAGCGTCTTCTCGTTGCGCTCCACCAGCGCCCGCGTGGTGATCATCTCGCAGACGTAGAGCCCCGCCCCGAACTCGCGGCACAGCGTGCGGAACGCGGGGTTGGTGATGCCGGCCATCGGCGCGAGCACCACGGCGGGGTCCACGGTGAGCGGCCCCAGCCGCAGCGGGGCGACCGCCGGCGCCAGGGTGCTCGTCACGCCGTCCAGGGTAGGTGGCCGCGCCCGGTGGCCGGGGTCACCCGGGGGCAGGCGGCCCCGCACGGACCGGCGCCGCAGGCTCGTGTGCACTTCCGCGGATCTGCCCGGAGCAGATCCGCGGAAGTGCACGGCCCTCAGCAGACGGGGAGCTTGGCCTTGAGGTAGTCCTCGACCCGGTCCAGGCCGATGCGCTCCTGGCTCATCGAGTCGCGCTCCCGCACGGTCACCGCGTCGTCGGTGAGGGTGTCGAAGTCGACGGTGAGGCAGAACGGCGTCCCGACCTCGTCCTGCCGGCGGTAGCGGCGGCCGATGGCGCCGGCGTCGTCGAAGTCGACGTTCCAGTTCCGGCGCAGCGCGGCCGCGAGGTCACGCGCCTTGGGCGAGAGGTCGGCGTTGCGCGACAGCGGCAGGACGGCGGCCTTGACCGGCGCCAGCCGCGGGTCCAGCCGCAGCACCGTGCGGGTGTCGACGCCGCCCTTGGCGTTGGGCGCCTCGTCCTCGGTGTAGGCCTCGATGAGGAAGGCCATCAGCGAGCGGGTGAGCCCGGCCGCCGGCTCGATGACGTACGGCGTCCAGCGGGTGTTGGTGGCCTGGTCGAAGTAGGACAGGTCCACGCCGGAGTGCTCGGTGTGCGTGGACAGGTCGAAGTCGGTGCGGTTGGCGATGCCCTCGAGCTCGCCCCACTCCGAGCCCTGGAAGCCGAAGCGGTACTCGATGTCGACGGTGCGCTTCGAGTAGTGGGAGAGCTTCTCCTTCGGGTGCTCAAAGTGCCGCAGGTTGTCCGGGGAGATGCCCAGGTCGGTGTACCAGCGGGTGCGCTCGTCGATCCAGTACTGGTGCCACTCCTCGTCGCTGCCCGGCTCGACGAAGAACTCCATCTCCATCTGCTCGAACTCGCGGGTGCGGAAGATGAAGTTGCCCGGGGTGATCTCGTTGCGGAAGGACTTGCCGATCTGGCCGATGCCGAACGGCGGCTTCTTCCGCGCCGCGCCCATGACGTTGGCGAAGTTGACGAAGATGCCCTGCGCGGTCTCCGGGCGCAGGTAGTGCAGCCCCGACTCGTCCTCGACCGGGCCGAGGAAGGTCTTGAGCATCATGTTGAAGTCGCGCGGCTCGGTCCACTGGCCGGTCACGCCGCAGTTGGGGCAGGTGATCTCGGACAGGCCGTTCTCCGGGAGCCGGCCCTTCTTGGCCTCGAAGGCCTCCTCGAGGTGGTCGGCCCGGAAGCGCTTGTGGCAGTTCTGGCACTCGGTCAGCGGGTCGGTGAAGACGCCGACGTGACCGGAGGCGACCCAGGTCTGCCGCGGCAGGATCACCGAGGAGTCCAGGCCGACGATGTCGTCGCGGCTCTGGACGACGGTGCGCCACCACTGCCGCTTGATGTTCTCCTTGAGCTCGACGCCCAGCGGCCCGTAGTCCCAGGCGGAGCGGGTGCCGCCGTAGATCTCACCCGACGGGAAGACGAACCCCCGGCGCTTGCAGAGGTTGACCACCTTGTCGAGGCGGGCGGGGTCGTGCGTGGTGTTGCTGGCGCTCACGAGCTCGGTGCTCCATCCGGCTGGCGGTCGGCGGTTGACCTGCCCACGGTAGACGCCCCGCCTGCGCCGCCCCCCGCCGCCGCGGCCGCGCTCCCTACGACGAGGTGTAGCCGCAGACGGCCGGGCCGCCCTCGTCCACCACGGTGACGACGAACGTGGCCGGCTGCCCGCTGTCCAGCGTCACCTCGAAGGTGACCTCGTCGACGTCGCCGGCCGCGACCGCGCCGGTGGCCGAGCCGTCGGTGATCTGCCCGCCGAGGAAGGTGTCGAAGTCGGCGAGCACCGCCTGCCCGTCGGGGAACTGGCCCTGCCCGTCGGCGCACAGGCCGTCGTAGGCCGCGGCCGCGTCCCGCTCGACCACCGACTGCACCCACGAGGCGGCGAACTCCGGGCTGCCGGGGACGTTGAGGTCCCCGCCGGCTCCCCCGCCGCCGCCCCCGGTCGGGGTGCCGGCGCCGCCACCGAAGCCGCCCTCCCCGGACGACGACCCGGGCGAGGAGGACGAGGGCGAGGACGACGACGAGGTGGACGCCGACGTGCTCGCCGTCGCGGCCGGGCCGCCGCCGTCGTCGTCCCGGGAGAGCAGCACCGCGGCGAGCACACCACCGCCGACCAGGAGGACGGCGAGCGTGGCGAGCAGGGCGACCAGCGGGCCGCGGCTCCTGCGCGGCGGCTGCGGCGGGGCGCCGTACCCGGGCGGCCCGTAGGCCGGCGGCCCGTAGCCCGGCGGCCCGTACCCCGGCGCACCGGCGGGTGGCGGCCCGTACGGGGGCTGCTGGCCGTGGCCGGGCTGGGGCGGCGGGCCGTAGCCCGGCTGCGCCTGCCCGTAGGAGGGCTGCCCGTACCCGAACGGGCCGTACGGGGGCTGCTGAGGTCCGGGCTGCTGCGGTCCGGGCTGCTGCGGTCCGGGCCGGGCTCCCGGCTGCTGCCCGGGGGCGCCCATCCGCAGGGTGGGGTCGCGCGGCACGGGGCCGCCGGACAGCCGGTCGGTGGGCTCGTCCGGCCGCGCCGGCGGGGGCGGCGGCGGGAGGCGCACCTCGCGGGTCCGGTCGGGGGGCGGCGTCCCGTCGTCCTGCGGCGGCTGGCTCATCGCGCCCCTCCCGGGCCGGTGCGGACTGTCCCGGGCAGGCTACGCACCCGGGGCCCGCGCGGCGGGGCGCTCGCCGGGCTCGTCGACGGGGAGGTAGGCGCCGGGCTCGTCGAGGGCGTGCACCCACACCGGCGCGCCGGCGACCTTGACCTCCGCGGCCGACAGCGCGCGGCGATAGGCGCCCACGCCGTCCCAGCGGGTGACCAGCGCCCACAGCGCCGGGTCGTCGGCGCAGCGGCCGGCCTCCCCGCCGCGGCAGCCGGGCCGGGCGGTCAGCGCCGCGAGCAGCCCGTCGACGGCGGCGGCGAGGGAGGCCGCCTCGGTCTCGGGCACGCGCAGCCGGGTCACCGCGAACACCGGCCCATCGTGCCGCACGGCCGGCGGCGGAGACGCCGACGGCCGGCCCCCGCGCGCTGCGGGGACCGGCCGTCGGAGGGGTGCGTCAGCCGAAGTTGCAGACCGTGAGGTCCTGGCCGACCCAGACCTGCACGCTCTGGGTGGTGCCGTCGTCGAGGGTCAGCTCGAAGGTGGCGACGTCGACGGCGTTGGCCGGGTCGTACTCGATGCTGACCAGGCCGCCGTCGGCGATCGTCTGGCCGCCCAGGACCTGGCTGTAGAAGTACAGCGTCAGGTACTCCTCGGGGCTGTACTCGGTGCCGGCCGAGCCCTGCTGGGCCGCGGCCTGCAGCTCGGCGCAGGACAGGCCGTAGGCGGTCGCGAAGTCGAAGTCGTAGACCGCCTGCACCCACGCGAGCGCGAGGTCGGAGGAGCCGGGGATCTGGCCGGCGTCGGCGCCGCCGGTGTCGTTCCCCATGGGGGTGCCGGTGCCGGTGCCGCCGCCCCCGCCGTTGCCCGGGGTGCCGGCGCCCGGCGGCACCCCGACCGGGCCGCCCATGTCCATGCCCATGCCCGAGCCGGTGCCGGACCCGGTGTCGGAGCCGGTGTCGGAGCCGGTGTCCGAGCCCTCGTCGCCGCCGTCCTCGCCACCGTCCTCGCCGCCGTCGTCGGAGGCGTCGGCCGACGTCGAGGACTCCTGGGCCGCCGGGGCCGGGGTGTCGTCGCCGCGGAGGAGGAAGAACAGGAGAACGCCGACGCCGGCCAGCACCACGACCAGCCCGGTGATCACCCAGGGCAGGACGCTCTTCTTCTGCGGCGGCCGGCCGTAACCGCCCGGACCGAAGCCGGGGCCGCCGCCCGGGCCGAAGCCGGGCGCGCCGTAGCCGCCGGGGGCGCCGTACTGACCGGGCGCGCCGTACTGACCGGGCTGCGCGTACTGACTCGGCGCGCCGTACTGGCCGGGGGGCTGACTCATCTGCTTCTTCCGTTCGTGGGGACGGGCGCTGGGGGCCCGAGAGCGAGAGGAAGATAGGGAGACCCCGCCGTCCCGACCACAGGTTCGCGCGCGGCAGTTCTCCCGCCGGGTCACGGGCCGGTCACGGTCCGCCGCCCGTGTCCACCCCGTCCCGCCGGCCGACGAGCCGCGGCCGAGACGCTGGTCGGGCCGGGGACCCGTCCCTAGACTCCGCCGTCGACCCGCACCCGGCGCCGGCTCCGACGAGCGCCCGGAACTGCGGCACACGGAGGATCACCGGTGGAGTTGCAACAGTTCGGCCCCTACCGCATCGAGGCGTTGCTCGGCCGCGGCGGGATGGGAGAGGTGTACCGCGCGTTCGACACCGAGCACGACCGCACGGTCGCGCTCAAGGTGCTCTCCGAGCACCTGGCCGCGGACCGGGGCTACCGCGAGCGCTTCCGCCGCGAGGCGCACCTGGCCGCGCGGCTCAACGAGCCGCACATCGTCCCGATCCACCGCTACGGCGAGATCGAGGGCCGGCTGTTCCTCGACATGCGCCTGGTGCCCGGCCGCGACGTCGCCGCGGTGCTGGCCGAGGAGGGGCCGATGAGCCCCGAGCGGGCGGTCGACGTCGTCAGCCAGACCGCCCGGGCCCTCGACGCCGCGCACGCCGACGGCCTGGTGCACCGCGACGTCAAGCCCTCCAACGTGCTGCTGACCGGCAGCGGGGACGACGAGTTCGTCTACCTCGTCGACTTCGGCATCGCCCGGTCGACGTCGGACGGGCAGGGCCCGGCGCTGACCCAGACCGGCGCCGCGCTCGGCTCCTTCGACTACATGGCACCCGAGCGGTTCCTCGAGAAGCCGATCGACAAGCGGGTCGACGTCTACGCGCTGGCGTGCGTGCTCTTCGAGTGCCTCACCGGCCGGCGGCCGTTCACCGGCGACGGCCTGGCCACGCTCATGTACGCGCACCTCAACACGACCCCGCAGCCGCCGTCCGCGCTGCGGCCGGGCCTGCCCCGCGGGCTGGACGACGTCGTCCTCAAGGGCCTGGCGAAGGAACCCGACGAGCGGTACGCGAGCTGCGGCGAGTTCGCCGCGGCCGCACGCGCAGCGCTGAGCTCGGCCGGTGTGACGGTGCGGCCCGAGGCCGCGCCGCCGACGTCGGTCGCCCCGCTGGTCGCCCACCCGCAGACCGTGGGCTTCTCGAACCCCGGCCCGGCCGGCAGCTACGGGGCGCCGTCGCACCCGGGCGCGCCCGCGGCGCTGTACGGCCCGCCGTCCAACCCGGGCCCGCCCACCGGCTACGGCCCGCCGTCGAACCCCGGCCCGTCCACCGGCTACGGGCCGCCGTCGAACCCCGGCCCGCCCACCGGCTTCCCGCCGCCGGCCGGGCCCGGGTTCCCCCCGCCGGCCGGCTCGTCGTCCTCGGGCGGCGCGAAGGGCTCGAGCAAGCTGCCGCTGCTCATCGTGGGGGCCGCGGTGGCGCTGATCGCGGTCGTGGTCGGGGTCATCGCGCTGGCCGGCGGCTTCAGCGGCGGCGACGACGTCCGGGCCGACGACACCCACACCCCGACCGAGACCACCTCCGACGCCGACACGTCGACGGGGAGCTCATCCGACGGGAACACCTCTGACGGGAACACCTCCGGCGGCAGCACCGGCGGGACCTCCACCGACGCCCAGGACCAGCTGCTCGGGATCATCCCCGGCGACTTCGACCCGGCGACCTGCGAGACCGCGGACCCGGCCGGCGACGGCGACGTCGCCGCGGTCAACTGCGGCGCCGCCGCGACACAGCCCGGCCCCGAGGCGTCCTCGTTCTACCTGTACGAGGACGCCGCGACCGTCGACGCCGTGTTCCTCGCGGACATGACCCGCGAGGGCGTCAGCGCCTTCACCGGCCAGCCGGACTGCGCCACCGGGCAGGGCTACGACGAGTACACGATCGGCGGGGTGGACGCCGGCCGCCTCGGCTGCTTCGTCGACGGCGACAACAACGCGATCCTGTACTGGACGCAGGACGACCTCGCCGCCGAGGGCATCGTGGCCATCCAGAACGGCGGCCAGGCCGGGCTGGGGACCCTGTACGCCTGGTGGACCGACAGCGCGCACAGCGACTTCACGCAGCGCTGACCGGCCCCGGTCCCGCACACCACGAGGGCCCCGTCCTCACCGGCCGGTGGGGACGGGGCCCTCGTCGCGTGTCGGTCGCCGGTCAGGCGCGGGCGGCGCCCAGCGCCTCGGCGGCCAGCCGGTCCAGCCGCTCGGCCACCTGCAGCGCGGTCACCGGGCGCTTCCCCACCGGGGCGAGGCACTCGGACACCAGCGCGGCCTCCTCGTCGGTCAGGCCGGGGGCGATCGCCGGCTCCGCGCTCATCACCCGGCGGATGGCCAGCAGCGGCTCGCCGTCGGGCAGCTCGCCGTACAGGCCGGTGCCGGTGAGCGCCCGGTTGAGGGTGGCGCCCAGCGCGAACACCTCGGTGGCCCGCGAGGGCCGGTCGCCGCGCAGCAGCGCCGGGTCCAGGAACTCCACCGAGGCGGCGCTGGCCATGCCGGTCAGCGTGACGCCCGGCGCGAGGTAGCGGGCCAGGCCGAGGTCGGAGAGCTTGCCGCCGTCCTCGGTGAGCAGGACGTTGGCCGGCTTGATGTCGCCGTGGGTGAGGCCCGCCTCGTGCAGCGCGTGGGCGGCGTGCGCGGCGTGCGCCACCGCCCGCAGCACCTCGCCACGGCTCAGCGGCCGCGCCGGGGCGGCCAGCGAGCCGAGGGGGCAGTACTCCATCGCGTACAGGAAGCTGTCCTGCAGCACGGCGTCGTAGACCCTGACCAGGTACGGCGACGCCACCTGGGCGAAGGCGCGCAGCTCCCGCACGCCCCGCTCGTAGGCCTGCTCGCTGTGGCTGCCGGTGAAGACCTTCACCGCGACGTACTCGTCGGGCAGGCCGAGCCGCGCCGGCGGGCGGGCGAGGTAGAAGCGGCCGTTGTTGCCCTCACCGAGCACGCGGACCACCTGGTAGTCCGCGATGGTGGCAGGCGCCGCGCCCACCAGGCCGACGGCATCCATGCATGTCCTCCTGAAACGCTGTCTCCCCGGCCGCGCCGGGACGCCGCGGTGCGCGGCAGCGGCACAGTGTGCCGGGGGACCTGCCGTCCGGGAACCGGTTCGCGCCCGCCGAGATGCCGCGCGCACGGGCCCCCTACGACCGGACCGCCGCGGCTAGCATCCGCGCCCGGCGTGGCCCCGGGTGCCCGGTCCCCGCCATCCCACCCGATCCCCGCGCGGTCCCACGCGGCGCGGACAGCTACGCCCGGAGACCCTGTGGAAGCCCGCCCCATCGCCGAGATCATCGCCTACGTCTTCGTGGACCTGGCCGTGATCATGATCATCGCTCGACTCATGGGGCGGCTCGCCGTGCGGGTCGGCCAGCCGGCCGTCGTCGGCGAGATCGTCGCCGGCATCATGCTCGGCCCGACGCTGCTCGGCGCCCTCCCGGGCGACCTGGACACCCTGTTGTTCCCGCTCGACGTCCGGCCGTTCCTCAACGTGCTGGCGCAGCTGGGCCTGGTCCTGTTCATGTTCCTCATCGGCCTCGAGGTGGACCTGTCCTTCATCCGTGGGCGGGAGAAGGTCGCCGTCTCGGTGTCGCTGGCCTCGATCCTGCTGCCGTTCGCGCTCGGCGTGCTGCTGGCGGCCTACCTGCACACGCAGCACGACGTCTTCACCGACGCGGACGGCGAGACGTCGGTCATCCCCTTCCTCGGGTTCGCGCTGTTCCTCGGCGTGGCCATGTCCATCACCGCGTTCCCCGTGCTGGCGCGCATCCTGGCCGAGCGGCAGATGCACCGGATCCCGACCGGCGTGCTCGCGCTGGCCTGCGCCGCCGTCGACGACGTCCTCGCCTGGTGCCTGCTGGCCGTCGTCGTGGCGATCGTGGCCGCCTCGTCGTTCACCGGCGTCGTGCTGATCCTCGGCCTGTCGGTGGTCTTCGCCCTGGTGATGTTCCTGCTGGTCAAGCCGCTCTTGCGGGTCCTGGTCACCCGCTACGAGCGGCTCGGGCAGCTCACCCCGGAGATGCTCGCCGGCGTCCTCATCGGCATCCTCGCCAGCGCCTGGGTGGCCGAGGAGATCGGCATCCACTTCATCTTCGGCGCCTTCCTCTTCGGCGTCGTCATGCCGCGCAAGGGCGCCGCCCGGCTCAACCACGAGATCATCGACCGCCTCGAGCAGGTCAGCGTGCTGCTCCTGCTGCCGGTCTTCTTCGTGGTGACCGGCCTCAACGTCGACGTCGGCGCCATCGACCTCGCCGGCCTCGGCGAGCTCGGCCTGATCCTGCTGGTGGCCATCTCGGGCAAGTTCGTCGGCGCCTTCGCCGCCGCCCGCGCCATGCGGGTGCCCCGGCGCCAGGCCACGGCGCTGGCCACGCTGATGAACACCCGCGGGCTCACCGAGCTGGTCATCCTCAACATCGGCGTGCAGCGCGGCGTCCTCGACGGCGAGATGTTCACCCTGATGGTGATCATGGCCGTGGTGACCACGGTGATGGCCTCGCCGCTGCTCAACGTCATCTACCCCAAGCGCGTCCTGCAGCGGGACATCGCCGCCGCCGAGCGCGCCGCGATGGGCCTCGAGGAGGCCTACACCGTCGTCGTGGTCGTCGACGAGCCCGAGCGGGACGCCGCCCTGGTCGACCTGGCCTGCGACCTGGTGGGCCGCGAGTCGCCCGCGCAGGTCGTCGTCACCCGGGTGGTCCGCCGCTCCCGGCCCAAGCCCGAGGTGTCCAGCGGCCTGGGCGCCGACCTCGAGCTCATGGCCACCGTGGCCGGGGAGCTGCGGGAGCTGGCGCGGCAGGTCGAGGCCCGCGGGCTGAAGGCGTCGGTCGCCTCGCGGTTCAGCGAGGACCCGTGGGCGGAGGTGGCCGACCTGGCGGGCAGCAGCGAGGCCGACGTCGTCCTGGTCCGCAGCGGCTGGGGCATCGTCGAGGGGGCGCTCGCCGTCGACGGCGCCGGCACCCCCTGGCCGCCGTCCCTGCGCGGGTCGGTGGTCACCGTCGCCGGCGAGCTCGGCGAGGCGGGCCTGCAGCCGGGCGGGCCGGTCGCGGTGCTGCAGGACGGCGACGCCTCCGGCCGGGCCGCCCTCCGGCTGGCCGCGCACGCCGCGGTGGGCCGTCAGGTGCCGCTGCAGCTGCGGGCCGTCGAGGGTCGGCGGGGCGTCCGGCGCAACGTCGCCGACTCGCTGCGCAAGGCCGGCGTCGAGATCGCCGCGGAGACCGAGACCCTGCCGGCCCTGCTGCTGGCGCCGGCCGGCGCGGGCCCCGTCCCCGCCGCCGACGACCTGACGCCGATCCTGCTGGTGCACGCCGGCACGGCCGACAGCGACCGGGACATGGACGAGACCCTGGCCGGCATCGCCGCCCGCCCCGGGGCGCTCTGACACCCGCTCCTCCGCAGGCCCGGAGCCCGCGTCCCGTTCGAGGGGACGCGGGCTCCGTCGTCCCCGGGGACCGTCGGCGCCGTCCCCCGCGCGGGCCCCGAGCGGGCTCGTGCTCTGCACACGGGTGTGTGCAGAGCACGAGCTAGCCGGGAACCTCCCGCCGGGCGTGCGGAGCACGGGCGGCGGGAGGTGGCTCCTCCTGCGCGCGCTCGTGGGCTGCCCCCCCCCGGGGGGCGGGCCCCAGCCTCGGCCGGACCACCCCCCGCCCGGGGCTCCGGCCCGGAAAGCGACGGCGCGCC